>SYIT01000041.1 GCA_005798685.1 Actinomycetota bacterium | reverse complement strand
CGCACCCGGCGGTCTACATCATGATGCTGCCGGGCTTCGGCATCGTCAGCGAGGTATTAGCGACGCGCTCCCGAAAGCCGGTCTTCGGCTACCGCATGATGGCCTTCTCATTGCTGGCGATCGTGCTGCTTGGCTTCACCGTATGGGCCCACCACATGTTCGTCTCCGGGATGTCGGACTGGATACGAATACCGATGATGATTACGACGGCGATCATCGCGATTCCAACAGGGATCAAGATTTTCTCCTGGATCGCGACACTCTGGCGCGGCGTGCTGAAGATGGATACGCCGATGCTCTTCGCGACCGGCTTCATCGCGATGTTCACGCTCGGCGGAATCTCCGGCGTGATGCTCGCGATGGTCCCGCTAGACATCCATGTCAGCGACACCTACTTCATCGTCGCCCACATCCACTACGTGCTCTTCGGCGGATCGCTCTTCACGATCTACGCCGGTGTCTACTTCTGGTTCCCGAAGATGACCGGACGGATGTTCAACGAGCGGCTCGGCAAGCTGCACTTCTGGCTTACCTTCATCTTCTTTAACATCACCTTTGCTCCGATGCACCTGATCGGCGTCCAAGGGATGCCGCGTCGCGTTTCCGACTACGCCGAGCAGTTCGCAACTTGGAACTTGATCATCTCGCTCGCGTCGTTCGTCGTGGGCCTCTCAACGCTGGTATTCCTCTACAACGTAATCGTCTCCTGGCGCAATGGGCCGGAGGCCGAGGCGAATCCGTGGAACTCACTGACAATCGAGTGGCAGGTCTCGTCACCGCCGCCGATCTTCAACTTTGACGCTATTCCATCGGTCGTCGGTGGCCCCTATGAGTACGGCGTGCCGGGGGCCGTCCACGCCGTATTCGACGAAGCTAAGCCGGAGCCGGTTGCGGCGGGCGCGGGCGCGAGCGAGGCGGACTGACCCGATGCGGACTGTCCTCGTAGTGGCAAACGAAACTCTTGCCGGTGAGCCACTGGTTGACCGGGCACGCGCCGAGGCGGCTGCTGGCGAGCTGCGCGTGGTTCTTTGTGTGCCACGCCGGACGCCGACACACGGCAACTTCACCTACGCCGACAACGTCTACGAGGCGGCGCAGGTTCGCGTTGACCTAGCCCGCGGTGTGCTGCGCGAGCTAGGTATCGATTGCATTGGCGAGGTCGGCGACCCCGATCCCTACTCGGCAACGATGGACGCGATCGCTGAATACGACCCCGATCTAATCTTGATTTCGACCTTACCGGAGGACAAGTCGGGCTGGCTCGCCAATAGCGTCGTTGAGCGCGTCAGCAACGCCACCGAGATTCCCGTTGAGCACATCGTCAGCGAGCAGAGCGCTGGATCTCCGTTCGACCTAACGCTGGTAGTCGCCAATAGGACGACCAACAGCGACGAACTGATCGAAGAGCTCCAGAAGCTGGCCAGCAGCGAGCCGGCAGGCCGCGAGCGGCTCTTTGTCTTCGTTGTCCCAATTGAAGGGGGCGATGCTTTGGCAGCCAAGCGCGCACGCGCCCGTCTGACCCAAGTCGTCGACCGTGCGAAGGCGCAAGATATGCCAGCGGCCGGCCTGATTGGCGACCCCGACCCTTACACGGCGACGATGAACGCGCTCGCTTTCTTCGACTTCGATGCGATCGTCATCTCGACCTACCCGCAGACGCGCTCAGGCTGGCTGCGAGCCGATCTAATCGAGCGAGTGAAGAACTCCTCGGGGCTGCCCGTTGATCACATCGTCGCCGAGCCGGCATCGGCGCGGAGCGGGGCTTAAGGAGAAACCGATGGAAGCTGCCTCAATCCCCAGCCCCGTAGGCCAGGAAGGCGAACATCACCACGGGCCCCCAATCGCCAACCAGAGTTCGCGCGTGAACCCCGAGGTGCTCGGAATTCTGCTCTTCATCATCTCCGAGATCATGCTCTTCGGAGCCTTCTTTGCCGCCTATTTCTTCATTCGCGTTGTCTCCGCAGACGGCTGGCCTCCAGGCGAAGGGCTGCCGGTCGCGGTCGCCGGCATCAACTGCGCCATCCTGCTCTCCTCCTCGGTGACGATGCATTGGACAGATGTTTCGGCCAAGCGCGACAACCAGATGGCGATGCGAATCGGCATCGTCACCACGCTCCTACTGGGTTTCACCTTCCTCTTCATCCAGATCAACGAATATCTCCACCTTGGCTTCACGCCGAAAACCAGCGCCTCAGCCTCCGTCTTCTTCGGCCTGACCGGCCTTCACGGCGCGCACGTGCTGGTCGGGCTGCTGCTGCTCTGGATGTCAGCGGTACGGATCTTTAAGGGCAAGGTCGGGCCTGACCACCACCGCGGCCTTGAGGTTCCCGGCATCTACTGGCACTTCGTCGATGCAATGTGGATCGTCGTCTTTACGACGATCTACATTCTCTGATCGTCGCCGGTGGCTGAGCAGCCCAGAGCGCCGCAGCAAGGCTCTGACGAGCGCTCTCCGGCCGAGAAGGGCGTCCCACGGATCCTTGACCCGGTCCGCACCGAATCAGGCGCATTCAAAGCGTTGGCGTGGGTCGTCGGCAGCTGCCTGGTCGTTATCGCCGCAGCCGTTATTGTTCGCGCGCTCTAACGGACTGTGAGCTTGCCGACCATTCCGGCCTCGCGGTGACCGGGCACCGAGCAGAAATAGACAAACTTTCCGGGCTTCAGTGTGCCCGAGGCCTTCGCCACGCCGTTCTCGATCACCGGCGTTTCAATCGGTGTGTTCTCGATCAAAATATTGTGCGGAACGCCTGACTCATTTGGCATCTCGAGCTTGATCGGGCCGGCAGTCGCAGTCGCCTTCGATTCGACGTACAGCAACTGACCGTTTGGATCGGCCGCGATCGAGAGTAGGCCATTCTTTTCGACTGCCGTCTTGCCGCTGCCGGCTGGCGCTACAGCGGTCGCGAGCAAGCCAAGGTCCTCCCCGGGCTTGCCAGCGACAGTTGAGACGTAGGCAGCGACGTCGGTCGCGTCTTTGCCGGTTACAAGATTGGCTGGCATCGGCGCGTTCTTGTTCGGGTAGAGGATCTGGCCATAGACGACGCCACGGATCCCGTCGTCGCCCCAATTCTCTTGCCGTGCGCTGGAAAACGCTTCGTCGAGATTTGGCCCCGTCACACCCTTCGTACCGGCGCGCGCCATCACGTGGCAAGCGCCGCACTTACCGACGAAGAGCTTCTTGCCGTTGACGAGATTTGAGTCGCTGACGGAAGTCGAATCGTTGGTGCAGCCCGCGATCCCAAGGATCGCCACGGCGGCCAATCCAATACTGAGCGCGCGGCGCCCACGAGCTTTGAAGCGACATCGATTCATTAGCTCTAATCTTACCGAGAACTGAGGACTGCAGAGCGCCGAGTCTGCGCCCAGATTAGGGCCGCAGACTCGGCTCAGCAAGCGGCCGCAGAGCCCGATAAGATGGCCGAATGAAACCGCTACAGCGTTATCGATTGCGAGAGCCTTCGTCGGGCCGCGAAGTAATCCTTGAGGCCAAGCCTGACCTGATATATCGCGACGAGAGCAATGGCGAGGAGCTCGAGGTCGTCGGCGAAGTTCTTCCGCTTGCTCCTTCTGAGTCGAAACTCCCTTGGGCAGTCGAAAACCTGCGCTTCTGCAACCTCTGCCGCGCGATGGCACAGCGCGATCTCAACGAATGCCCCACCTGTGGCCGTCGTATGGCGCCTCCAGCTTGATCAGTCGCTACCGTTAGTTAAATGCGTTTAATCTTTCTTGCTCCCAGCTGCGCGCTCGCTCTGACCTTCGCGCTCGGCATTTCCGCCTGTGGTGGGGATAGCCGTCCATACGACCAAATCCCGACTTCAACGCCAGCTCTGGTTCCGCCTGCCGGCGCCGATGATGTCGCCAGCGGCATCGGTGCCACAACGACGACGCCAACGACAACCGACACGACTGGGTCGCCCGACAGCAGTGGCGTCGATACCGGCGGCACGAGCGTCGATACCGGCGGTACCGGCGACACTGGCGACACCGGCGACACCGGTGGAGGCACCGGCGGTGACACCGGTGGCGGCGGCACGCCGGCCGACACCGGCGGAATTGCTCCTGACTGATCCGCCTGCGGCGCGCTTACGGGTCAGGGATGATCTGGGCGCTGTAGGTCATCCGCGCCGTGGTGTAACTGCAGTAGTAGTCGGAGAACTGTTTAACGGCGAGCTGTGAGGTCTGGCTCTGAGTGTCCTCGCACTGACTCTTGCCGCGTGACGCGTTCCATACGGTGGAGCTGTCGAGGCCGGTAACGAGCGCAGGCGCCCACGTTGGAACCGTGAGAGCGATGATCTGACCCTTCTTGACCCAGATTGAACGCCGGAGCGCAAGCTGAACGGTGCGGCCGAAGTACGGCTTCAGCTTTACGAGTTCACCCTGGCGCGCAACAACCGCGCCATCTTTTGCCTTCGGCGTCTTCTTTGACTTCTTCGTCACTGAGAGAACCGTCAGCTGGGCGCTTGCTTCGCCACCGAGCTTGGAATCGAAGAACTTGATCTGCTTGGTCGTCGGCTTGCCGAGCGAGATCGTCCAAGACACGAGGCGGCCATTGCGCGTTACGACCATCGGTGACTTCTTCGTGCCGCTGCGGGTCTGATATCCGGTCGTGCGGCTGATTGCGTAGCACGGCGTGCCCGGGCAGCCGGGCTTTAGGGCGGTGTCCAGCGAGCCGAGATCGATCATCTTGGCCGTCGCGACTCCCGGCGCAGCCAAAGCGAGCGCGCTGAGCAGTACGAGCAGGGGAAGTAGTCGTTTGTGCATACTCCTATCTAAGCGCAATTGCGCACGAGATGAGCCGGTTTAGCTACCAGAGCGGGCAAACTTGCCGTATTCATCGGCAAAGTCGTTTGAATCGCTGCACGATTTATGACGCGCCGCTGCGCTCACTCCCCGCGCAGAACCCGAGCGCTTTCGACGATAGCGTTGGCGTCGCCTGCGGCAGGTTCCCACGGCAGCCTTAAAGGGTCGTCTTGATAGCGGGGAATCACGTGGATGTGGAAGTGGAAGACGGTCTGCCACGCAGCCGCTTGGCAGGAATTGAGCAGGTTGACTCCGTCCGCTCCTAAGCGGTCGCGAGCAAGCAACGCCGCCCGCTGCGCGGCGACCGCACACGCCTCGAGGTCGAGCGCTGAGATCTGATAAAGGTCGCGCGCGTGATCCCGCGGAATTACCAAGGCGTGCCCCCACGTTGCGGGGTTGATGTCCATCAATGTGATCGTCCGTTCGTCCTCGGCGACTATCTCGGCTGGGATCTCGCCGGCAACGATTGAGCAGAAGAGGCAGTCGGTCATTGGCCAAAGCGTAACCTCTGTAGGTGTCTATGAGCCAGCAAGATCAATTACAGGCACGCGCGCGCGAGCTCATTGGCGAGCTTGCGTCATTCGAACGCCCCTCGGCCTCCGAGGGCGAGCGTCGCGGCGCGCAGATCATCGCCGCGCAACTGGAGGCCGAAGCTTGCAGCGTTGAGGTCGAACGCGAACAGGCTCACGGGACATACTGGTGGCCGCTCGGTCTGCTGACGCTCGCTGCCGGCCTAGCATCACTGAAAGGCTCGCGGCTGCTGCGAACGATTGTCGGCGGATTCACTGCTGCGGCCGTGGCCGACGACATCAGCGGAGGCAGCCAGTGGTTTCGTCGCGCCGTTCTGCCACAGCACGACACGTGGAACGTTGTCGCGCAGTGCGGCGACCGCAACGCCGAGCGAACGATCGTCTTCGTCGCGCACCACGACGCGGCAAATTGGAGCCTCCTCTTCGCACCCCAGATTCCGGAGTTCTTCGGCGACTGCTTCCCAGCGCAGCTTGAACGCTCAAAGACGACGCCACCAATCATGTTCCCGGTCTTTGCCGGCCCGCTGCTCACGCTGCTCAGCGGTCTTACCGGCTCAGCACTGCTGCGCCGAGCGGCAGCAGTCCTATCACTGGGCAGCGCACTCAGCTTTGCTGAGATCGGTTCACGCTCGGTCGTACCGGGCGCGAATGACAACCTCAGCGGCGTTGCTGTACTCGTTGGCCTTGCGCGGCTATTGCGCGAGCGGCCGGTCGAAGGCACCCGCGTTCTGCTGGTTTCAACCGGCTCCGAGGAATCATTCATGGAAGGAATGCGCGGCTTTGCCAAACGTCACTTCGGCTCGTTACCGATCGGGGCGACAAAATTCGTCTGCATCGACAGCGTCGGCTCGCCAACGCTGATGCAGCTCGAAGGCGAAGGGATGCTGTGGATGGCCGACTACGACGAGCCTTTTAAGGCCGAGCTCTCGCGCGCCGCCGCCGAGCTCGACGTGGAGCTGGTGCGCGGGCTGCGCTTCCGTAACGCGACCGACGCGTTGATTTCGCTACAGGCTGGGTACCCGACGCTGATGCTCGGTTCGATCTCACGCTACAAAGCGCCGTCCAACTACCACTGGCCGACCGACACGGCCGCGAACGTTGACTATTCAAGCGTAGTTGACGCGACGCTGCTCTGCGAGCAGTTGCTCAGAAATGAAGCAGCGGCGCTGGACACCGCTTAGCCGTCGGCGGTAATAAGAGCTTGTGCCAGCTCAACGGCGGCCGCTTGATCGGAGATTGTGCCGCAATACTGCGCCTTGGCTATCGCCCCCAGCAGGCTGCCAAGTAACGCGCCGTGTTCGATGCCGAGTTGGCTTGCCAGTTGGTCGCCTCGGATCAACGGCTCGGGCGGTCCCTCGGCGCGCCAGCGCAGCGCCTCGGTAAGCACTTCGAGCGCTAGCTGCTGATGAGCCATAATCGCCTGCTCGGCCTTGCGACCCCTCGTCGCCAGACGATCGGCTAGCGACAGCAACGTCACGTCAACCTCGACCGGCTGACAGCTTGTCAAATAGAGATAGAAGGCCTCCGCAGTGAGCGGTCGCTCGTGGACGAGGAAACCGAGCCGAAGGTGCTCGAGCGTCAACTTTGCGACGTGTGCCTTGAGTTTCTCGCTGGCCTTCATCCGCCCGAGGATCACGCGGGACTGCTCGGCACCTTCGGCGGCGTGGCCGGGAAAACCGATCCGGCCGTCGTCAAACTGAGCGCGCGTCTGCGGCTTGGCGATGTCGTGGAGCAACGCCCCCCAACGCAGCCCGCCGCCGCGGCTAAGGCCTTCGGCCAGCGGTTCAGCAAGGATCGCAGCTACCGCCGCGCCGTCGCGATCAGCAAAAAGAGCCGCCGGATCATTCTCCAGATCGATCACAAACTGCAGCACCTCAAGCGTGTGCTCGTAAGCGTCAAGGTGGTGGTAGGCGTTCTGCTCAACTCCTTGCAGCTCGACCAGTTCGGGCAAGACAACGGCGCTAGCACCGATCTGATCCAGCAAACGGAAGCCGCCGACGGCCTCGCTTGAAGCGAGAATCAAATTCAGCTCAGCGAAGGTTCGTTCCCCAGCCACCCCCGCTAAGCCGCCAGGCTGTGCCTGCGCGGCGGCAAAAGTCTCGGTCTCAATCTCAAAGCCAAGCTGAACGGCGAAGCGGGCGAGCCGCACGCATCGAAGCGGATCGTTGGCGAACGCCTGCGCTCCAGCCATCCGCAGCACGCCACGCTGAAGGTCGTCTATGCCGCCGGTCGGATCGATCACCTGGCCGCCAGCGAGCGGCTCGGCGATCGCATTGATTGTCAGGTCGCGGGCGCGCAGGTCGGCCTCAAGCGTTGCTCCCTGCAGCGGTGTGCAGTCGATCTGCCAATCACCCTCGGCGCCGTGGACGCGCCACACGCCAAACTGATCGGAGAGAGCGAAGACCGCTGCGCCAGGCGGAGCCGCGTCGCGCAGGGCGCGCGCCACAGCCTCACCGTCGCCATCGACGATTAGGTCCAGATCGATTGCCCCGCTGCGCTGCTGTGTGCCGGCGAGCCTGTCACGGACCGCGCCACCAACAAGCCAGACGCCCTCGACCGCCGCCGCACCCCTAGCCATCTCCAGCAGCTCGGGTTCGCTGGTGCTCATTGGCTGACAGCCTCGCTGCCAACGTATCTACGCTCCACGCGGGCGCTGATTGAGCTGACGATCTCGTAGTTGATCGTTGCGGCAAGGCGCGCGAGCTCCTCACTGAGAATCCGCTGATCTCCGTCAGCGCCGATCAGCGTGACGCAAGCACCGATCTCGACCCCACCCCCGTCGGCGCCGAGGTCGACGGTGATGTTGTCCATGCTGACGTTGCCAACGACCGCGAAGCGGCGCCCGCCGATAAGCACCTCGGCATTATTTGAAAAGACTCGCTTCCACCCGTCGGCGTAGCCGATCGGCACGGTGGCAACCACCGTCGGCTGCTCAGCAACGAAGCTGCGGCCGTAGCCGCTGCCCTGACCTGCAGCACAGCGCTCGGCGCGTGCGACATACGATTCGAGGCGCAGCGCCGGCTCAAGCCCCTGCGCGACCGGATCGACGCCGAAGGGATCAAGCCCGTAACAGGCGACGCCGGGGCGGACGAGATCAAAATGCGACGCGCTATCGCGCAGCAAACCGGCGCTGTTGGCCGCGTGGCGGATCAGCCCCGGCGTGGTAGCGACGATCGGTTCGCTCCACTGCCTGAAGGCCTCAAGCTGGGCAGCGAAGAACTGGTCGCCGATCGCATCGGCGGTCGCGAAGTGGGTCATCAGGCCAACCAGCTCCAATTCCGGCTCCTCTGCCGCGCGCGCGGCCAAGCGCGCCGCCAGCTCACGATCACGCGTGCCGAGCCGACCCATGCCGGTATCGAGCTTGATGTGCACCCGCCCACCGCCAAGCGCAGCGAGCTTGGCGACGAAGTACTCACTCCACGCGACCACGTCGGCGTTTGCTGCCAGCGCAAGCTCAACTTCAGCGTCGGTCATTGCTCCCATCACCAAGATCGGCACATCCAACCCCGCGGCGCGGAGCTGCTGCGCCTCCAACGCGGTCGCGACCGCTAGCCAGCTAGCGCCACCGCGGATTGCGGCGCTTGCCGCTTCAGCGGCTCCGTGGCCGTAGCCGTCGGCCTTGACGACCGCACAGATCTGCGCCGACTCGGCCGCGTTTGCGAGCAACCCGACGTTGCGCTCAAGCGCAGCTAAGTCGACTGAGGCTTGCGCGCGCACAGCGTTCAGCCCACCGACCTATCGATCTTCTAGCAACGCCTCGAGCACGTCGACGCGCGTGACAACACCGACGAGACGGCCCTCATCATCGACAACTGGCAGGCGGTTGTGGCCGTGCTCGGAAATCAAATGGCCGGCATCGTGCGCGTCGGCGTCCGGACTGACGGTGATCGGCTCGGTGCTCATGATTTCCCCAGCTGTGCTCGCCACCGACTTGCGGACCCGTTCTTCCCAGTGCTTTACCGAGCCCAGATAGATCACGCCACCCATGATCTGAACGTGCGCCGGCGGGTCGAGATCCTCCTGCTCATCAAACATCAAGAGGTCGCTCTCGGTGACGATGCCGACCAGAATGTCATCCTGATCGACGACCGGCAGCCCGGGAAGTTCGTGATCGTGCATCCGTTGGACGACCGTTTCAACGCTGTCGTCGGGGGCCACGCTCTGCGGGTCGGCATCCATAATCTGACTGACTGTCGAACTCATGGCAGCAATCCTACCGTCAGGTCCACGCCAGCGGCAGGGCGGCAACCACGTCGCTGGCGACGATGCCCTCCGTGCCGAGGCTATCGGCCGCAAGCCCGGCCGCCCGGGCGTGTAGGCGCACCGCCGCCGCGGCGGCAACAAACGGGTCGGCTCCGCGCGCCAACAGCGCGCCGACGATACCACCGAGCACGTCGCCCGTTCCCGCTGTCGCGAGCCCGGGCGTTGCTCCCGGGCTAACCGCCACGAGGCCGTCGGGGTTACAGATCAGCGTGTCAACGCCCTTGAGGATCACGATCGCGGTCGCGGCCTTGGCTGCCGCCCTGACCTGCTTGAGCCGCCGCTCACTTACGTCTTCAACGCTGCAGCCGAGCAGCCGCGCCAGCTCGCCCTCGTGCGGCGTGAGCACGGTCGGGCGCTTGCGCTTCGCTAGCGCCTCGGGATCCCCAGCGAAGGCGTTGAGGCCGTCGGCGTCGATCACCAGCGGCGCCTTCACGCTGACTGCCAACTCGCGCGCGAACGCCCGTGCGCCCTTGCTTGAGCCGAGCCCCGGCCCCAGCAGCACCGCTCCCTCGCGCTCGGCGACCTTATCGAGCACCTGCTCAGCGCCTTTGCGGCAGTGGTGACCATCGTCGTCGGCGAGCGCGATCTGCATCACCTCGACTAGGTGGCTCGCCACGAGCGGCTGCTGGCTTGCAGGGACGCAGGCCGTCACGTAGCCGGCCCCCGCTCGCATCGCGCCCGTTGAAGCTAATACCGCCGCTCCGGTCAACCCACGGCAGCCGGCCGCAACGTATAAATGACCGCTGGTGAATTTGTTTGAGTCGGCACCTCGGCGTGGCAGCAGTGCGATCAGCGGCGCGTCGATAATCAAACCGACCGTCGCTTCAGCCAGCGGCGCGCCAGCAGGGATGCCGATGTCGACGACGCGCACCGCGCCGGCGTGGGCCCGGCCTGGATTGATATGCAAGCCCGGCTTGTCGCAGTTAAAGGTGACCGTCATCTGTGCGCTTACGGCGGCGCCCTGAATTTCACCGGTCGAAGCGTCAACCCCGCTTGGCACATCGACCGCAACAACCGGCAAGCCGCAGTCGGCGATCGCCTCGATCGCTTTGGCTACTTCGCCTCGAGGCTTGTCCCTGAACCCGGTTCCCAGCAGGGCGTCAACGACGACCGAGGCTCCTGCGATTAGCTCCCCACCGAAGGTGATCGGCGGCTCTCCCACGAGCAGGCTCAACTGGGCGCGCGCATCGTCGCTGAGCCGCTCCGGATCACCGGCTTGGAGCACCCGCACGGCGCGGCCGTTCGCTCTCAAGATCCTCGCCGCCGCATAACCGTCGCCACCATTGTTGCCTCCGCCACACACAACAACGATCAGACCTTCGGGGATGTAGCGGTCGACGTAATCGGCGAGCCCTGCTGCGGCCGCCTCGATCAGCGTCAGGCTGGCGATGCCAACGGTCTCGATCGCCCATTGGTCGGCGCCTCGCGAGCGCTTAGCGTCGGAGAGGGCGATCAACCAATCACTCATTCCGGGCCACCGACGACGACCGCTGCGGCGGTCGAGCGCGAATGCGTCAAGGAGCAGCCGAGCTGGACGCCAAGCTGCCGAGCTCGCGTGGCAGCCGCGCCACTCAAGCGCAGCTCGGGAGCGCCGCCGCGCTCACAAAGCTCAATCTCGAGTGGCCTGAAGACCGCTAAGCCAAGCGCCTTGGTAGCCGCCTCCTTGGCACAGAAACGGGCGGCAAGGTGTTGCCCCGGGCGGGCCTGACTGCGCGCATATGCTCGCTCGGAATCGGTGAAGAGACGCTTAGCCAGACGCGGGCGCCGCTCCAGCGCGCGTTCCAAGCGACCAATCTCGATCAGATCGATGCCTACAGCGGGGGCTTGATTCATTGCCAAAACCTATTCGACGGTGACCGTTTTGGCGAGGTTACGCGGCTGATCGACGTTGAGGCCGCGCAGACGAGCAACCCGATAGGCCAGCAGCTGCAGCGGAATGACTGCCAGCAACGGCTGCAGAATCCAGTCCGTTTGGGGAATTGAGATCACCGAATCGGCCTGCTGATTAATCGAAGTATTGCCCTCGGTGGCGACCGCGATCAGGTAGGCGCCGCGGGCCCGCACCTCCTGCATGTTCGAGATCACCTTCTCAAGCACAGGCGAATCGGTTGCGACAGTAACCACCGGGGTCTGTTCGCTCAGCAGCGCGATCGGGCCGTGCTTCATCTCGCCAGCGGCATAGGCATCGGTCGAGATGTAGGAGACCTCCTTCAGCGTCAGCGCGCCCTCATCGGCGACCGCCACTCCAGCATGGCGACCTAGGTAGAGGAAGAAGTTGGCCTCCCAAACCCGCTCTGCAACGCTCTCAACGACCGAATCAACGCTCTCCAGCAGTTCGCTGATCAGATGCGGCAGCCGTTTTAAATCGGCGACCAATTCGATCCGCCGTTCCAGCGGCAACGCGTCATGGAGCTCGGAGAGTCGCAGCGCGAGCAAGTACATCACCGCGACCTGGCAAACGAAGGTCTTCGTCGCAGCGACCGAAACCTCAAGCCCGGCGCGCGTGTAGAGCACGCCGTCGGCATCGCGCGTGGCCTGCGAGCCCATGATGTTGGTGATTGCCATTACCGTCGCGCCGCGCTCCTTGGCGATCCTCATCGCCGCCAGAGTGTCCGCCGTCTCTCCCGATTGGGTGATCCCAATCACCAGATCGCCGGGCCCGACAATTGGGTTGCGGTAGCGAAATTCGGAGGCAATTTCGACATCGACCGGCACGCGGGCAAGCTCTTCGATCGCATAACGCCCGATCAACCCTGCGTGGTAAGAGGTTCCGCAGGCGACGACGGTGATCCGCTCGGCGCCGCGCAGCTGCTGATCGCTGAGTGCGCCCACGTCATCGAGATCAACGCCGTCCTCGCGGACCGTGCGGTCGGCGATCGTCTCGGCGATCGCGCCAGCCTGCTCGTGGATCTCTTTCAGCATGAAGGTCTCATAGCCGCCTTTCTCTGCTGTCTCCTCATCCCAGTCGACGGTCACGACCTCGCGCTCGATCGGCTCGCCGCTGGGGGTCGTAAAGCTTGCACCGCCCGGTCGGATGGCAACAATCTCTTCATTTTCGACGTACTGCACGCGTCGCGTTTGCGCGAGGAAGGCGGGCACAGCGGAAGCGAGGAACATCTCGCCCTCTCCCACGCCGACGATCAGCGGGCACTCCTTGCGCGCACCGACCAGCAGCTCGGGCGATTCAACCGCCATCGCGACGAAGGCGAAGTGGCCTTCCAGCTCAGCGTAGGCGCCGCGCACGGCCTGCTCAAGGCTCCCGCTCAAATGGTTGGCGACAAGGTGTGCGATCACTTCGGCGTCGGTTTCCGAGCTGAAGCTGGCGCCACTGGCGATCAGCCGCTCGCGCAGATCCATGTAGTTCTCGACGATTCCGTTGACCACAACATGAACCTGATCGGTGGTATCGAAGTGAGGATGGGCGTTCTGCTCGTTGACGCGGCCGTGCGTAGCCCAGCGCGTGTGCCCGATGCCGATTGTCGCCGCCTCGACCAGCGTTGCTGTCGCGCCACCTGCCGCCTGGCGCGCCTCAACAGCGGTCTGAAGCTGGGCAAGATTTCCGACCGCGCGGACTGCCTCGATTGAGCCGTCCGACATGACCGAGATGCCGGCCGAGTCGTAGCCGCGGTACTCGAGCTTTAAGAGCCCTGCGAGCAGCGGCTCTTCAGCGGCCCGCGAGCCGACGTAACCGACAATTCCACACATGCCGTGAAGCCTAGCTAGTGGGCTAGATGGCGCGCCGCGAGCGCACGCGGGTGTGCGCGGTTAGCTGGCCGCCTCGACGACGTCGACGAGGCGGCGGCAGATCTGCTCACACTGAGCCGCGTCGGGTGCCTCGACCATCACACGGACCAGCTCCTCGGTGCCGCTGGCGCGAACCAGAACACGACCCTGACCGCTGAGCGAATCGTTCTCCTCCGCCGCTGCGCTGGCAACCGCGTCGAGCGCGCGCGACTTGTCGGCGACCTTTACGTTGACGAGCTGTTGCGGCAGCTTCTCCATCGCAGAGCGCTCGGCTAGGTCGGCTCCGGCGAGCGCTTCGAGCGTCAGCAGGGCGCTCGCGATCCCGTCTCCGGAAGGAACGAAGCCCATGTCGATGATGTGGCCTGACTGCTCGCCGCCGAGAGTCCACCCGCGCTCGCGCAGCTCGGCAAGGACGTAGCGATCGCCGACGTCGGCCGTCGCGACCTCGATCTTGGCCGCTTGCATCGCCGTATGAAAGCCGTAGTTGGTCATCACCGTGACGACGACGCCGTCGGCGTTGAGCCTGCCCAAGGCACGCAGGTGAAGCGCAGCTAACGCAATCAGCTCGTCGCCGTCGACTACCCCACCGTTGCGGTCGGCGGCGAGAACGCGGTCGCCGTCCCCATCAAAGGAGAAGCCGAGGTCGTGACCACCGGCGACGACCGCGGTGGCCAGCGCTTCGATGTGGGTGGAACCGACACCGTCGTTGATGTTGCGACCGTCTGGCTGGTTGCCAATCACCGATACCGATGCGCCGAGGCGGCGGAAGATCTCCGGCCCGACTCGATGGGTCGAGCCGTGGGCGCAGTCGAGCAGCAAGTTGGTGGAGCTTAGATCAAGCCCTTTGAAACGCTCCTCGAGCGCGCGTAGATAATCCTCCTGAGTGCCGTGCAGTTCGCGCACGCGACCGATCTCCAGCTCAACCCCAAAACCGCCGTCGAGCCGCCTTTCGATCTCTTCCTCCGCAGCGTCGGTCAGCTTCAGACCGTCGCCGCCAAAGAACTTAATCCCATTGTCCTGAAAGGGGTTGTGTGAAGCCGAGACGACGACGCCAAGGTCGAAGCCATACTGCGCAATCAGCAGCGGCGCCGCCGGCGTTGGCAGCACGCCTCCGAGCAACGCCTCCCCACCGGCTGCAGTAATTCCAGCCGCCAGAGCCGATTCGAGCATCTCACCGGACTCGCGCGTATCGCGGATCACGAGGACGCGCGTTCCGGCGCCGCCGGCCTGCTCGGTCGCTGCTCTGCCTAATTTCATTGCAAGATCAGCGGTCAGCTTCTCGCCGACTAGGCCACGGACACCGTCGGTGCCAAAGAGATTACGAGCCATTAGAAGAAAGCTATAGAATCCGCGCCGATCGTTCGGGCCAACAGCGCTATCGCTTGCTGAACTGAGGCCGCTTGCGGGCCTTCTTG
>SYIT01000040.1 GCA_005798685.1 Actinomycetota bacterium | reverse complement strand
CGGCCTTTCGATGGCTTAGCTGCCAGTGAAGTTCGGGTCGCGCTTCTCGCTCAGCGCGCTCACGCCTTCGCCGAAGTCGGCGCTGCCCGCGCAGAGCTGCTGAGCGGCGACCTCCTGCTCAAGCGTCGAAGCCAGCGCCGGCTTGTCTGCGGCGTCGATCACGCGCTTTGCGAGGCCAACGGCGATCGGGGCGCAGGCCAGCAGTTCAGCCACGAGTTGATCGGTGGCGGCGTCGAGCTCTTCAGCCGGCGCTACGCGGTTGGCTAGGCCGATCCGTTCAGCCTCGGTGCCGTTGATCATCTTCGAGGCCATTATCAGCTCCTTCGCGCGGCCCGCCCCGACCAGCGCCGGGAGCCGTGAGCAGCCGCCAACGTCAGGGATCAAGCCGACGCGCGTTTCGGGAAGCCCGACGATCGCGCTGTCAGAGATCGTCCGCAGGTCACAGGCCAGCGCCAACTCCAGCGCCCCGCCGATGCAGGCGCCGTGGATCTGGGCGATCGTCGGCTTCGTCATCTCCTCCAAAAGGTTCCAGCTTTCGATCATCGGGCGGCGGAAGCCGCGCAGCTGGGATGGATCCTCAACCAGCGGCAGGAAGCTTGCGAAATCGACGCCGGATGAGAACATCGCGCCCTCCCCGCGCAGCACGACAATGCGAACCTCTGGGTCGTTGGCTGCGTACTCGATTGCCTCACCCAGCGCGAGAATCATCTCGGCGTTCATCGCGTTGCGCTTCTCAGGGCGATTGAGAATTAGGTGGCGAACCGCGCCGCGGTCCTCAGTGATGACTATCGGCATCGGAGCCTTTCTGGTGGGGAAGAGCAACCGATGATGACGGCTTGCGCCGCGCGCTGCCGCGAAGTTAGAACGCTAGGCGCGGCAGCTACGGGTAAACCTGATCGCCGGTGGCGCTGTCGGTGACGATAATCGCGACCGACGGGCAACCCTTGGCGGCGGCGAGAATTAGGTCATCGGGGCCGCTGCCGATGACTTCGGCAACCTGTCCGTTCAATGCGAAGACCTGTGGCGCTTCATCGACGCAATCACCGTGCGCTGCGCACCCGACTTCATCAATCGTTGGAACTAGGGTCATGCTGCCTCCTTGGATGGTTGGCTTAGGGCGTGCTCCGCGAGTAGCTTGCGCAGCCGCGGAATTTCGCGCGGCTGACCTACGGCGAGCGCCGCGACGGGAACCCCGTCGCGGCTTACCACGGCGTGAAAATCACGTTCGGCGGGGTTGCCTTTGAACACAATCTCATCGTTCGCCGCTGGCGCGCCCAGTCCCTGCAGGCGCACTCCGTGAAGGTCGCTCCACCAGCCGGTGAACGGCGGTGGAGCCGGCGCCTGGCCGAGGATTGCTTTGGCGGCGGCCTTGCCTTGGTGGCCGGCCAGCTCCCAGTGGTCGCCGCCAGCGACGTCACCGGCGGCGTGGATGTCGGGGCGGGCGGCCAGCAGCGCCAGCTCATCTGGGAGCCATTCGCTGTTTGGAATTACGCCAATTGCGACCAGCATCTCGTCAAGCTCAACGCGCGAGCCGTCGTCGAGCAGGAGCGCCTGAAGCCGGTCGCCGTCGCCGATCAGCTCTGTTGCGCGAGCGTCAAGCTTCACTTCAACGCCCTCCTCGCGTTGGAGGTCCACTAGCCATTGCGCTAGCTCCGGGTGGAGTGCCCGCGCCAGCGGCAGCGGTTCAGCTTCGATCAGCGTCACTTCGGCGCCGTGGCCGATCGCCGTGGCCGCGACTTCCTGGCCAATCAGGCCGGCACCGAGGACGGCGAGGCGCGTGCCGGGCTGGAGCACTTCGCGTAGGCGGATCGCGTCGCCGAGCGTGCGCAAGGAGTGAATATTTGTGTATTGCTCGCTGCCCGGGAGCTGGCGGGCGCGGCTACCTGTGGCGATCACGAGATCGTCATAATCGAGCTGGGCGCCAGATTCGAGCAGCAGCTTGCGGCGTTCAACATCGAGGCCGGCTGCGCCATCGCCGAGCAGCAGCTCAATCCCCTGCTCTGCGGACCAATCAGCGGAGCGAAAGAGGACGTCATCAGGCTCTTTCGTGCCAGCTAACAGAGCCTTCGAAAGCGGCGGCCTGTTATACGGGACGTGAAGCTCGTTGCTGACGATCTTGATTGCGCCCTCGTATCCACCGTGGCGCAGCGCCTCGGCGCAGCGCTGGGCCGCGAGGCCGCCGCCAGCGATTACAACGCCAGCGCTCATTGCGGCGCCCCTGCCGACTCTGGTGCAGGCTGGCTCGGTCGGGCCGGCTGATCGCCAATCTCGCGGTCGAGCTCGCGGATCAGAGCCTCGCCAAGCTCGGCCACGATGGAAGCTACTTCGTCACTTTGTAGCTCACCCTTCTCGAGCTCGCGTGAACCGATTGCGATTGCCGGCCAGCCGTCACCGCGCGCCACTCCGGCGCCTGTGGCGTCGGCGCCACCGCGACCTTTGATTGAACCGTCGACCTCCTGGGCCGCCGCTTTTGCCGCCCGCCGGAGCTGAGGGTGAAGCCCGGTTGCAATCACGACGCCGTCGCGTTGCCACCAGCTCGCCGCGCCACTGGAGCACGGCTCAATGCTTACGATCGCGATATCGGCCGGTTTCATTCCACGCTTGCGCCGGCTGCGAAGCCAGTAGCGCAGTCCCGCGGCCTGCGCTGAACCGGCGCCGCCGAAGACGAGCGCAACGGCGAGATGCTCAGGAGGGTCTGCGTCGAGCCGGGCGGTGACCTCCAGTGCGGCGTCGATAGCGCTTTGATCGGGGATCGTCTCCGCCGTTCCCCGCTCAAGGAAGACGAGGACCGCGGCGAGCAGCAGAATCGTTGGAACCATCTGCGCGATCGAGATTGGAAGACCATCAATATCGCTCAGACGCAGCGCTGCGCAGGCGGCGACCAGAGCGACACAGGCCGCGTTCGCCGCAATCAGCGAGGTTGGAAAGAAGCGATTCGGTGATTTCGGGGGATGATCGATTGAGGCGCTGATGACCAACGTCACCGGCGGCTTGTGCGTTGTCGCCAGTGGCGGTGAGATCACGTTCTGGCTCGCGCGCGATCCGGTTAGCCGCCGCAGCGGCGCTAGCCGCGTTCCGTCGATCAAGCAAAGGACGAGCGCCACAGCGGCGACGATCAGCCCGATCAGCGGCGCGCCTACGCAGAGCACGCTGGCGAGAACTCCAAGCGCCGAGCAGATCGCTTGCGCCAGCCACCAGCGCGGGTATGCCCAGAACGGTTGCACTGTCGCCAAGCGACCGTCGGCTTGGAGTCTGCCGACGAGATCCTCCGCCGCCAGCCGTTCATTTTCGCTGCAGGCGGGGCGCGGTTGGTCGCTCATTAGCGTGACATTCATGCCTCTTAGAGACTAGTGTTCGAAGCGCGATGGAAGCCAATGATCTCGCCTACGCAGGAGCTGCGCAGCAGAGCAAGATGATTGCGAGCGGCGCAGCGACCGCGCGCGAAGTCGTAGCAGCGACGCTGGCTCGAATCGATCGAGTAAACCCAGTGATAAACGCTTACCGCGTTGTTTTCGCTGACGAGGCGCTAGCCGAAGCCGACAAGCTTGACGCTGCCGGTTCCGGCGAAAGCTCGCAGCCAATGCGCGGCGTGCCGGTGTCAATCAAAGACGACACCGATGTGTTTGGCGAGCGAACAGCGTGGGGGAGCCTTGCGACCGACCCAAAGCCGGCGCCCCACGACGGCGACGTTGTGGCGCGGCTGCGCGAGGCTGGCGCGATCATCATTGGGAAGACGAACGTTCCGGAGCTAACGGTATGGCCGTTCACAGAAACCTTGGCCTTTGGCGCGACCCGCAACCCGTGGAACATTGATTACACGAGCGGTGGTTCGAGCGGTGGCGCCGGCGCTGCGGCGGCGGCCGGGCTATGCGGCGTGGCGCACGGCTCCGACGGGGCCGGTTCCGTCCGCATTCCGGCCGCTTTCAGCGGGCTCTTCGGGCTGAAGACGCAGCGCGAGCGGATCTCGCTGGGGCCAAACCACTTTGACGGCTGGAACGGAATGACGGTCTACGGCCCGCTCGCCCGAACGGTTGCCGACGCCGCGCTTTTTCTTGATGCGACCGCCGACGGCGCGCCGGATGGCGGCTATTTGGCGGCGCTCGATGCGGCCACCCCGCCGCTGCGAATCGCGATCTCGCTGAAGCCACCGCCGGGCTCACTAACGAAGCTCGGCGCCGAGCAGCGCGCTGCGATCGACGCCACCGCTGCCGCGCTGCGCGAGCTGGGCCACGAAGTTTTTGAGCAGGAGATCGACTACCCGGTGGCAGCCTTTGTCAGCACCGTTGCGCGCTACCTGCGCTCAGTCACCGACGACGCTGGAGCGTTGCCGCATCGCGAGCGGCTGGAGCAACGGACGAAGAGTATGGGCCGCCTTGGTGGCCTGATCTCCGACCGCCGCCTCGCGCAGGCGCGCGCCGCTGAGCCTGGCATCGCGGCGCGGGTCAACACGATCTTTGAGAATGCTGATGCCGTTCTGATGCCAGGCACCGCGGCCGCTCCGTTCAGGATCGGCCAGCTCCAAGGGCGCGGCGCGCTTTGGACGCTCAACGCGGCAGCCTCGCGCGTGCCTTGGTACGGGGTTTGGAACGCGATTGGCCAGCCCGCCTCGTCGGTTCCAGCCGGCTTTGATTCCAACGGACTGCCGCTCTCAGTTCAGTTTGGCGCGGTGCCGGGAGATGAGCTGACGCTGCTGCGGGTAGCCGCTCAACTTGAGCAGGCCCGCCCGTGGGCGCAGCAGCGCCCGCCGCTTGACGGCCCGGCGCAGTGAGCGGGGCCGAGCTGCTTGTGGTCGCTGAGGAGGCGGCCCGCGCCGCAGCGACTGAGCTGATCGCCCATCAGGCCGCCGCCCACAGCAGCGTCGAAGCGAAGAGCAGCCCAACCGACCCCGTTAGCGCCGCCGATCTTGCCGCCGAGGGGGCTATCCGAAGCGTGCTCGCGGCGCGCCGCCCTGACGACGCAATTCTTGGCGAGGAAGGCGATGACAGGCCCGGAACCAGCGGCCTGCGCTGGGTTGTAGACCCGCTCGATGGCACCGTCAACTACCTCTACGGAATTCCGCAGTGGTGCGTTTCGGTTGCCTGCGAGGGGCAGGTGGGAGTGATCTTCGACCCGCTCGGTGATCACCTGTTCAGTGTCGTCGTCGGCGAACCGCCGCTACTAAACGGTAAGCCAATCGCTGGTTCAAGCTGCGATCAGGTTGGGCGCGCGCTGGTTGCCACCGGCTTTGGCTACGACCCGGCTGTGCGTCGTGGGCAGGGCGCGATCGTCGCGCGGCTGCTGCCCGAGGTGCGTGACATCCGCCGCGGCGGCAGCGCCGCGCTGGACTTAGCGTGGCTCGCGGCCGGCCGCTACGACGCCTACTTTGAGCGCGGCGTGCAGGCTTGGGACACGGCCGCCGGGCTGCTGATCTGTGAAGGCGCCGGGTTAGAGACGCGCGTGCTCGACGCGAGCGGTGCGCAAGGCGCCGGAGTGCTTGTTGCGCCGCCGGCGATCATCAACGAGCTCTTCGCGCTCGTCGCGGCGGGCTAGGCTAAAGCTGATGAAGCACAGCGCCGAAGGCTGGTGGATCGAGGAAGCGGGCGCGCCTGCGCCCTGCCCACCTCTCGACGGCCCGATCGACGCCGACGTCGTCGTCGTTGGTGGCGGCTACTTGGGAATGTGGACGGCTTGGAACCTGATCGCCCGTGATAACGATCTCAATGTCGTGATCCTTGAGTCAGGGCTCGCCGGCCACGGCCCAAGCGGCCGCAACGGCGGCTTTGTCAACGGCTACTGGGAGTACGTGCCGTCGCTGGCCGAGAAGTTCGGCGCCGAGCGCTCAATCCGGCTCGCCGAGCTGGCCGACGAGGCGATCGTCGCGGTCGGCGAGTTCTGCAAGAGCGAGAAGGTTGACGCTTGGTACAGGGCGGTGGCGCATGTTGAGATTGCCACCTCGCCAAACCAGGACGGTGATTGGCGTGAGGCGATGTGGGGGCTCAACCGACTTGGCATCGATGATGAGGTCGTCGAATTGACTCCCGACCAGGTGGCGCAGATCTGTTACTCGCCGGAGTTTCGCGCCGCCGCCTTCAAGCCGTTCGGTGCGACCGTTCAACCGGCGCGGCTGGCGTTCGGTTTGCGCGCCGCGCTGTTGGCGCGCGGCGTGACGCTGTTCGAACAGAGCCCTGTAACGGAGATTGATCAGCATGGGGCGAGCGTCACGGTTCGGACAGATCGCGGCCGCGTTCAGGCCGACTCGGCGGTACTTGCCGTCAACTGGCGCACGCTGCGCTGGCCAACCTTCGCCCGTGAGCTGAGCGTCGCCTCAAGCCACATGGTGCTGACCGAACCGGTACCGGACGTGCTCGAGGAGGTCGGCTGGGTCGGCGGCGAAGCGCTAAGCGACTGCCGCCGCATGCTTCATTACTTCCGCACGACCAACGACGGGCGGATCGCATTTGGCTGGGGTGGGGGAAGGGTCGCAAACGGCGCCAAACATGACCCGCGGATCGACGTTGACGCGGAGGTGATCGAGCAGACGGCGGCGACGCTGCGCCGCTTCTTTCCGCAGCTCGAAGGGCGCGCGATCACTCACGCTTGGGGTGGCCCGATCGACGTGGCGCCAAACTCGCTGCCGATCTACCGCACGAGCGGCGCCGTTCACGCCGGCTGGGGTTTCACTGGACACGGGGTTGGGCCTTCCAATCTTGGCGGCAGGATTCTCAGCGGCCTGGCGCTCGGCGCCGACGATGAAGTGACGAGCTGCCCGCTAGTGGAGCCGAAGGTCAAATACTTCCCACCCGAACCGGCGAGATCAATCGGCGGCAATCTGATCCGCGCAGCTTTGATCCGCAGCGACGAAGTTGACGCGCGCGGCGAGAAACCGGGTCCGATCACCGCCGCGATCACGAAGCTGCCAAAGCTGATCGGCATGAACCTGCCGCGCTGAGCGGCTCGCTGTGCTCAGGCGCCTCTTCGCAGCCGCAGTCCTTATCGCAGCGATCTTCGCCGTGCTTGTGGTGAGCGGAACGGTTGAGTTCGATAGTTCGTCTTTGAGTATCTCGACCGGCTCGGGGCGCTCGACCAAAGCAGGGGGCGCCAAGCGAACCGCCAAGGCGACTCGCAGCACTGCGCTCGGAGCTGTTCCAGCGCCGATCACCGAAGCCTCCGGGCTGGCGGCCAGCCGACGCAACCGTGGCGTCGTTTGGACACACAACGACAGCGGCGGCGCGGCGAGCCTTTACGCGCTTGGCCGGCGGGCTGAGCTGAAGGTGACACTGCCGCTTTCCGGAGCCGTGAACACTGACTGGGAAGACATCGCCTGGGGGCCGGGGCCCGAGGGCGGGGCCGACTGGCTCTACGCCGCCGACATCGGTGACAACGACGCCGTTCGCAGCTCAATCCGCGTCTACCGAACCGCCGAGCCAAACCTCTCCGGCTTTTCCGACGGCGCTCTGCTTGCGCCTTCGGCGACAACTTCGGTTGAGCTGAGCTACCCCGACGGAGCGCGCGACGCCGAGGCGCTGATCGTTGACCCGAAGAGCAACGACCTTTACCTGATTACGAAGCGCGAATCGCGCTCACGGATATACCGCGCGCGGGCGCCCGGCTTTGCTGGCGAGAGCGTCCAACTCAGCTATGTGGGAGCACTTGGCTACGGCGATGTCGTCGGTGCCAGCGCCTGCCCAAATGGGCGCACAGTTCTCGTCAAGCGCTACTTCGCGCTCGACGCCTACGTCGGCTCGTCGGTGGCTGACGCGCTAGCTGGCTCGCCCTCGCCGCGCCTGTTGGAAGCGGAGCCGCAGGGCGAAGCGGTCGCTGCCAACCCGAAGTGCAGCGGCTACTACACGCTCAGCGAGGGAAGCTCACAGCAGCTGATTCGCTACTCGCGCTAAAACTTGAAGTACCCGGGGCGGGAGTCGAACCCGCACATCCTTTCGGACAGGGGTTTTTGAGACCCCCGCGTCTACCATTCCGCCACCCGGGCAGGGCAGTCACATCGTAGGTGCCTGAATGGTCGGTCAGGCGCCGGCTGGCAAGGCGTCGCCCTCTTCGGCCGGCCAATGTTCGACTTCGACATTCCACTGCTGGCGGAATGCGTACATCGCAGCGACAATTACCAGCACTTGAAGCGCTACGAGAATTGCCGTCAGGCTGGCGAGCAGGCTGGAGCTGAGTGCGGGCTGGGCGTAGCCAAATCCTTCGCGCTCAACCCATGTCGGGATCGCGATGATTGCGAAGACGGTCATCATCATCGCCAGCGTTGCGACGACCGGCAGCACGCCGCGCGTCCACCTGAAAACGTAATAGGCGAAGACGAGGTCCAGGATTATCCAGACGATGCAGACTGCCTTCATCCCGGCCAGTGCGCTCCAGCCGCCGAAGGTGATGACGGCGATCAGCAGCGCCGAGAGGATCAGAACGACAACGACGACGGCGCGCATTGCCAAGCTGGCGCTCTTGACGCGATTGGGGTGCTCGATCACGGCTTCCCCGGTGTGGACAATGCCTTTCATTGGCGCGACGATACCGGGCGCTGTTCCCAGATGCCAGCGGCGCTACTCTCGTTGCCGCGCGGGCGTGGCGGAATTGGTAGACGCGCCGGCCTTAGGAGCCGGTGGCCGAAAGGCTGTGGGGGTTCGAGTCCCTTCGCCCGCATCAGGAGAAGTGTGCCGCGCCGTGTAGTTTGTGAGCGTGGATCCAAGGGGCCAGATCGAGCAGCTTGGGCAGACGGCAGACGAGGTATTTCGAGTTGATCAGAGTGAGATCGACCGGGGGATCGCGGTTGCCGGGATGCTTGCCGTCGCGATCCCGCTCTTCGTCGGCATGGCGGTAGGCGAGCCGACTATCGGTTTGCTCGCAGCGCTCGGTGGCCTCAACGTGGCGCTCGTGATGCCGGGCCGCGAGGTGAGTGACCGCTGGCCGTGGGGGCTGCTCTGCCTGGCTGCTTCTATTGTGGCGATTGCGCTGGCCGACATCACGCAGCCGAGCATCGCGGCGAGCGTCGTCACAACCTTCGTCTGGATCGGCGCTTGGTCGACGCTGCGCGTGGCAGGAAAGCACGGTGCGCTAGCCGCGTTCGCACTTGGAGCTGTCTTTATCGTCACGAACGGACTGCCAGCTCAGCCGCTGGGCCCGGCGGTCGCCGCGGTCGCCGTCGGTGGCGCTGTGGGCTTGTTCTGGATGCTGATCGCTGGAGGTGGTCCAGCTCCAAAGGGAGGCGAGATGACCTGGCCGGGCGTGCGGGTGACCCTTGCCGCCGCCTGGTCGAGGCTCCAGCTAAGCCCCGTGCTGCGCCACCATGCTCTTCGGATCGCCTTGGCGACGTCCGCTTCGGTCTTGGCCTACCGCTTGATCGATCTCTCTTTTGGCTACTGGGTCACGCTGACGATTCTCGCGATCCTCCAGCCCGACCCCCACGCCAGTCGAATCCGCAGCATTCAACGCTCGACCGGCTCGTTGATCGGGATCACGATCGCCGCCGTGTTTATCTATCTCACAGGCGACGCTTGGGTCCTGGCAGCAGCGGCATCGCTGTCGGCCTTGGCTCTCTTCGCGATGCGCGAGCGCAGCTACCACTGGTTCGTGATGTTGATCACGCCGACTGCGCTGTTGATGATCAGCAGCGTCTTCTACAGCGGCGTAGGGCTGGCTGGCTACCGCGTGCTAAACACGGTGCTGGGAATACTGATCGCGCTGGCAGCGAGCTGGCTGCTTTGGGGCAACGACGAGATCGGTAAGTCGCCGCCACCACTGACGCCGCGTTGACGGCGGTCGCCCTCCCGCCGTGGCTGCGGCTGGCTATTGTCCGCAGGGCACTGGGGGACTGGTGTAATGGCAACATAGGGGTCTCCAAAACCCTTGCTCGAGGTTCGATTCCTCGGTTCCCCGCTAAGTGAGGCCAGCAGAGTGGGTACTCTGCGGGCGGTGGCAAGCGCGGTCCTCACATTCGATTCGGTGACCAAGCGCTACGGCTCGCGCAGCGCCGTGGACGGTCTCTGCTTCGAGGTCGCTGAGGGCTCGGTGACCGGACTACTGGGCGCAAACGGCGCCGGCAAATCGACGGCGATGAAGATGCTGCTGGGGCTGGCGGCGCCAAGCAGTGGGCAGATCACGCTCTTTGGAGCGCTGCAGGGAACGAACGCATTCGCTACCTCGGTCCGTCGCACCGGTTCGCATATCGAGCTGCCCGCTCTCTACGAGCGCGCTACCGCGCGCCAGAACGTTGCGATCCAGTGCGCTGGCTTTGGCATCGGCCGCCGCGATCCGAAGATCGACGCCGTGCTTGAAACCGTTGGCCTTTCGTCGCGCTCAGAGGACAAGGTGAAGAGTTTTTCGCTGGGCATGCGCCAACGGATGAGTCTCGCACTCGCGCTGGTCCACGAGCCAGAGCTGGTCGTGCTCGACGAGCCGATTAACGGACTTGACCCCGAGGGCGTAGTCGAGATGCGCGAGCTGATTCGCTCGCTGCCTGCTCGCGGGATGACGGCGCTCGTTTCCTCGCACGTGCTCGATGAGATCGAACGCACCGTTGACGAGATTGTGATCATTCGCGAAGGGAAGCTGATCGCCGAAGGGCCGATAGCTTCAATCATTACGACCAGCGGCATTCATTTGCGCGTGCCGGCCGGGAACGGTGAGGCTGCGCTGGCCGCGCTGACTGCTGCAGGGATCGCGGCCACGGCCTTTGACACCGGCGAAATCCGCGTTGATACCGGAGACCAGCCCGGTTCAGTCGTTGCCAAGCTGCTTGCCGATGCTGGCGTTTACCCCGATGAGCTAAGGCCGCAGACGGCCGACCTCGAATCGGTTTTCCTTGACTTGACCTCGACCGACGAGCGGGCGAGCTGACGATGTTCGCCGCCGAGATGCTGAAGATCCGCAGCATGCCTGCGCCGCGACTGGCGCTGATCATCTCGCTGGCGCTGGTTCTGGTTGCCGCCATAATCGTGGCGATCGTCGGGCCGACCGGGACGAACGCTTCGGCCTATTACGACGCGCCGGCAACGGCAGGATCAATTGCCGTCAGCGTCGGTGCAATCGTGCTTGGGGCTTGGATGATCGGACTCGAGTTTGCCAGCAAGACGATGCGGCTGGCGGCGACCGTGCAGCCATCGCGCTGGCGCCTGGCCGCCGTGAAGTTCACTTGCGCGCTGCTGCTGATCCTTTTTTACTCGCTGGTCGTTCTGGCGCTGTCGCTGCTGATCGAGGCGCTGATGGCATCAATCGGTTCGGTCAGTTTCCCGTTCACGACGCAGCTCGACGACTCGATCAGTCTGCTGCTGCAGTCGCTTCTCTGGGGCGCTTTCGCCTTCGCTTTAGCGCTGCTCTTCCGCAGTTACACCGCTGGGCTCGTCGCGACGCTCGTCTTCTCGCTGCTCGTCGACTCGGCGCTTGCGCTAATCCCAACGGTCGGCAAGTACAGCTTTGGTTCGGCGACTAAAGCGATCGGCGACCTTGCGGCCGGCGGCTCATCGTTTGGCAGCGGCGCGCCGTCACTGGCGCTGGGCGTGGCGCTGGTAACCGTCGCCGGCTGGCTGATCGTGCTTATCGGTGCGGGCTCAGCGCGCTTCATCACGCGCGATTTGAAGTAACTGGCCCGGTAACTGCAAGTTTGCTGGAGCCGAGTATAATGCGCAGTCTTGATGCCATGGATACTCCAGTAGCGACGCCAACTTGGATCGGGCGAGTTTTCAATTCGCCGATCACCGGCTTCGCGCCCTTCATCATCATGTCGCTGTTCTCCTCGCCGAGTAGCTTCTTCTACGCCGCCGGCTTGGCAGTCCTCAGCGCCGTCGTGATCGTCGTCGTCAACTGGAAGCTCAACCACATTCCCGCCGGTCAGCTCGACTGGGCGGCGCTGATTCTCTTTGGTGCGATGTTGATCGTTGGGCTCGCCGACGATGGCGCGCGCAAGTGGCTGATGGTGAACGCGAACTTGATGTCCGACGTCGCCGTGCTGGCGATGACGCTCGGCGGAATGGCAATCGGCCGTCCATTTGCGCTGATGTACGCGCGGCTAAGCCCGAAGTTTGAAGCCGCTTGGGAGCAGGACAGCGACGGCTTTCGTGCCTGGGGGGTTCGCGCGTGCCAGCGAATCTCACTCTTCTGGTTCGCTGCCTTCGTCGTCCAGCTCGCCTGCCAGCTGCTTACGCAGTTCGGTGCCTCAAGCTACAACACCGTCGTGTGGAATTGGATCATTCCAGTCGCGGCGCTGCTTCTCGCACTGCGCGAAACTGGTCGCTACTCAGCCAAGCTGCGAAGCGAGGCGGCCTCGTTCGGTCAGCCCGCAGCTAGCTCTTAGCCGCTTCGCGCGCTGAGCGGCTCTCGGCCAGCATCGCGTCGCGCTCACCGATCTGTTCTACCTTGGCGAGCAGGTTCTCGGCCATGCGGATTGAGGCGGCGTCGATCAGGCGGCCGTCGAGCGAGACGGCGCCGCGGCCTTCGGAGGCGGCGATCTCCATCTCATCGAGAATGCGGCGCGTGCGGCTGACGACGTGCTCGGCCGGCGTGAATACCTCGTTTGCCAGCTCAACTTGCGACGGGTGAATCGCCCACTTGCCTTCGCAGCCGAGCATCGCGGCGCGGCGCGCAGCCGAGATGTAGCCCTCAGGGTCGGAGAAGTCGCCGAACGGGCCGTCGATTGGGCGCAGGCCGTTGGCGCGCGCGGCGACTGCCATACGGGCGATCGCGTAGTGCCACGGGTCGCCCCAGAATGCCTTTCGCTCGCCGCCCTCTTCGGTTGGATCGGTAAGAACCGAGTAGTCCGGGCTGACGCCGCCGATGTTGGTTGTTGAAGACTGGATTGAGGCTGCGTAGTCGGCGACGCCGAAGACGAGCGCTTCGAGCCGCTCGGGGTGGGCTTGGGAGATCGTTTCAACGTTGGCCATTCCGGCCGCCGTTTCGATCAGCACATAAAGCGCGATCGGATCCTTGATCCCCATCGCGGCCTCAATCTGCTCGAGCATCGTTGCGACGAGGTGCACGTCGGCGGCGCTGCTGACCTTCGGGATCAGGATTGCGTCAAGCTTGTTGCCGGCCTGTTCAACTATGTCAACGATGTCGCGGTAGCACCAGTAGGTGTCGAGGCCGTTGATGCGAACGGAGACTGAGCAGGCAGACCAGTCGAGGTCATTGAGCGCTGTGATCACGTTGAGCCGAGCTTGCACCTTGTCGTCGGGGGCGACGGCATCCTCAAGGTCGAGGAAGACAACGTCGGCTCCGGCCTCGGGCGCGCGTTCGAGCATCCGCTCGTTGCTGCCGGGAACGGCGAGTTCGGAACGGTGAAGGCGGTGGGGCATTGCCATGGCGATCTCTCCTTTGAACTCCGCGCGGAGTGAACCACACCAGAGTGGCGCCTGTCAAAATGCCGTGTCCATAGGGCCTCGTCGTTAGTCCAGCGTTTACGCCACTTTTAGAGCTCACTCAATCAATCAAGCGAAAATTTTATAGTTTCAGCTATTGATCCTATTTGTCCGAACGGGCAGGGTACGGGAATGACGAATTCCCCAATCGTAGCCATCAACGTCGAACCGCGTCTGCTCTGTGGCCCCGGCCCGGCAAACATCAGTCCCGACGTTCTGGCTGCACTGGGCAAGCCGCTTCTTGGCCACCTTGACCCGGACATGTTCGAGATCCTCACCGAGCTCGCCGCAATGACGGCGCGCGTCTACCAGCGCGACGAGGACGACGGCGTGAGCCTGCCGATCAGCGCTACCGGCACCTCGGGGATGGAGGCCGGCATCGCGGCGCTGGTGGAGCCCGGCTCAACCGTGATCATCGGCGTCAACGGCTATTTCGGCCGGCGCCTAGTCGAGATAGCGAGCCGCTACCACGCCAACGTCGTCGAGGTTGAGGCCGATTGGGGCCAGGCCGTAACAAACGAGGCGCTGCTCGAAGCATTGGCGGCAAACCCGGGCGCGCGCCTAATGGCAGTTGTCCACGCCGAAACTTCCTCGGGCGTGCGCCACGATCTCGCCGAGCTCGGCGAAGCAATGAAGGGCAACGACACCTTCCTGATGGCCGACTGCGTCACCGCGCTTGGTGGGATCGAAGTAGCGCTCACAGAGTGGGGCGTTGACTACGCCTACAGCTGCTCGCAGAAGTGCCTTGCGATGAGCCCCGGCATGTCGCCGATCTCAATCTCGCAGCGCGCAGTTGACTTCATGCGCAGCCAGCCGAAGCCAAACACCTTCTACCTCGACCCGCAGCTGCTGGAGGCGTATTGGCTGACGCGCCCGCCGGCCTACCACCACACACTTCCCTCGCCGCTCGTCTTCGGCCTCCACGAGGCGCTGCGCGAAGTGCTCAACGAAGGGCTCGAAGCTCGCTGGGCGCGCCACGCCGAGGCCGGCGCCTACCTGCAGGCCGCAATGGGCGAGCGCAAGATGGAGCTGCTCGCCGACCCAGCTCACCAGCTTCCGCAACTGACCGCAGTGCTCGTTCCCGAAGGAGTCGACGGCGCCGGCGTCCAGAAGCAGATGCTGCGCGAGCACGGAATTGAGATCGGCGGCGGCCTGCCGGGCGCGCCTGCGATGTGGCGCTTTGGCCTGATGGGTTACAACGCCAACACCGCAACGGCCGACAAGGTTCTCGCCGCGTTCGACGCTGTGATGGCCGACGCGCCGACGCTGGCTGCCGCTTAACGGCAGCTAGTCGGCGTCGAGCCGCTTGCGGATTTCGATCGGAACATCCACCGGCTGTGGCCCTTTCCAGTCGCGCGAGCGTGCGGCGATACGAAGGCCGAAAATGACGATCGCGGAAACGACCGCGGTCTCGTTTGCGGGCGCGTCGAACTTGATCGCGACGACGTAGAGAGCGAGGCCGACAAAGGCCGCGGTTGCGTAGAGGTGGCCGCGCTGGAAGATCGCAGGCGGCTTCGTCGTCATCAAGTCGCAGATGACGCCGCCACCAAGCCCCGCTATCAGTCCTACGAGGATTGCCGGCACCGGACTGATCCCGTTCGCGAGCGCCTTGTTCGCGCCGGTTACGCCGTAGAGGCCGAGAGCGGCCGCGTCGAAGACCAGCAGCAGCCAAGCCAGCTTCGTTACCTGATGGGCGAGCACTGCGACCGCTGCCGAAGCAAGCACGGCAGCCACGATGTACCAGGGGTTTTTTAGCGCGACCGGCAGCTGGTTGAGCAGAATGTCGCGCAGAAGCCCGCCGCCAAGGCCGGTCAGAATGCCGAGCGCAACGACGCCGGTGACGTCGAACTTCGCCCGCACCGCTATCAGCGAGCCGCCCAGCGCGGAGGTGGTGACTGCCGCGAGGTCTAGCCAGAGCGGCGTCTGGACGGGATCGGGGATCACGCGAGAGAAAACTAGAGCGCGCGGCGGATGCGTCAGTGCCCATGAGTAGTCTGTCGCCGATGACAATCGCTGCAGCAACCGTGGCCGACAACGTCAATCCCAAACGCTGGCTTTCGCTGCTTGCGCTATGCACGCTGACCGGCCTCGTGTGGCTCACCGCGACCGACATCTCAATCGCATTGCCAACTATCGGCAAGGCCTTCGGTGGCTCGATGGACAGCCTGCAGTGGGCGGTCAACGGATACTTCCTCGCCGGTTCACTGATCGTTCTAGGCGGCAGGCTCAGCGACATGCGCGGCCGCCGCAAGGTCTTTGTCGCCGGCGGCGCGCTGCTGGTGCTCGGCTCGATCGTCGCCGGCAGCGCCAGCGGAACCGAACAGCTTGTGGTTGGGCGCGTAATCGAGGGCATCGGCGCGGCGGCAATCCTTCCCTCGTCGCTGGCGATCGTCGCGGTTCAGTTCCCCGAGGGCGAGCGCGCGCGGGCAATCGCAATCTGGATCGCCGTCGCCTGGGGTGGCCAGGGCATCGGCCCGCTGATCGGCGGCGGCCTGATTGAAGCGTTCGGTTGGGCGTCAATTTTCTGGATCAACCTGCCGCTTGGTATCGCCGCGATCTGGCTTGTGATCAGGACAACGCCGGAAACTTTCAACACGCGCGAGGGGGCGAAGCTCGACGTTCCCGGCGCCGTCGTCGTGACCGCCGCGCTGGTGCTGCTCTCGTACGGCCTCGTGCAATGTGACACGGCCAGCGCGCAGCAGCTGCTGCTCTATTTCGGCTGCTCGATCGCGCTCTTTGCGCTCTTCGTCCTCGTAGAGTCGAAGGCCAAGGAGCCGCTCGTGCCGCTCTCAGTCTTCCGCCGCGCCGCCTTCATGGGCGCGGTTTCAGCCAACCTGCTGGCGAACATTGTTTTCTCAGCCGTGATCTTCATCATGGCGCTCTACCTGCAGGTCGTGATGGGTTACGGCGCGCTGAAGGCGGGCGCGCTGCTGTTGCCGGCGACGCTCGTCGTGCTGGCCGTCAACGTGATCGGCGAACGGATGACGCAGAGGCAGATTTATCGGCTGCCAATCGCGCTTGGGATGGTGATCCTCGGCGTTGGCAGCCTGTTCTTGACCGACCTCGGCGGCAGCTACGCCTCACTGCTCCCCGGTTTCATTCTCGTTGGCGCCGGGATTGGCCTGCAGATCACTCCGGCTGCCGAGCTGGCGGTTGGCTCCTCGGGCGCCGGAGAGGGTGTCGCTTCAGGAGTCTTCAAGGCGATGAGCATGATCGGAGGCTCGCTCGGCGTTGCGATCTCAACCGCGGTATTCCAGAACGTCGCGATCCGCACATTCGATGAGCCTGCCAACAGCGCCCTGCTTAGCGGCACGCCGCAGTCGAAGCTGCTCGACGTGCTGGTCGGCTCGCAGCCAACCTCGGTGCTCTCCGAGAGCGCGCTTAAGATCGTCTACGACGCTTTCGACAACGGCGGCGCAGCGGCGATGATCTTCTGCGCGGTTGTCTGCGTTGTCGGCGCTCTGCTGGCCTTCTTCCTGCTGAAGGGCGCGAAGACCGATTCTGACGCGGAGCTGGCCGGGCTTTAGCCAGCCGCAGTGGTCGCTCTGTTCGCGACCTATACTTTGTTGATGGTGGGGAGGGGACTTCTGGCTGGTCTGGTGGTGAGCGCCGCGCTGCTGGTTCCGAGCGCGGCGGCATTGGCCGCGCCGACCGAGATGAGCTTCACCTCCGCGCCGGTAAAGGTCGGCGGCTACTCGGTTGAGCGAAATTCGTCCTACGGCCCGCCGCTGAAGGTTGATCGGCCGGTTGGCGCCGGTTTCATCACTGCGATGTCGGTCGATGTGGTTGACGTCAAGACCGGCAAAGAGGTGCCGATCAGCCGGATCATGCTCCACCACATTGTCTTTGCTGCCTACGGCGGCCCAGCCGGAGTTACGCCGTTTTACGGCGATGGCGAGGAACGCGCGGTGATGAAGCTGCCGCCGGGCTACGGCTACCCGGTCGACGCGGCTGAGAAGTGGTACATGGTCTGGATGCTGATGAACCACCGCGCGCAGACCGATTCGGTCAAGATTCGTTGGCGCCTGACATGGGACACGAACCCCAACCTGAAGCCGGTCAAGCCAATGACCTTTGACGCCTCACGCAGCGCCCAAGGCTTGGTCTACAGCGTTCCCGGAGGAGGCAAGCCAGGCTCATCGCACGTGCGCACGCAGACTCTGAAGGCGCCGTTCAACGGCCGTATCGTCGCCGGGCTCGGCCACGTCCACGGAGGTGCCAAAGAGCTGACGCTGAGCCAGCCGGGCTGCGGTGACAGGGCCCTCTACCGCTCAAAGCCAACCTGGGGAGCGGCCAGCAACCCGTTTTACAAGGTCAAGCCCGTCCTTCACGAGCCGGGGCCGATCAACATGACTCGGATCGAAAGCAGTACCGGAATTGCGGTGCGGGCAGGCGAGGATCTGAAGCTCTCGTCGATCTATGACGGGGAGCTACCCCACACACGCGTGATGGGCCTAATGCTGGTTTACATCGCCCGCGACGAATCGCCTTCCAGCGGCTGCGCGGATCTCCCGGACGATCTGAAGCAAGTCGGGACGAAGACCAAAGGCCGCAGCCGCGTGCCGGTCTTCCCCGTCCCGCTGATCGGGCTCAATTCGAAGGGTCGCGCGGTTGAGGTCGCGCGCCCTCCAGGGGGGATATTCATTGCGGGACTAAGCGCCAAACTGAACGTTGGCGACTCTTTCTACACGCGCCGCAACATCTCGATCGCTCAGGGTGGCTCCGTGACCTGGGCCTTCGGAAGCGTGCTCCAGCACGACGTCACGGTCGCCGACGGGCCGCGCGGCTTCAACTCCGATTGGATGAAGGCCGGGCAGAGCTTCACGCGCCGCTTCGACGTTCCCGGCACCTACAAGCTGTTCTGCTCGCTGCATCCGGTTGAGATGACGCAGCTCGTCAAGGTGCGGCCGAAGCGCGCCGGTTGACCGCAGCCGCGATAGGATTACGAAGCCTGCGGGCGAGGTGTTGTGGTTGCACAGGAGCCTTCCAAGCTTCTAGGGCGGGTTCGATTCCCGTCGCCCGCTTGGTTTGCAGTTGAAGGGCCACGGGGAGTGGCGCAGTCTGGTAGCGCACCCGGCTGGGGGCCGGGCGGTCGCAGGTTCAAATCCTGTCTCCCCGATTTCGCTCGGTTGCTGGAGTAAAGTTTGCCTACATGCATGATCTAGTCCTTTTTGCCGTCCCGTTCTTCATCGTCTTCCTCGTTTTGGAGGCGGTTTCGTTCAAGATCGCCAAGGCAGAGGAGGGGATGGTCGGCTACGAGCGGCGGGACACTGCGACCAGCTTGACGATGGGCGTCGGCAGCGTTGTGATCGGGGCCGTTTGGGCGCTGGTAGTGATCGTCTTCTACGCGGCGCTCTACACGGTTAGCCCGCTGCGGATGCCGACCGACCAGGTTTGGCCTTGGCTGCTGCTCTTCTTCCTCGACGACCTCGCCTTTTACGCCTACCACCGCATTAGCCATGAGGTACGCGTCTTCTGGGCCAGTCATGTGGTCCACCACTCAAGCCAGCATTACAACCTCTCGACGGCGCTACGCCAGCCGTGGGTGCCGATAACTGCGGTGCCGTTCTGGGCGCCGCTGGCGCTGCTTGGCTACCAGCCGTGGATGATCTTTGCGATGCAGTCGGTGAGCCTGATCTACCAGTTCTTTCTCCACACCGAACGGATCCACCGCTTCCCAAAGCCGATCGAGTTCATCTTCAACACGCCCTCGCACCACCGCGTTCACCACGGCACCAACGACCTCTACCTCGACCGCAACTACGGCGGCATGCTGATCATCTGGGACAGAATGTTTGGCAGCTTCGAACCGGAGGATGAGAAGGCTGTTTACGGGCTGACGACGAACATCGAGACTTTCAACCCGGTGCGGGTGGCCTTCCACGAGTACGTCGCCGTGTGGCACGACGTGCGTGGCGCGCGCGGGCTGCGCAACAGGCTTGGTTATCTCTTCGGCGGCCCTGATTGGCAGCCGGGGGAGAAGAACCGTGGCCTCGCTGGCGCGCAGGCGCGCGCCGCAAGCTCGGGGCCGAAGGTGGCGGCGTGGAAGCAGCAGAGCGCCGCTGAGGCGGGTGCGCGTGGCCGTACCGCCAGCGCGAGCTAAAGCACGATGATCTGCCGCACCGCGTCGCCGGAGGCGAGGCGATCGAAACCCTCATTGATCTGGTCGAGCTTCAAACGGCCGCTGATCAGCTTTTCGACCGGCAGTTTTCCGGCGCGCCAGTAGTCGAATAGCTGGGGCAGCATCTCGCTTGGGTTGGCGGAGCCGAGATAGGAGCCTTTTAGCGTTCGTTCCTCGGCGACGAGGCTTACAGCGGGAATTGAGAGCATCGCTTCAGGGTTGGGCAGGCCAACGGTGACCGTGATGCCGCCGCGGCGAGTCGCCAGGTAGGCGGTTTCGAGCACCTTCGCTGAGCCGGCCGTCTCAATCACGCGGTCAGGGCCGCCGTCGGTCATCACTTTCAGCTCATCAACTGTGCCGGCGCCGCCGCCGAGCGCATCGGCGGCGCCAAGCTCCAGCGCCAGTGCTCGCTTGTGCTCAACCGGATCGATCGCGATCACGCGGCCAGCGCCGGCCAGCTTGGCGCCCATCACTGCTGCCAGCCCAACGCCACCGAGGCCGAAGACGGCGACCGTCTGCCCCGGCTCAATCTCTGCCGCGTTCAGTGCTGCGCCAACGCCGGTGAGGACAGCGCAACCGAAGAGCGAGGCGAGCTCGTAGGGGAGGTCGTCGGGAATCTTGATCGCTGAGAGCTCAGAGACGATCGTTTGCTCGGCAAAGGCGCTGATTCCAAGGTGATGGTGGAGCAATTCGCCCTCTTCGCCGCTCCAGCGCCGCTCGCCCGACGTAAGCGTCCCTGCCGTGTTCGCTGCGGCTCCCGGCTCACAGAGCGCGGCGCGGCCCGCCAGGCACGGCTCACACTCGCCGCAGGAGGGAACGAAGGCCAGCACCACACGGTCACCGACCTTAAAATTACTGACGCCAGCGCCGATCTCCGTCACTTCACCGGCCGCCTCGTGCCCGAGCACGATCGGCAGCGGCCTTGGGCGGTCACCGTTGATCACGGAGAGGTCGGAGTGGCAGAGGCCTGCGGCGTGGATCTTGATCGTTAGCTCGCCAGCGCCGGGCTGATCTAGCTGAAGCTCGCGGATCTGAATCGGTTCGGTTGAGGCGAACGGGCCCTGATCGCCGCTGCGCACCAGCACCGCGGCATGCACGCTCGCCACTTAAGTCACCTGCAGCCGCTCGAAGAGCGCGCGCATCTGGTCGGAGATCTCCGACGGCCGGCGCGTCTGGGCGCCAACGAAGACGTGGACGAACCAGCCGACCGCGGCCGGCTCGCCGGTCTCTCCGTCAAAGAGCGCAAGTTCGTAGCGGACGCTGCTGCTGCCGATATGGGCTACTCGGAGGAATGCATCGACGCTGCCGGGGAAGGAGAGTGGGCCGAGGAACTTGCAGTGCGATTCGGCGCAGAGGCCGATCGTTTCGCCTTTATCGATGTCGAGCCCGCCCTCGGAGATCAGCAGCTCGTTGATTACGCTGTCGAAGTAGCCGTAGTAGTCGGCGTT
>SYIT01000039.1 GCA_005798685.1 Actinomycetota bacterium | reverse complement strand
GCGTCGTTGTCGGCGCGCATGACGAAGATCACAAATTCGATCGTGACGACGATCATGATCGTCCAGAAGACGAGCGAGATAACGCCAAAGACGTCCCTCTCCGTCGCTTTGACGGCGAAGCCGTCGGCCGAGAAGACGGTCTGCAGCGAGTAGAGCGGGCTTGTGCCGATATCACCGAAGACGACGCCGAGCGCACCGAGCGCCAGCGCCGTCATGCCGATGTTGCGGCGCTTGTGCCGCGGGACGATCGCTTTCGCGTCGCTCATTGGCTCAGTTCAACGATCAGCGGAACGTGATCGCTCGGCTTCGTTCCCTTGCGGAAGTCACGGTCGATGCCGCAGCTCGTGATCGAGCCGCCAAGCGATTCGCTCACGAGCAGCAGGTCGATCCGCAGCCCAAAGCCGCGGTGGAAGCTGCCGCCTCGGTAATCCCACCAGGTGAAGCCCTGCTCGTCGGGGTGAAGCTGGCGGTAGGCGTCAACTAGGCCGCCGCGCTCGGCGACGGTGCGCAGCCCGGCGCGCTCCTCCTCGGTGACGTGCGTCGCGCCTTCAAACTTCGACGGGTCGTAGACGTCAATGTCGAGCGGCGCGACGTTCATATCGCCGCCAACGACGAGCGGCGTTCCCGCCAGCTCTTCGGCGCGGTCGGCCATCGCCGAGAGGAACTGCAGCTTCTGCGCGAACGGTTCGCTGCCGATCTCCTGGCCGTTGACGACGTAGACGCTGGCTACGCGGATCCCGAGCGATTCGATGTCGGCTTCAACCCAGCGGGCTTGGTCTGGGCTGGCCTCGCCGTCGAGGCCGATCTTCGCCTCTTTCAGGCCGTGGCCCTTCGGAGCCAGCACGGCGACGCCGGCCCAACGGCCGCCGCTGTGGTGGACGGCCTCGTAGCCGGCCGCTTCCAAATCCTCGCTCGGGAACTGCTCCGGCGAGCACTTCGTCTCCTGCAGCAGTAGCGCGTCGGGCGAATGGACGTCGAGGAACTCCAGCACGCGCTCCATCCGAGCGCGGAGCGAGTTTACGTTCCAAGTGACGATCTTCACTTGCCCTGCCAGCGCGGCGGGCGCTTCTCGCCGAAGGCGACGATCCCTTCGCGCATGTCTTCGGAGGCAAACGATGCTTCGCGCAGGGCAATCAGTTCGGCCTCAATATCGGGCGCAAGGTCGCCCTGAGCCTTCAGCAGCTCGCGGATCACGCGCTTATTGCCGCTGATGCTGAGCGGCGAGTTTCCGGCAAGCTCGCTTGCCCACGAGAGCGCGCAGGCTTCGAGCTCAGCGGCCGGCGCCAACTCATTTACAAGACCCCACTGCAGCGCTGTCGCTGAATCGATCTTGCGACCAACGAGGAACAGCTCGCGCGTGCGCGGCACGCCGATCGCATCGATGAAGCGGCGCATCCCAGTGTGCGAGTAGACGAGGCCGAGCTTCGCTGGTGGCATCCCAAACTTGGCGCTGTCGATGCTGACGCGCAGGTCGCAGGAGAGCGCCAGCTCAAGGCCGCCACCGATCGCCGGGCCGTTGACGGCGCAGACGGTCGGAATGTTGGTCGTGTCGAGCGCCTCAATCGCGTTCGTGAACGGGTGTGCGACGAGCTTCTCGGCGTCCTCGGCAAAGCTCTCAGCCGGCAGGTGGCCGATGTCGTAGCCGGAAGAGAAGAAGTCGCCGCTGCCGGTGATGATGATCGCGCGCGCATCAGCCTGCTCAACCACTTCGGTGATCGAATCGAGAATCGCGTGGTCGAGCGCACCGCGTTTCTCGGCATTATCGAAGCTGAGCCGAAGCACGCCTTCGGCGGGTGAGTTGCTTGTAACTGTTCCTGGCATTGCGTTCTCTCGCCGGCGCCTACTCGAGGACGACGAGCACGTCGCCTTCGTTTACGGCCTGGCCCTCTTCGCAAAGAATCTCTTTGACCGTGCCTGCGTCCTCGGCTTCGACCGGCATCTCCATCTTCATCGATTCAAGGATTGCGACCGTGTCGCCTTCGGCGATCGCGTCGCCCGGCTTGCACTCGATCTTCCAAACCGTTCCAGTGATGTGAGCTTCGACGTCGGCCATCGATCTGTCTCCTTGAAGGATTGCTAGAGGGGCAGTCTGCCACGATAGTTCGCCAGATGAATACTTCGCAGCTAGCGGTGGTGATCGCCGCCTACAACGAAGGCGACCGCATAGCCGCCACAGTCGAGGCTCTGCGCTCGGCATTTCCGGGCGCGAAGATCTTCGTCGCCGACGATGGATCGACCGACGATACGGCCGCGCGCGCTGCGCAGGCCGGGGCCGAGGTAGTCAGCAGCGGCAAGCTGATCGGTAAGGGCGGCGCGGCTAGCTTGGGCGCGCGGGCTGCACTGCTGACCGAGCCCGAGCTGGTGCTTCTCTGCGACGGCGACCTCGCTGAAAGCGCCGCTGCCCTGGGCGTTCTGCTTGAAGCGGTCGAGAGTGGTGAAGGGGACGTGGCCGTGGCTCGCTTTGCACGCAAGGTCGGCGGCGGCTTCGGCTTCGCGGTCGGCTTTGCGCGCTGGGCGATCAACAATCTCGTTGGCCTTGAGTTGGCAGCGCCGATCTCCGGCCAGCGGGCGATTCGCGCCGACGCGTTGGGGCAGGTGCTGCCGTTCGCGCCTCGCTTCGGGATGGAGATCGGGATGACCGTTGACGCCACCCGCGCCGGCTACAGCGTGATCGAGGTTGAAGTTGATTTGGAGCACCGCGCGACCGGTCGCAGCTGGCGCGGCTTCGCGCACCGTTTTCGCCAGCTGATCGATTTCGTCGCCGTTTGGCTCTCGCGGCGGCTGCGGAATAGATTCGCCCAATGATCCTCGCGATCGATCAAGGGACGACCGGCACAACCTGCCTCGTCTTCGATGCCGAGATGGAGCTGCTCGGCCGCGCCTACAGCGAATTTAAGCAGCACTTTTCCCAGCCCGGCTGGGTTGAGCACGACGCGGCCGAGATCTGGCAGGTTACGCGCGCAGTTGCGCTTGAGGCGTTGGAAGCCGCCGGTGTTGCCCCCGGAGGGCTTGATGCGGTTGGGATCAGCAATCAGCGCGAAACGGTCTGCGTTTGGGACCCGGCTACCGGCGAGCCGCTCCACCGCGCGCTGGTCTGGCAGGACAGGCGAACGGCCGAGCGCTGCGACGAGCTGCGCAGTGAAGGGCTCGAGGCGAGCGTCCGTGAGCGCACAGGGCTTGTGCTCGACCCGTACTTCTCGGCGACGAAGATCGAATGGCTGCTGGCCAACATTGACGGCCTGGCGGCGCGCGTCGTGGCTGGTACCGCCGTCTTCGGCACGGTTGATTCGTGGCTGGCGTTCAAGCTCACCGGCGAGCACGTGACCGACCCGTCGAACGCGTCGCGCACGCTCTGTTATGACCTCAAGGAGCGCGGCTGGTCGGCCGAGCTTTGCGGGCTGCTCGGCGTGCCGATCGCTGCGTTGCCGGAGATCCGCCCCTCTATCGGCGGCTTCGGGAAGCTGCTCGACGATGCCCTGCCCGGCCACGGCGGCACGCCACTGGGCAGCGTCGCAGGCGACCAGCAGTCCGCGCTTTACGGCCAGGCCGCGTTTCAGCCCGGAGAAGGCAAGAACACCTACGGCACCGGTTCGTTCGTGCTCGTCAATGCCGGCACTCAGCCGCCGCATCCGCAGCCCGGACTGCTCAGCACGGTTGCTTGGGGGATCGGCGAGAAGATCGTCTACGCGATCGAAGCGGCGATCTTCGTCACCGGCGCCGGCGTGCAGTGGCTCCGTGACGGGCTTGGAATCATCGAAGACGCTTCAGAGACAGAGGCGCTCGCGGCATCGCTCGCCGACAATCAAGGCGTCTACTTCGTCCCCGCCTTGACCGGTCTTGGCTCGCCGTACTGGGATCCGTACGCGCGTGGAACGATCGTCGGCCTGACCCGCGGCAGCGGCCGCGCCGAAATCGCGCGCGCCACGCTCGAAGCGATCGCCTACCAGTCGGTGGATGCGGTGCGGGCGATCGAGGCGGCGGGCGGCAGGCCGATCACTTCGCTCAAAGCAGACGGCGGCGCTACCGCCAACGGCTGGCTGATGCAGTTTCAAGCCGACGTGCTCGGAGTGCCTGTGATCGTGCCTGAAGTTGCTGAGACGACGGCGCTGGGAGCGGCAATGATGGCCGGCGTTGGTGCTGGGCTCTTCACCGAGAGCGACGCCGCCACGCTCTGGCGCGAGCGCGTCCGTTACGAGCCGCAGATCGGCGAAGTCGAGCGCGAGCGGCTGCTGGCGGGATGGCACCGAGCGGTTGAGCGATCACGCGATTGGGCGGGCGTGTAACCGCGGCCTCGCAGCGGGGTTGATTGCGGGAATGGCAGAGAAAACGACAGAGAGCGCGGACGAAGAGCTCGTCCCAATCAAGGAGCAGGTCTACAAGGATCCGCGCCCGCTGGAGCAGCTCCAGAAGTACTACGACTGGCCGTTGACGCACAAGCCTGGGCCGATCTACGACGTCGTGCGGCTGCTGCTCTCAACGCTCGTCTGGGTTCCCTACCGGGCGCGAAGCGTCAACTCGCGCCGCGTCCCGACCAGCGGCCCGGTGATCTTCGCCCCCAACCACTTCTCCAACATCGACCACTTCTTCGTCGGTGCGTTCACGCGCCGCAAGCTGCAGTTCATGGCCAAGTCGAACCTCTACCACGGCCCAATGGCTTGGGTTTATAAGACCGGCGGCGTCTTTCCGATCCGCCGCGGCGTCCGTGACGAGCTGTCATTCCGGGTAGTCGATTCGATTCTCACCCGGGGCGGCTGCATCTGCATGTATTGTGAGGGCGGCCGCTCACGCAGCGGCAAGATGGCCGAGAAGCCAAAGTCGGGAATTGGCCGCGTGGCACTTCAGAGCGGCGCGATGGTGATGCCGGTGGCGATCTACGGATCACAGAAGGTACGCAACTGGAAGAAGCTGCAGGCACCGAAGGTGCGCGTCTCCTACGGCGAACCGTTCCGCTACGAAATCGTCGCCGATCCAACCCACGAGCAGCAACAGGCCGCCGCCGACGAAATCTTCGCCGAGATCAAAGCGCTCTACGCCGAGCTGGAGGCAAGCGCCGGCGGGTAGTCGGACTGCTTTAGCTTGCGGCTTGTTGTGTAGCAGCGTGTTCTGTGTTTGGGATTGGGGATCAGGTTGATGGCGAGGGTTTTGGCTGTTGGTGGGGTGCGGTTTGTGTTGGCTGGCGTGCTGGTTGCTGCGCTCGCGGCGTGTTTTGTGGGCCGTGCTGACGCTGCTTCGGTTTTTTCTTCTCCGGTTGCTTCACCTTCCGTTTTTTGCTCAGTCATCTGCCTCTGCAGCGTCGGTTGTTGCTAGTGATCGCGCTCTGACCTTGAGGTGGTCTGCGGTGAAGGGTGCTGCTGGTTATCGCGTTAGTTGGCGTGGCCGTGTTTTGAAGGGTGGTAAGCCAACTACGGCGTGGTCAGCTAAGTGGCTTGGTTTGAAGGTGCTTACGGCTTCCGCGCGTTCGTATAAGGCCACCGGTCTGGTCAATGGCCGTCAGTATCAGCTCAGATTAGAGTCGAATACGAGAGTCCCGGTTTTCGCGGATGCCTATAGATTGACACTGCGAATTTTCGCTCTGACGCAAGATTTCCCGCGCGAGTACAAGTTTAGTTTGGGCGCTGACATGAAGCGCCATGCCTTGGTGCTGCTGCGGAGTATCTACCGCATCAAAAAGTCGCCCGACAAGGCTGCCCATTTAGACAATGTCCTTGATGATTTAGAGCTCTTGAAACTGGAAATTCGTTTGGCCGCCGACCTGAAGGTTCTCTCGCTGAAGCGACAGGCTGAGCTGGCTGAGCTCTGCGATACGGTTGGTAAACAGATCAAGGGCTGGCCTAAGAAGTCGCGGTGGGTGGTCAAGTCAACTTTCGTTGGCTCGCCGAAAACAACTGCTCCGGGAGCTCCAACGAACGTGACGGGCGTGGTTGGTGACGCTTCGGTTGTGGTGTCTTGGTTGGCTCCGTCTAGCGATGGTGGCTCTGCGGTCACCGGTTACACGGTCACGGCGGATGGTGGTGGTTCACAGACCTGCACAACGGCAACCCTGTCTTGCACTGTCACTGGGCTAACGAACGGCACTGCTTACACGTTCACTGTGGTGGCAACTAATGCTCGTGGTAATTCGGCGGCTTCGGTGGCATCCGCTGCGGTTACGCCGAGGCTCTCGTGCGCTAATGGTGGCGTCTGTGCGGTTGGTGACACTGGTCCGGGTGGCGGAAAGGTGTTCTACGCTCCGGGCGGCACGTTCACTGAGACGGGTGCGGCGTGTGGTTCGAGCTGTCGCCACCTGGAGGCTGCTCCGGTTGATTGGAATTCGGGTGGTAGTCCTGATCCAAGCCTTCAGTGGGGTGGCGGCGACGGCACTGCGGGGCAGTGCAGCAACAAGCCAATCTTGGACCTTAGCGATGACGGTGCTGCTAATGCGATGGGGATTGGTCGGGGTTTTGCTAACACTGCCGCGATTATGGCCGCCTGCCCCGATTCCAGCGGCCCTAATTCGGCTCCTGCTGCGCTTGCCGCTTCAACCTACGCACCGACAGTCAATGGTGCGGTCGTCACGGGCTGGTTCCTGCCATCCCTAGAAGAGCTCATCATTCTTGATGAATCTGGTGTTGACTGGAGGTTGAACCAAGAGGCCTCCTACAAGTCGTCGTCGCAGGCGGAAGTGAACACCGCATACATGGTTAACGTCGGGCGCTCCGCCGGCGGCCTCTGGCGGTGCGCCTGCCCGAGCATGGTCGCCGCTCGTGTGAGGCCGGTTCGTGCCTTTTAACTGTTTGCTGTTAAGCAGTTAGCTTGGCACCCGTGACGGCGCGCGTTCGGCAAGTGGTTCAGTCCAGTGCCAGCGAGTAGTCGAGCCACTCGGAGCGCTCGGCGCCAATCCGCTCGTAGACCTTTTGTGCGCGCTTGTTGTCTTTCGCGGTCTGCCAGCCGAGTGAGAGTGCGCCGTGGCGGCGGGCCTCGTCGGCGCAGGCGAGGATCAACGCTTCGGCCAGGCCGGTTCCGCGTGCCGGTTCGCTGACGAAGAGATCGTTCATCACTGCGAGGCGAGCTGCGTCGAGCGTTTGCCAGGTCCAGTAGATCGTCGCGAAGCCGACTGCTACTCCGTCGTCGGCGCGGGCGATCAGCTGGAGGCCTTCGCGCTCAGGGTCTGCCAGCAACGCGCGGCTGAGTGCCAGCAGCGCCTCGTCGGAGGGCGCGACCTCGTAGAAGTCGCAGTAGCCGCGCATCAGCGGCAGCAGCTCGTCAAGGTCGCTCTCGCTGACCCGCTTGATCTCCGCTGCCGTGCTCACAGGCCCATACTACGGCCGAGGATCTCGGCCATCACTTCGTCGGTGCCGCCGCCGATCGGGCCGAGCCGCGCGTCGCGGACGGCGCGCTCGATTCCGTACTCGACCATGTACCCCGCGCCGCCATGGATCTGCAGGCACTGGTCGGCAACCTCGAAGCAGTCGCGCTGCGTCTTCAGTTTCGCCATCGTCACTTCGCGCGTGGCGTCGTGACCGTCGTAGAAGAGGCGCAGCGCGTGGTAGGTGAGAGCGCGCCCGGCTTCGATCGTTGTTGCCATGTCAGCGAACTTGTGGCGGATCGCTTGGAAGTTGCCAATCGGGCGGCCGAAAGCCTGCCGCTCCGCCGCGTAGAGCAGCGTTTTGTCGAAGATCAGCTGCATCGCGGCGACGGAGCCGAGCGCCATCATCAGCCGCTCCCACTGGAAGTTGGCCATGATCAGCTTGAAGCCCTCGTTGATTCCTCCGAGCAGGTTTTCGGTTGGGACGAAGACCTCATCGAGCGCGATCAGCGCAGTGTCGGAGGCGTGCCAGCCCATCTTCTCTAGCTTCGAAGCGCTGTAGCCGGGCTGGTCGGTGTCGACGATGAAGAACGAGATGCCGCCGTGGCCGCCCTCGGCCGTCGTCTTCACGGCCATCACGACAAAATCGGCGCGCACACCGTTCGTGATGTAGCACTTCTCGCCGCTGATAATCCAGCCGCCGTCAACCTCTTTGGCGTGCGTGCGCAGCGATGCTACGTCGGAGCCGGCGTCAGGTTCGGTTATCCCCAGCGCGGCAATCTTCGTGCCCGCAACCGAGGGCCGCACGTAGCGCTCGTGCTGGTCGTCGGTGCCGAACTTCCAAACCGGGGGAGTGGCGATCGCGACGTGCGCGCCCAAGCCCGCTGCAACGCCGGCCGAGCCGCAGGCCGCGAGCTCCTCCGCCAAGACCGCCTCGTGCAGCACGTCGCCGCCCTGGCCGCCGATCGCGGTCGGTTTGCCAAGGCCGAAGAAGCCAAGCTCGCCCATCCGCGGGAAGAGCTCATCCGGGAACCAGCGCTCGCGTTCCCACTCATCGGCGTGCGGAGCCAGCTCGGCCGCGACGAAGCGCCGCAGCGAGTCGCGCAGCTCGCCGTGTTCCTCGCCAAACGGCGGCATGATCTGCCGCGCCGACGGTTCCTGCGGCAGCCCCTTGACGGCCATCCGCTGCTTAGAGGCCGTAGGAGCGACCGATTACGTCAAGCATCACTTCGTCGGTGCCAGCACCGATTCGGTTCAGCCGCATGTCGCGCCAGACGCGCTCAATGCCGTACTCCTTCATGTAGCCGGCGCCGCCGTGAATCTGGATGCACTCGTCGGCAACCTCGCAGGCAACGCGGGCCGAGAAGAGCTTCGCCATCGAAATTTCACGGACCGGGTACTCACCGTTCTGGAAGCGCCACGCGGTCATGTAAGTCAGCTGACGGGCAGCTTCAAGCTTCGTTGCCATGTCGGCGAACTTGTGGCGAATCGCTTGGAAGTTGCCGATCTTGCGGCCGAAGGCCTGGCGCTCGAGCGCGTACTCAAGCGTCCTGTCCATGCAGTGCTGGGCACCTGCGACGCAGCCGGCAGCGCCGATCAGCCGCTCGCCTTGAAGCTCCCACATGATGTGGTAGAAGCCCTTGCCGACCTGCCCGAGCACGGCAGTCTCCGGCACGCGCACGTCCTGGAAGGCAAGCAGCGCCGTGTCGCTGGCGTGCATGCCGAGCTTCTCAAGCTTCTTCTCGCGGATAACGCCCGGCGAGTCCATCGGCACGAGGAAGAGTGTGAAGCCGTCGTAGCCAGCATCGGCGTCGGTCTTCGTCACGAGCACGATCACGTCGGCGCGGTGGCCGTTCGTGATGTAAGTCTTCGAGCCGTTGATCACGTATTCGTCGCCATCCTTGACGGCGCGCGTCTTAATGGCGGAGACGTCGGAGCCAGCGTCGGGCTCGGTGATGCCGAGGCAGAGAATCTTCTCGCCCTTGATCGCTGGCACAACCCATTCCTGCTTCTGCTCCTCGGTGCCGAAAGCGAGAATTGGCGGCATCGCCATGTCGGTATGGACGGCGACCCCCATCGCAAGCCCGCCCGACTGTGCGTGCGTGATCTCCTCGGCCAGCACCAGCGAGGTGTAGTAGTCGCCGCCCTGGCCGCCGTACTGCTCCGGCTTGTCAAGGCCCAGCAAGCCAAGCTCACCCATCCGCGTGAATACCGAGTCAGGGAAGGTTGTCTCTTCCCACTCATCGGCGTGGGGAGCGAGCTCCTTCTTCGCGAAGTTGCGGATCGATTCACGCAGCTGCTCGTGCTCATCGGTGAAGATGAAGTGCGAGCGCTTCTGATCAAAGTCTGGTTTGAGAACTGCGGATGTGGCGGCCACTTGGTGCTCCTTCTTTGACGGGGTGTCTAAAAGTATCGCAGAGCGGTGAGCGGGCACCAGCTAGCGCTGCGGCGTAGCCTTATGGCGATGACCGACGAGATTGTTATTTACTCAAGCGAGAACAAGGTCGCGACGATCGCGCTAAATCAGCCCGATTCGCGCAACGCGCTCTCCGACGCGCTGCTCGACGCGCTGATCGCAGCCTTCGAGCGGGCGCGCGACGACGACGAGGTCGGCTGCGTCGTGCTGGCCAGCACGCACGAGACGGTTTTCTCGGCCGGCGGCGACCTTGGCGGCTTCGCTGAAGAACTGACCGCCGAGCAGCGCTACGAGCGGCTCGCTCGCTTTCCGGCGCTCTTCGAGCTGATCGGTACGCTTGGAAAGCCGACAATCTGCGCCGCCCGCGGCCACGTGCTGGCCGGCTCTTTGGGCATCGCACTGGCGTGCGACCTGATCGTGGCGAGCGAAAAGGCGACCTTCGGCACGCCAGAGCTGAACGTCGGCGTCTTCCCTTTCATGATCATGGCGCTGATCTACCGCAACGTGCCGCGCAAGAAGACGACCGAGATGCTGCTGCTCAGCGAGCGGATCGACGCCAACGAGGCTGAGAAGCTTGGGATCGTCAACAAGGTCGTGCCGCTGGACGAGTTCGACGCGGCCATAGCCGAGTGGGCGGCCAAGCTGGCTTCGAAGTCTCCGCTGCTGATGCGGATGGGCAAGGACGCGATCTGGAAGCAGCAGGACATGGATCTGATCGAGGCGCTCGACTTTCTCCGCGGCCAGCTCGGCGAGGCACTCGGCACCGAAGACATTCGCGAAGGCGTCAGCGCCTTCTTCGAAAAGCGCGAGCCGCAGTGGAAGGGTCGCTGAAGCGGCAAGCGGCGCCGTAGTACCGTCTGAGCGATGACGACTAGTGATGCTGAAGAGACCGCTGGAATTCTGCGCCCGTTGGTGGAAGATCTCGCCGCCCGCCGCGAGCACGCAATGCTCGGCGGAGGCCAAGAGAAGATCGACCGTCAGCACGAAGCTGAGAAGCTGACCGCACGCGAGCGGATTGCGCTGCTGCTCGACGAAGGAACCTTCGTCGAGCTGGGCATCCACGGCGGAGTTCACTACTCGGTCCGTGGCCTTGAAGATAAGGACGCGCCGGCCGACGGCGTGATCTGCGGCTACGGCAAGGTTGGTCGCCGGATGGTCGCCGTCTGCGCCTACGACTTCACGGTGATGGCCGGTTCGATGGGAATGACGGGGGAGACGAAGGTCGGTCGCCTGCGCGCTCTCGCCCTGACGAAGCGGATTCCGTTTATCTGGCTACTCGATTCGGCTGGCGCGCGAATCCAGGAGGCCGTCGGTTCGCTCTTCGCCGGTTCCGGCCACCTCTTCCGCGAACAGGTTGTGATGAGCGGAGTAATTCCTCAGGTCGCCGCCTTAATGGGCCCCTGCTCGGCAGGGACGGCCTACATTCCGGCTCTCGCCGACTTCGTGCCGATGGTCAAAGGGCGCGGCTCAATGGCGCTCGCCGGGCCGCACCTCGTGCGCGCCGCCGTCGGTGAGGATGTAACGCAGGAGGAACTTGGCGGCTCGCGGATTCATTGCCGCAAATCGGGCGTTGGCGACCTTGAGGTCGAATCCGACGAGGCCTGCATCGAGGCGATCAAGCAATACCTCTCCTACATGCCGACAAATTGCGAAGAGGCGCCGCCGATCGCCGAGTGCACAGACCCGATTGAGCGCGCCGAGGAGGCGCTGCTCGACGCGCTGCCGGAATCGAACCGCAAGCCGCACGACATGTACAAGATCATCGCCCAGATCGTCGATGACGGCGAGTGGTTTGACATCAAGCCGCAGTTCGCGAAGACGATCATTACCTGCTTCGCTCGCTTCGGCGGCCGGCCGGTCGGGATTGTCGCCAACCAGCCGCGCCAGCTCGGCGGGATCCTTGACAACGACTCGGCCGACAAGGCCGCGCGCTTCGTCAATCTCTGCAACGCCTTTGGAATTCCGCTGCTCTTCCTGATGGATGTGCCGGGATTCATGGTCGGCACAAAGGTTGAGGCCGACGGGATCATCCGACACGGCGCAAAGATGCTTTACGCCGTCTCCAACGCGACCGTGCCGAAGATCACGGTGATTATCCGCAAGGCCTATGGCGCCGGTTACTTCGTGATGAACGGCAGCGCCTATGAGCCCGATCTGATCGTCGCATGGCCGAGCGCTGAGATCAGCGTGATGGGAGCTGAAGGTGCGGTTGAGATCGTGATGCGCCGCCAAGTTGATGACGCCGATGATCCAGAGGCAAAGAAGAAGGAGCTTATCGCCGGCTACCAGAGCCTAATTGACGTATACATCGCCGCCAACAGCGGCATGATCGATGACGTGATCGACCCGCGCCAAACTCGCGAAATTGTCTGCCGTGGATTTGAGATGGCTTCAACGAAGCAGATTGAGCGCCCTTGGAAGCGCCAAGGCGTAGTTCCGGTTTAGGCGATGGCCGCTTCAGAGCTTCCAGTCGTAGGTCATTGGATCGGCGGCAAGCCCGATGCGGGCAGCGCGGGCCGCTTTGGCGATGTTTTTGACCCAGCCACCGGTGCCGCTGAGCACCGCATTGCGCTGGCCGGTGAGGCCGATGTAGACCGCGCTGTGCTCGCCGCCCGCGCCGCTTTTCCGGCCTGGGGCGCTACGTCGCTGGCCAAGCGCCAGGCAGTGATGTTCGCCTTCCGCGAACTCTTGTTCGCTCGCGTCGATGAGCTGGCGGCGATCGTCACCTCCGAGCATGGGAAGACGCTCGACGACGCCCGCGGCGAAGTGCAGCGTGGCCTCGAAGTGGTCGAGT
>SYIT01000038.1 GCA_005798685.1 Actinomycetota bacterium | reverse complement strand
GATCGGGCCGAACTGCCCTGGCGTGCTTTCCCCCGGAAAGGCCAACGTGGGAATTATTCCGGCCTCGTTCTTCAAGGAAGGCAACGTCGGCGTGATGTCGCGCTCCGGCACGCTGACCTACCAGATCGGCAACGAGCTGGCACAGAAGGGTTTTGGCAACTCTTCGATCGTTGGGCTTGGCGGCGATCCAATCCCAGGAACGAGCTTCATCGACGTGCTCGAGATGTTTGAGAACGACGACCAGACTGAGCTGATCGTGATGAGCGGCGAGATCGGCGGCGACGCCGAAGAGCTGGCCGCCGAATACATCGGCGAGCACGTAACGAAGCCGGTCGTTGGCTACATAGCCGGTTTCACTGCCCCTCCCGGGAAGACGATGGGCCACGCCGGCGCAATCGTCTCCGGCTCAAAGGGAACTGCAGCAGCCAAGGCCGAGGCGCTCGAAGCAAAGGGCGTGCGCGTTGGGCGCACACCGACGCAGGTTGCTGAGATCGCCGTCGAGATTCTTGGCGGCTGAATTATTCGCCAGCAGGTAGCGTCAGCCGGGCAATGAGCGACGAGCAGCCAGGCGACGTACGCGACACCCTCAGCGGGCTTGAGCGGCGGCTGCGCGAGATCGAAGGCGAGCTGCGCAGCGGCGCGGCCGAGCCTGGCGTTGAAAAGGCCGCGGCAGCTGGCTCGGGTAAGGACGATCCGGGCAGCGGCGGCGGCGATACCCGGCGGCCTTCAGCTTTTCTGATCGCCGGCCTCGGCGCGGCAGCGCTCTTGATCGTCGTTGGAATCGTCGTGCTCGCCAGCGCTGACAGCAGCACGCGAAGCTCCAGCGCTGGCTCGGGCGAGATTGTGCTTGGCGCAGGGCTCTCTGGCAGCGGCGAAGTGGCGGGACCAGCGAAGCTCAGCGGCGTCCGCGCGGCGCGCGGTAACGCAGCAGCCGAGGCTTGCGCAGGTACGGCCGGGGCGGCGCTAGTGATTGTTCAGCCAGCATCAAAAACGGTCGGCTGCGACGGCCTGAAGGAGCTCGTCACGATGAGCCTTTCGGCAACCGCCGTGGCCCAGCGCGGTGGCGCTAAGCGCTGCCTGCGCGCAAGCCAAGTGGCAGCGCAGCTGCGCCGCCCGGCGCGCGGCCTCACGCGCCAACGCGCGGCGCGCGTGCTGAAAGCGCGGCGTGCCGCCGGCGCGAAAGCCAAAGCAAGTGGCACTTCCGGGGCGGCCATCATCAACGCCCAGCGCCGCGCCGCCGCGACGGCAGGCAGCAACTTCGACGCCGCCAATCGCCTCAGCTTGACGAAGGTGCGCGGCCCCAGCGGCAAGTGCGTCGCCCCGACCGCCGCCACGCTGCGCTCCGGCGCCTACCCGCTGAGCGTCCGCGTAGCCCTGCTCGCGCGCCCCGACAGCGCATCGAACGCCAACATCACCGAGGCCGAAGCAACGCTGCGCAAAGCACTCTCAGGGGCAGTTCCGGTTGAGGCGGCTGTGAAGCGGTAGGGCCGTGCATGGTCGATCGCAGCGCGGTGCCAACGCACTTGGCGCAACCGAACGGGGAATAATGGCCTGATGAGCGACTACGAACTCATAAACCTCGGGTCCTCGAATCAGAGGCGATCCAGATCATGCGTGAGGTGGCCGCCGAGTTCGAACGCCCGGTATTGCTCTTATCAGGCGGAAAGGACTCGATTGTCCTCTTGCACCTCGCCGAGGAGCATCTCGAAACTCCCTCGATCTACTTCGCCCATGAGCGCAAACTGTTTGAGCGCGATGGAATGCTCTACGCCACCAGCGAAGCAAGTGAGCTGCTCCCAGGCGAGGCACCGTTCACCGACTCGGTTCGTTATCGCACTGTCGGCGACATGTCGTGTACCGGCGCTGTGCGCTCCTCGGCCTCGACACTCGAGCAGGTCGTCGAAGAGATTGCTGCCACGCGAATCACCGAGCGCGGGGAGACGCGCGCCGACGACCGCGCGTCAGAGGCTGCGATGGAAGACCGAAAAAAGGAGGGCTACCGCAACTGCTTACAGCCGCAATTTCCTGTGGGGTAATGTCGTGGTTACGGAACAAGCCCAACAAGCTCTTCCCCGACACAATAACCCCGTGGCTCTTACTGACGACCAACTGCAAGTGCTTACCGAGATTGTCGGACGTGAAACCGATGGCGAACGGGGAAGCGCAACGTCGTGTCCCTGGGTGATGGCCTTGGAGGGTGTCGCGCCCGTAGCGGCAGGTGAAGTGTCGCTGGAAGGCATAGAAGCCGCGCTGGTCGAACTTCGCAAGTAACGCCTTATCCACTTGCGTACCGAGTTCCCTATCCCCGATGATTGAGGGGGGATCCTTCCCGAAGACACCCCCGGACTCAAAGAAGCCATTGCCCGCAACGCGAAGCGTATGGAAAACGGGGAGTGGCCTAAACCCCTACCAATTCCTTCCGTCATTTCGGAAGAAGACTTGGATCAGTTTGACGCAATTCAGGACGGCGCTCTGGTGGAGCGCGACGAAAGCAAGTAATGGCTTCGTCGGTGTTAGCTGGGATTCGGGCGAGATCACGCGCGAGCGTCGCAGGCGTGCGCTTGGCACGCGCGGGGCAACAATCTGGTTCACCGGCCTACCCGCGTCGGGGAAGTCGAGCCTCGCTGCAGCGACCGAGCAAAGCCTCGTAGAGAGCGGCCGCTCTGCCTACCGACTCGACGGCGACAACCTGCGTCACGGCTTGACCGGCGACCTTAGGTTCAGCGCCAAGGATCGAGCCGAGAACGTCCGGCGCACCGCCAGCGTTGCTGCTTTGTTGGCCGACGCTGGTGTGATTGCACTCGTATCGCTGGTCAGCCCCTACGCCGCCGACCGTGCGGCTGCGCGCGAGCTTCACGAACAGCAAGGAATCGAGTTCATCGAGGTGTTCGTCGACACGCCGCTAGAAACCTGCGAACAGCGCGATCCAAAAGGGCTTTACGCTCGAGCGCCTAGCGGCGAGCTGAAGGAAATAACTGAAATTGATGCGCCGTATGAAGCTCCGGAGCAGGCCGAGCTTGTAATCCGGCCATCGGATCAGGAGCAACTTGAACGGGTACTGGCGCTGCTGCGCAGCCGTGGCGTGCTCACGGGCGACTGAGGCTGGCGCGCTGGAAACAGTCCGCTAGCGTAGATTCCAGCTTATGGCTGACTCAATCTCATTCGCGCGCGGCGCGCCATCACTGGACATCATCGACATCGAAGGCCTAAAGGCTTCGGCTGGCGAATCGTTTAGCGAAGACGCGGGCGGCGTGACCGGCTACGGCACGGCTGGCGGCTACGCGCCGCTGCGCAAGTTGATCGCCGAGCGCCACGGCGTTGGAGTAGAGCAAGTGATCGTCACCAACGGCTCGATGCAGGCTGATGCCTTCCTCTTCGACGAACTAGTCCAGACCGGTGATTCGGTAGTCGTCGAGCGGCCGACCTACGACCGCACGCTGCTCGGCCTGCTGGAGCGCGGCGCGGACGTAAAGATGATCGAACTCGAGCCCGACGGGATCGACACGGCCGCGCTGCGCGCCGAACTCGAGGCCGGGCTGCGACCACGCTTTGCGCACATCATCCCCAACTTCCAGAACCCGGCGGGGTACACGCTCAGCCAAGCAAAGCGCGAAGAGCTGCTGGCGCTGGCGGCGCAGTACGACTTCCTGATCTTCGAAGACGACCCCTACATCGAGATTCGCTTCACAGGTGAGCCGCTACCGACGATGCTCTCTCTCGACGGCGCAGACGGTGGCCACGTCGTCTACGCCTCGTCGTTCTCGAAGACAGTCTGCCCAGGAATCCGCGTCGGCTACCTCGTTGGCCCGGCTCCGCTGATCAAAGAGATCACGGCGGCGGCGACCAACACCTACATCTCGCCCGACATGGTCGCGCAGGGGATCGTCTACCAATTCTGCGTCTCCGGGAGAATCGAAGCGTCGGTCAAGACCGTAAGTGCGGCGCTGGCTGAGCGCGTCGCAGCGCTCACCACGGCGCTCGACGAGCACCTGCCCGAGGCGAAGTACAACGCGCCTGAGGGCGGCTATTTCATGTGGGTTGAGCTGCCCGAGGGGACCGACGTGGCGGCGCTTGAGCAGGCCGCCGCTGAGCGCGACGTCGTCTTCGTCAAGGGCGAGGACTTCGTGATCGAAGGCGCGACCAACCAGCTGCGCCTCGCCTACTCGGGCGTGACGCCCGAGCAGATCAGCGAAGGCATCGAACGGCTCGCCGATGCTTACCGCTCGCTTTGATTAGCGTCCGTAGCGCTCGCTCGACATCACGAGATGCTCCGGCAGAGCGGTTCGCGGCGGCGGCGAAGGGTCGGCGATAACGGCGACTGTTTCAGCGACGCTGCGAGTAACGGCGCACTGCTCACCGGATTCGCTGAGCATCACGACCTGCTCGTCGTCAGAGCTTTCGAGCGTTCCGTTTAGCCCGGGAGCCAAACCAGCGGCCTTGAGGTACTGGAGCAGGTCCTCAGCCTCGTTCTCAAAGCGCATGATCTCAACCTTGGCGCCAGTCGCAACATCGGCCAGCGGCACGCCCTGGTCGCGCGACCCACCCTCAATCGGGTGGCCGTGCGGGCAGGTTGTGGCGTCGCCGATAGCGGCCAGCATCCGCTGCTCAAGCACCGGGCTCATCGCGTGCTCGAGCCGCTCGGCCTCCTCATGAACCTCATCCCAAGGAATCCCAAGAACGTCGGTTAGGAAGCGCTCGATCAGGCGGTGGCGGCGAACGATCTCGTGCGCCGTCCTATCGCCGCTATCAGTGAAAGAGATCGTCTTGTCTTCGGCCCGCTGAATGTAACCGTCGGCCTCAAGGCGACCAATCATCTCGTGCACCGTCGGTGGCGACAGCTGCATTGCGCGGGCGACGTTGGCGCCTGTCATCGGCAGCCCCGCCTCGCGCAGCCAGAAAATCGACTGCAGGTACTCCTCTTCCGCCTCGCTGGCCTCGGCTTTCGACATCTTTTTGATCCTATCGCGCAGCAGATAGGCTCGCGTGATGGAAATAGGATCCGGCACAAGAGCGTTCATCACCGGCGCCTCACGCGGGATCGGCGCCTCGTTGGCCTTGGCGCTGGCTCAGCGCGGCGCGACCGTTGGCCTCGCGGCGCGCTCGATCGATCAACTCGAAGCTGTTTCAACCGCACTGCCCGGCGATCACTTCGAATACAAATGCGACGTTCGCTCCAGCGAATCGGTCAAAGCGGCGGTCGACCGCTTCGCAGCTGATGCGGGAGGAATCGAACTACTGGTCGCCAACGCCGGCATCACCCACTACGGCCCGTTCCGCGACGAACCGCTAGAGAACGCACTCGAGATGAGCGAGGTCAACTGGCACGGCACGCTGCGCACAGTCCACTACGGCCTCCCCTACATGCTTGACCGCGCGCGCGGGCAGGTTGTTGTGATCAGCTCTGGCGCGGCGCTGCGCTCGTTCCCGTGGGCCGCGGTTTACGGCGGCACGAAGGCAGCGCAGCGACTCTTCGCCGAGGCGCTGCGGCACGAGCTGAGCGGCAGCGGCGTTTCGCTGACGACCGTCTACCCCGGTGAAATCGAAACGACGCTCCACGCTCACGAGCGTGACCGAATGCCTGATTGGTACCGCGGCAGCGACGCGGCCGACCCGGCGCAGCTAGCCGCGAAGATCATCGAAGCCGTCGAGGGCGACCAGCGCGCCGTCTACTTCCCGCCGATCGTCCGCCTGCTGCGGCTCTTCCACAACGTCAGCCCACGCGCAGGCGACGCGCTGCTGCGACGCCTGCGCGGCGGCACAGCAGCGCCGCGCCGCGATTGACGTTAGGCGGCACCGCAACCTCGGCGTCGGAGTTGTGTTCTAAAAAACCATGGGAACGGTTCGTCTAGCGGCAACGCTCATGATCTTCTTTGTTGCCGCGACCAGCGCATCGAGCGCCGCGGCATCTTCTCTGGGCAGCTACAAGTTGCGGATCGTCGCCGTTGGTGACATTGCTTGCCCGCCTGGCGCCGCAGTTACTGCGACAACATGCCAGCAAGCGGCTACCTACTCGCTCGCAGCCAGCCTCAAACCCGACCATGTGCTGGTGCTCGGCGACACCCAATACAACAGCGGCACGCTGGCCGACTACCAAGCCGCCTACGCGACAACCTGGGGCAAGCTGAAGAGCAAGACCTTCCCCGTTCCCGGCAACCACGAGTACGACACGGCTGGAGCGGCCGGCTACTTCGACTACTTCGGCTCGGCCGCCGGAGGTCGCACACAAGGGTGGCATTCATCGACCTTCAGCGGCTGGCGCGTGATCGGGCTCAACTCCAACTGCGCTTCGATCGGCGGCTGCCAAACCGGCTCTGCGCAGGAGAAGTGGCTGCGCAGCAAACTCTACACGTACCGTTCAAAGAAGTGCACGATTGCACTCTGGCATCACCCCCGCTTCTCTTCCGGTCAGCACGGCGATAACCCCGAGATGGCCGACCTCTGGAAGACGCTGCAGGACTACGACGCTGAGATCGTGCTCTCCGGCCATGACCATGGCTACGAGCGCTTCCTGCCGATGAACAGCGACGGAACCGGCGGCGGTAGCAAAGCGATCGCAAGCTGGGTCGTCGGTGGCGGCGGCAAGTCGCTCTACCCGATCGCCCACTCCCGCCCCAACAGCACCGGCTACAGCCTCAGCTTTGGTGTGCTGAGGCTGAACCTTTATTCGAAGGGCTACACCTGGCGCTACTACCCCACCAGTGGCGGCTCGACAGATAACGGCACCGCGTATTGCCGCTGACGCGAGCATGGGCGCCGCTCACTGACTCAACTTTGGTGTGCTCCAGCTCAATCGTTAATCGCGCGGCTACAGCCGGAAGTTAATCCAGACGGGCGGCAAGATGGCCGATAGTGACAGCGCAGCTTGCAGGTAGGCTGCAGCGATGCCGGACGATGCGCGAGCGGTGCTCGTGGCTCCCGATTCATTCAAAGGAACCTTTCGCGCCAGCGAGGTCGCTGCAGCGATCAGCCGCGGCCTTGAAGCGGTTGTCGCCGCGGCTCCCGACCTGATGCCGGTCGCCGACGGCGGCGAGGGGACGCTCGAGGTGCTGCTGCTGGCGCTCGGTGGCGAGACCGTGGGCGCGCAGGCAAGCGACGCGCTGATGCGGCCGGTCAAAGCCGGCTTTGGGCTCGTTGAGGACGGCTCGGTCGCGATCGTTGAGACGGCGCACGCAATCGGCCTGCCGCAGATCAAGCAGAGCGAACGCGACGCCGAGGCGGCCAGCTCGTTCGGCGCCGGCCAGTTGATCGCGGCAGCAGCGCAGAGCGGCGCGGGCAGCGTGGTTGTCGCCGTCGGCGGCAGCGCCAGCAGCGACGGCGGCGCCGGCGCGCTCGAGGCGATTGAGCAGGCCGGCGGCATCGGCGAGGCGAAACTAGTCGTTTGCTGCGACGTCAACACGCCGTTTGAAAAGGCGGCCGAGCTTTTTGGGCCGCAGAAGGGCGCCGATCCGGCGGCTATCGAACGGCTAACGGCGCGCCTGAACGAACTCGCCGCCGCGTTCCCGCGCGATCCGCGCGGCGTCGAGATGAGTGGCTGCGCAGGAGGACTCTCAGGCGCGCTTTGGGCCCGGTACGGCGCCGCGCTTGAACCGGGCGCGCGCTTTGTCCTCAGCGCGCTAGAAGCCGACGAGCGGATTAAGGCGGCGCGCGCCGTGATCGTCGGCGAAGGGCGACTTGACCGAACAACGCTGGAAGGAAAGATCGCGGCCGAAATCGCGGTCCGCGCGCGCCAGCTCGGCGTTCCTTGCTACGCAGTCGTCGGCAGCAACGGGCTTGAGCCGATCGATCAGCGGATCCTCGACCTTCAGGCTGTAATCGAAGCGACGACGCTCGAAGAGATCGAACAAGCAGGGCGCGAAATTGCCGCGTACCTGTGAGCGCGGTTTGGGGTAACTAAGAGCCGATGGCCAACCTTTCACGATCGACTTTTCGTGGTTCCACGCCGCGCCGCGCGACCGTTGTCGGCGCCGGCTCGTTCGGCACTGCGGTCGCGATGCTGCTGGTTCGCGCCGGCGTCCGCACGACGCTGCAGGCTCGCACCGCCGCTCAAGCGGCGGAACTTCAGCGCGACGGCGAGAACCACGCCTACCTTCCGGGCGTTCCGCTGCCTCGCGAGCTACGAATTGAAACGTCGGCCGATTCGCTGGAGCGCGCCGAGCTTGTTCTGCTCGCCGTCCCGTCAATCGCAATCGCCAACGTTATCGCCGAGCTGGGGCAGCGTGGCCTGCGCCCACGCACGCCGATCGTCTCGCTGGCGAAGGGGCTCGTCGCGCCGAGCGGAGCCGTCACAACGTCGGTCAGCAGCGCGCTTTACGGCGCTGAGCGCGTGGCGGTAATCGGTGGCCCAGCCCACGCCGACGAGCTGGTTCACGATGGCGGCGCGCTGGTCGCTGCCTCGACCGACGAGCAACTAGCTGGAATGCTCGCGCACATCTTCACGCGCGGCGGCGTGATCTGCGAAATCTCAAACGATCCGCTCGGCGTTGAATACGCAGGCGCGGCGAAGAACGCGGCGGCGCTCGCTTCCGGCGCGACCGAAGCGCAAGGGCTTAATGCCGCAGGCGCCGCGGCAGGCCACATCTTCCAAGAGATTTGGCGCCTAGCGGAGAGCCAGGGCGGCAGGCCGGAATCGATGATCGGCCTAGCCGGAACGGGCGACCTCGTCGCGACCGCGTTGGCCCCCGGCAGCCGCAACCGCCGCGCCGGCGAGCTGCTCGGCGCTGGTGTGCCAGCGGTAGAGATCCCGGAGCGCATTGGCCAAGCAGTGGAGGCGCTGGAGTCGGTGCCGATGCTGGCCAAGGCACTCGCCGACGCTGGCATCGACGCGCCGGTAACGGCAGGGCTTGGCGCGCTGATCTCCGGCCAGCTAAGCGTCGACAGCTGGACTGAGCTTGTCCGCACCTCGGTACCGCCGCCGGCGCTCTGGCGCAGGCGGCCGCGACCCGGCTTCTGGGCGCGCCTGCGCGCCCGGCTAAGTGGCCAGCGCTAAGAGGCACTCGCTGCGCGCGCAGTCCGCGCGCGGCTCTCTCTTCAGCCGCCGCGCAGCGTCGTCAAGATCGCTTCGTAAACGCCGGCCCCGTGAGCCTCTTCGGCTACGCGGGCATTGGCGTGACCAGCCATCGCTTCAACTAGCTGCGGGTCACGCTCCAAGGCGTTGGCGACGAACCAGAAGCTGCCGACCATCGTCGCGACGCGCAGATCCTCGCGCGAATCACCGACCGCGACGCACTCCTCCGGCTTGTAGCCGCGCATTCGCTGATGGGCGGCGACGGCGTGAGCCTTCGAAACGCCACGCGGACGCAGGTGGTAGGCGTGCACTTCTGAGAGCTCGGCGAGCGCCGGCGAGCGGCGGTGAACGGCTCCGTTGTCGGTTAGCTCAAGCTCCTCGTGGCCGTTATCGGCGAGGAAATGATCGGCGACGTTGGTGTCGATCAGGCCGCGCAGCAGGTGTGAAACCTCGCGATCCCTATGCCACGGGTCGTGAACCTCAAGGCAGCCGGAATACTCCTCGAGCAGCAGCGCAGGGGCGCCGCTGTCTTCGATCTGCTGGTGGATCGTGCGCTCGTCAGGCTGCCAGGTGCCCGTAAGCCAGTAGGTCTCGCCTTCCATCACAACGCCGGCGCCGGTTTCGAAGATGCAGCAGCCTTGGCCGAACAGGCGGGCGTCCTCAATCGCCGTTGAGCGGCGACGGCCGGACATCACAACAACCTCAATCTCGGAGCGCAGGCAGGCCTCGATCGCCTTCGCGCCGAGCGGCGCGACCTCACCGTCTGGGCCGGCGAAAAGTCCGCCGCCGGGGCCGAGCAGGGTGCCATCCATGTCAACGTATGCGCAGCGCACCTGATCGAGGGTAGCCATCGCGCATACCATCACCGTCGTGAGCACTGTTCGCACTACTGAGCCTTGGAGCGCGATGCTTGACGCAGGGCGCGCCGACGGCCGCTTGGTGCGTGAAGCATTCGAAGCTTCGCGCGCTGCGAAGACCGTTCCAATCCCGAGCGATCTGCAGCCAAAGCTGCTTGCCGGACTTAAAACGGCGGCGATCGAGCAGCTCTATAGCCATCAGCTCGAGGCGCTCGAAGCGGCCTGGCAGGGGACGACGATCGTCACGACCGGAACGGCCTCCGGCAAGTCGCTCTGCTTTCAGCTGCCAACGCTTGAGGTGCTCTGCGGCGACGCTCATGCTCGAGCTCTCTACCTCTACCCGACGAAGGCCTTGGCACAGGACCAGGCCCGCTCAATCGCTCGCTTTGGGCTGACTGACGAGGTCCGCCCCGCAATCTACGACGGCGACACGCCGCGCGAGCAGCGCTCGGCGATCCGCAAGCGCTCCAACCTGATCCTCACGAACCCCGACATGCTCCACGTTGGAATCCTCCCCAACCATCAGGCGTGGGGGAACTTCTTCGCCAACCTCGCCGTTGTTGTGATCGACGAGGCGCACGTCTACCGCGGCGTCTTCGGCTCGCACGTAGCCAACGTGCTGCGGCGCCTGCGGCGGGTCGCTCGCGCCTACGGCACCGAGCCTCGCTTCCTGCTTGCCAGCGCGACGATCGCCAACCCGGTTGAGTTGGCCGAGCGGCTGACCGGCCTCGCGCCCGTTGCGCTGGTCGATGACGACGGCGCGCCCGGCGCCCAGCGCCAAATCGCGATCTGGAACCCACCGATCGAGGACGAAGTTCTGCAGACGAGGCGCAGCGCTTTGAGCGAAGCGGCGTCGATCGTTGCGGGGCTCGTTCGCGCCGACGCGCGGACGATCTGCTTCATCAAGTCGCGCAAGGGCGCTGAACTGGTTGCGAAGATGGCCGCCGAGGAGCTGCGACGCCGCGGCGACGGGGCGATCGCCGAGCGCGTCGCCGCCTACCGCGCCGGCTACACCCCCCAGCAGCGCCGCGAGCTGGAACAGAAACTCGTTAGCGGCGAGCTGCTGGCGGTCGTCACAACCGACGCGCTGGAGCTCGGGATCGACATCGGCCAGCTCGACGCAGCGCTCGCCGTAACCTTCCCCGGCACGGTCGCGTCGCTGCGGCAGATGTGGGGACGGGCCGGGCGCCGCGGCCGCGGGCTCGCGGTCTACGTTGCCGGCGACGACGCGCTCGACCAGTTCTTCTGCCGCCACCCCGACGAGTTCTTGGAGCGGCCGGTTGAAGCGGCGATCCTCGAATACGAAAACGGGCAGATCCACCTCAGCCACCTCACCTGCGCCGCACACGAAGGGCCGATCAAACCGGAGGATGATGCGGAGATCCTCGGCCCACGCCTGCGCGCTCACTGCGAGGCGCTGGTTGCCGGCGGCGTGATGATCGAGCGCAGCGGCAGCTTTACGCTGCGGGCGCCTGAGGATTTCCCGGCGGCGCGCGTTTCGCTCCGCTCCGCCTCGCCCGATTCGATCAGCGTGATCGACGTAAAACAGGGCGAGCTGATCGGCACCGTTGAGGCGGCGCGCGCCTGCTCGACGATTCACGACGGCGCCGTTTACCTCCACATGGGTCGCTCCTACTCGGTCAGCGCGCTCGATCTGGAGCGGCGCGAGGCGCTCGTCGAGCCGTTCACCGGCGACTGGTTTACGCAGCCGAAGAAAGAGACGGAGACGGTGATAGAAACCCTGCTCGACCGTCGCGAAACGCTCGGCGTTCAGCTCAGCTTCGGCCGCGTGATCGTTAGCGAGCAGGTGCTCGCCTACCAGCGCAAGCGGCTTCCGAGCAACGAGGTGATCGATCTGAATGGGCTGGCCTTGCCGAAGACGCAGTTCGCAACTCAGGCGCTTTGGTTTGAGACAGGCCAGCTCAACGAGCAGCTTCCGCTCGACGTGCTGCTCGGCGCACTGCACGCAACCGAGCACGCGCAGATTGCCGTGCTGCCGCTGCTGGCGATGTGCGACCGCTGGGATATCGGCGGTCTCTCGACCAACGCCCACGTGCAGACCGGCGGGCCGACGATCTTCATCTACGACGGCCACCCCGGCGGCGTTGGCATCACGCGCCAAGGCTTCCTCAACTTCGAGCAGCTAGCCAGTGATGCGCAGCGCCTGATCGCCGAGTGCCCGTGCGCCGAGGGCTGCCCCTCCTGCGTACAGTCGCCCAAGTGCGGCAACCTCAACGAACCGCTGCACAAAGCCGGGGCGCTTGAGCTGCTTGAACTGATGCTCACCGCCGGGAAGTAGCCAGCCTTGAGCGGCTCTGCAAGCGAACGTTCATTTTTTCGCACGCCGCGTCGAAAGGGTGCCTCTAGACGTTCTAACGAACATGAACCGACTTCTCCTCTCATCGACCGCGGCTGCCGCTGCGCTGCTGCTCACCTCTGCCAGCGCGTTCGCAAGCACCGGCGGCGCCGACCCCAATCAGCCGGCCGACCCGGGCGAAGGGAGCGGCGGCGCCGGCTATGGAGCGCCACTGGTGACGCTGCCAGGCAAACCGCGGCTGAGCGCGCAGAAACTTTCGAGCAGCACGGTCAAGGTTGGGAGCCGCGCATCGCTGGTTGTGAGGATCAACCGTTCGAAGGGAACCAGCGTGCAGGTCAAGATCGCGATCGCACGCAGCGGCGGCAAGACGATCAACTATTCGCCGGGGCGGATCACGACCAACCGCTCGCAGGTGATCCGCCTGCCCAAGCTCACCGCCGGAAGCTATCGCGTAACGGTCAGCATCTTCGGCGCCTCCGCGCAGGAGACGATTCGCGGCGGCGTGTTGAAGCTGACGGTCAAGCCAAAGAGCGGTTCCAAGCCGAAACCAACCACGCCGTCGCCCCCAGCGCCAAGCTCAGGCGTCTTCCCAATTCGCGGCGCCTACAGCTTTGGCGGTGCAGGAGCGCGCTTTGGCGCCGGGCGCCCCGGCCACATCCATCAAGGTCAGGACATGATTGGCAGCTCCGGCCTGCCGATCGTCGCGCCGCTGGCCGGTGAGGTTCGCTACGTCGCCTACCAAGGCGATGGCGCTGGCCGCTACATCATCCTGCGCGCCAACAACGGCTGGGACATGATGTTCGCCCACTGCCAGTACGCCTCGGCTGCGGTCAAACCAGGGGAGCGGGTCAGAGCCGGCGACCGGCTCTGCCTGCTCGGCTCAACAGGAGCATCGAGCGGCCCCCACCTCCACTTTGAACTCTGGCCCGACGGCTGGCGCGACAGCCCTGGCACGAAGCCGATCGACCCACTGCCGCAGCTGAAGAAGTGGGCCGCCAACTAGCGCAGCGCGGCTCCGTGGCATCCTTCACGAATGGTTGATCGAAGTGAGCCGCAGTGGTGCCTGCCGTGAGCTCACAGGCGCCCGTGCTGGCCCGATCGCAGCTTGCGATGCGCTTCGACCGGCAGGAGCTCGCAGGGGCAGTCGCAGACGTTGGCGTGCTGGTGCCAATCGCCGCAGCGCTGATTATCAAGAACGGGCTTACGGCAACCGCCGTGCTGCTGCCCGCGGGAATTCTCTACCTCGTCGTCGCCTACATCTTCCGCCTACCGATCCCAGTTCAGCCGCTGAAGGCGTTCGGTGCGATCGCGATAGCTGAAGGGCTCGGAGCAAGTGAGATCGCCGCTGGCTCGCTGATGATGGGGGCGATCTTCTTCACGCTCGGCGGCGTTGGGCTGATCGACTGGGCCGGGAGGGCTTTCCCCAAACCGCTAATCCGCGGCGTCCAACTAACCGTCGGCCTACTCTTCCTCAAGATTGCTTGGGGGCTCGTCTGGACGGCGCCGAAGTCGTTTAATGACGCCGCTGGCGACCCTTGGCTACTGCTCGCGCTAGCGCTCATCGTTCTGGCCGCCGCAGTCGCGCTGCGCAAACACTTGATTGCGCTGCTGCTCGTTTTGCTCGGACTCGCTATCGCCCTGATCCGTTCCGGAGCCGAAATGAAACTTGGCCCGTCAGGACTGCCGCTGCCCGATCTAAGCGGCGCGGCATTCGCCAGCGCGCTAGTCGTGCTGGTGATCCCCCAGCTGCCACTAACTTTCGCTAATTCCTGCCTAGCCACTGCTGACGCAGCGAAGGTTTACTTCGGGCCTGCCGCCCAGCGCGTCAAGCCAGGCCGACTGGCAATGACGCTCGGCAGCGTAAATCTCTTCGCCGGCGCAGTCGCGGGAATGCCGGTCTGCCATGGCGCCGGCGGGCTCACGGCACACCGCGCCTTCGGTGCCCGCAGCGGCGGCGCGCCGCTGATGATGGGCGGCGCGCTCGTAGTCCTCGCGCTGGTCTTTGGGGCCGGAATGGCAGTGGTCCTCAGCGCCTTCCCGCTGCCGATTCTGGCCGGGATGCTGGCCGCCGCGGGCCTCCTCCACATCGGGCTGCTGCGCGATCTCGAGGGCGGCTGGGCGTGGGCGCTGGCGCTGCTCGTTGGGCTGATTGGTTTCTTCCTCAACCTCGCGGTTGGAATGGCGGTCGGTTTGGCGCTGTGGTGGGGAGTGGTCGCGATAGCTCGCCTTCGTTCTCGCAAGTCCTAGCTAACCCAAAGGCAATACCGTTAGCACCGATGGCCCGGATTCCATTCCCAGAGCGCGAATCGCTCTCGCCGGAAACCCAGCGCGCACTCTCCGCGCTGCCCGACCTCGGCATCTTCCGGCTGCTCTCGCTAGCCGACGACGCATTCCCGAAGTTGATCGCGCTGACCGGCGGGCTTTGGACCGACGCGGAGCTCTCGCCACGCCGGCGAGAGCTGGTGATTCTTCTCGTCGCACGGTCGCTGAACTGCGAATACGAGTGGTTTCAGCACGTCGAGGTCGCGAAGATATGCGAGATCAGCGAGGACGAGATTGCTGCGATCGATGCGCTTGAGGTGGCGAGCTTCAGCGATGATGAGCAGGCAATACTTTGGCTTGCGCAAATCACACTCGAGCGCGGCCGCCCCTCCGACGATCAGCTGGCGGCAGTGCGCGCGGTGCTCAGCGACCGTGAAGTGATCGAGCTTCAGCTCGTCGTGGCGATCTACTCAGGCCTCGCGGCAGTAATGGCAGGGCTCGATCTTGAGCTCGATCAGCGCAGCGGCGCGCACGAGCTAACGCGCGACCAGCGCGGCCCACGGCTCGGCGACTAGCTGCAAGCCATCCGCCCCGGTGACGCTTGGGCGCAGGCCACGATACCCTGCCATTCGCGGCGAGATAGCTCAGCTGGTAGAGCACACGACTGAAAATCGTGGTGTCCCGGGTTCGAGTCCCGGTCTCGCCATCACCGCCGCGAGCGATCTGACAGTGAGCAGGCGCCTAGCGCTCAAGCCACTTGCCGCGCTCGAGAGCGCGCAGCAGCAGCGGCGCGAGCGTGCCGACGAAAAGCGGTGTCAGATGGTTGTTGTCGGAGTTGACGAGCACGCCGCCGATAACCGGAAAGCAGAGCTTCTGGCCGCAATAGACACTCGTTAGATCAACAACACCGATGTTCGCCCTGCGCATCCGCAGGGCAGCGGTCGCTGCGGCGTCCGGGTAAGCGTCGAGAACGCGCGAGCGCGGTGCAGCGCAAGTGAGGCCCGGATTACGCTTGTCTGCAATCGCCCGCTCAATGCAATCAAGCGTTCCTCTGACGGTCTTCGGATTGTCGCGCAGAACGATGATCTGTTTGATCGTTGGCCCAAGCAGCTTCCATTGCCGCTGGTAGCCGGCGACCTCCTTCTCGAAGCTGGCCTTTGTCGTAAACGGGCGCGTCAACTGCGATACGAAGAGAGTGTCAACCTCAGGCTTGCTTGCCAACCAAGCCGGGATCGCGCGCTTCCAGGCAAGGCATTCGGCGGTGCTCCAGCCCTTCTTCGGACGCATCACCGTGTTGAACGGGCAACCGACGCGCGTAGTCGACACAACGCTCCACTTCTGCTTCGGGGCAATCTTACGCAGTGCCCGCCGCCACCGGCCGGCGTGGCTGTCGCCGATCAATGCAACGGCGCGGGCCGCAGAGACGGCCGGGGGGCCAAATGTGCAGCTTTGATAGACGCCCTCGCTGCTGCGATCTTTCCTCGCGCACCCATCGGCCTTCAGCGCGCCCGCATAGTCGGTGCGCAGCTCCAACGGAGTCGGTGAGACCTGCAGACGCAGCTCGGGATTACTGCACGGCGGGCTGTAGAGATCACGTGCTGCGGCGCCGAAGCAGGGGGATCGGCGACGACTGCCGCCTGCGCGGCGCTCGCGCCAAAATCAGCGCCGCCGGCAACCAAAGGGGATGCAGTAACAAGCGCTGTCAGCAGCGCGGCGGCGGCTATGCGCACGAGATTGCGTTTTGCCTCGCCGCCCCCGCTTGAAGAGCGGCAACGAGGTCGGGAGCGAAAGACGGACATCGGTACTGAAGGTTAACGATGACCAGTCAGCTTTAAGCCAATAAGCCCACCAGATAGCGGCCCGCTCGCGTTCAGCGCGTCAGCCAGCCGCCGCGATCCAGCGCGCGCAGCAGGTATGGCGTCAGCGTGCCATTGAAGCTCGGTGTGAAGTGGCTCTTGTCGTAGGTAACGAGCAGCCCACCGATGACCGGGTAACACAGATCGCGACCGCAGAAGAAGGGAGTCAGATCAACGACGCCGACATTTGGGTCGTTCAATCGGCGCGCGGCAACCGCAGCAGCGTCCGGGTAGCCGTCCAGCACGCGCTTGCGCGGTAGCGCGCAGGCCTCCCCCGCCGGGCGCCGGTCGGCGATCGCCCGCTCGATGCAGTCGACCGTCTCCTTGCTGGCCCGCGGGTTGTCGCGGATCACGATGATCGTTTTGATCGACGGCGGCAGAGTGCGCCACGCCTGCTGATACCCGGCTACATCCCGCTCAAAGATCGACTTCCCTTTGTAGGGCTGTGAAAGCTGGGCGACGATCAGCGTGTCGACCTTTGGCTGCCCTGCAAGCCAACCGGGGATGGCGCGTTTCCAGGCGACGCACTCCTCTGGATCAAGCCCGCGCCGCCGCTGTATCTTTGCGTTGAACGGGCAGCCCAGCAGGCTTGTTGAGACGATGTTCCAGCGGCGCTTGTTCGCAGCCGCCCTCAGTGCCGATCGCCAGTGCAGCGAGTGACTGTCGCCAACGATTGCCAAGTGATCCTTCGCGCGAGCGCTGGGCACGCCGAAATCACAGATCCGTGAAATCGACGGGTACACAGAAACCGGCCGTGGGCAGCGTCTCCGTTTCAGCGTCGTCTCGGCGAGCTTTTCGAGATCAAGCGGTGACGGCGCCACGGTCAGCCGTAGGCGCGGGTTGATGCAGGGCTGGTTTTCCGGGTCACGGGCCGCCGCGCCAAGGCAGGGCTCGCCGCTCGCCAGCAGCTGCGCGGTCGCCAGCGAATCGGAGCTTTGCTTGTCGCTGAGCACCGCCAATGCAGCGAAACTGGCCAGCAGCACCGTCCCCATTCCGGCCAGTACGAAGGCGAAGCTGCGCCGCGGCCTGCGGCCGGCGAGCAATGGACCGGACCTCAGAGGGTCTTCGACGTAACGCTTTGACAGCGCTGCAAGCACCAACGTAAGCGCTACGAGCGCAATCTTGACTGGCGTACTTAAATCCTCAAGTAGTAGGAAGGGGGCAAGAATCAGCAGCGGCCAATGCCACAGGTAGACGGAGTACGAAACGTCGCCGAGCCACTGCGCCGGGCGCAAGCTCATCCAACCGGTCGGCGACCAGCGTAGTTCCGGGCTGCCGGCCCAGATCACGGCCAGCGTTCCCGCGATCGGCAGAGCGGCTGCGATGCCAGGGAAGGGAGTCTTCGAGTTGTAGGCGAAGGCGGCGACGAGGATCATCGCTATTCCAGCCCAGGAGACAGCCGCGCGCAGCGCCGGCCGCGCCTTGGTCGCAGCCAGCATCGCCAGCACGCCCCCAGCGCCAAACTCCCAGACTCGCGTTGGCGTGATGAAGAAAGCTTCAACAGGGTTGTTGGCGGTCGCCCAGATCGAGTAGGCGAGACTGACGGCCGTCAACAGCACGAGCATCGCCGTGATCGAGCGGCGGCGCAGCAGCGCCGACCCCTTGCGGGCGACGAGCATCGCAATCAGGATCAGCACCGGCCAAACGATGTAGAACTGCTCCTCGACCGAGAGTGACCAGTAATGCTGCACCGGCGAAGGGCGGTTCTCTGCGCCGAGATAGTCAACCGCTTCGCCTGCGAGGTACCAGTTCTCGACGTAAAGCGTGCTGGCCTGAATCTCGCGGAAGAAGTTTTCCCAGAGATTCTGTGGCACGACCAGGTAGGTCGCGACGGCGCAGAAGAGCAGCACCAGCAGCGCGGCGGGCAAAATTCGCCGCGCCCGCCGAGCCCAGAATCCGGGCAACGAAACGTGGCCACTGCGGTCCACTTCGCGCACCAGATGGGCGGTAATCAGGAAGCCAGAGATGGCAAAGAAGACGTCAACACCGATGTAGCCGCCACTGATCAGCTCGGGCCAATAGTGAAAGATGACGACGGTCGCGACGGCGATTGCGCGCAGCGCCTGAATCTCGGGTCGCAGCAGGCGCTGCTCTTTCGCTTCAGTAGCGGCGTCCGGGCTTATTGAATCATCGGTCACAGGCGTCAGCTACAGGGTCTCACGATCAGCACTTGAGGCGTAAATCAAGCGAGAAGTGTAACTGCTTAGAGGCGGCCACCCGCCGCTTTGCAGCCAGCGCCGAGGGGTAAAATCGAGCTTCGTGGCGGTGCTCAGCGGCCGATGTTGACGAGCGGCGCGAAGCCGGCGTAGTAGGCCGTGACGTCGTTCGTCAGCGGCCTCGTCTTGACGCTGCAATCAACTGTGCCAAAGGGGTCGAAGTCGTAGAACGTTGACGAGCTCGACTTGACCTTGACCGAGCCGCGCACCTTGCCGGTGCTGCATGACGGAATGTTGAGGTTCCAAACCGAACCCTTCTTCAGCGATGAACGATTGGCGCGCAGCCAGGCGATCGTCTCTTTGACGCCGGCCGCCCAGCCGATCGGCGTCGCAAGCCCTTGGCTTGTGGCCAGCGCGGCGATTCCGTGAGCGGCGCCAGCGCGAGCAGCGCCAACGGTCCCTGAGATCGGCACAAATGGGCCGATGTTGGCGCCGAAGTTGATGCCGGCAATCACAAGGTTGGGCTTCTTCTTGCCGGTCAGGAGTTTGTCAAGCGCGTAGTTGACACTGTCGGCCGGGTAGCCGGTGACGGCAATCGCCGGGAAACCCGCGAGCGTGCTCGTCTTCGACGTTGTAAGAACACCGGGCGTCGTCTTTCCGCCGGTCCCGGACTGGTTAGTGAGCGGAGCGACGACCGTCAAGCTGACCCCCTTCTCCTTGCGCAGCGCAGTTACGAGCGCGCTCATCCCTTCACCCTTCACGCCGTCGTCGTTAGAGACGAGGATGTGGATTGGCGCAGGGGCCTTGGCGGCGCTGGCGCTGGCGGCTGGCAGTGCGGCAAGCGCGCTGATCAAAGCAATCGCGAGGAGCGTTCTCTTGGTCAACATCTGAATAACCATAAGGCGCGAAGGCTAGCTCTGTCGCGGTTGCGCGAAGGTGACGGTTTGGTTATCGCGAGAGCGGCGCGATTGAGGCCCTACTACCCTCACTACACGGCCTTTCCGTTCGGGACGTCCCGAAGGCAAGGTCAATTAGCCATGGCTGAACGCAATGACATCCGAAACGTCGCGATCATAGCGCACGTCGACCACGGCAAAACGACGCTCGTTGACGCGATGCTGCAACAGTCCGGCGCCTTCCGCAAGGGTGCCGCCGTAACCGATCGCGTGATGGATTCGATGGATCTTGAGCGCGAAAAGGGAATCACGATTCTCGCCAAGAACGCCTCAATTCCTTACGAAGGCGTGAAGCTGAACATCATCGACACGCCTGGCCACGCCGATTT
>SYIT01000037.1 GCA_005798685.1 Actinomycetota bacterium | reverse complement strand
GTCGCGATTCTCGACGCCGACAAGGAGGGTTTCCTCCGTGGCGAAACTTCGCTGATTCAAACGATCGGCCGCGCCGCTCGCCACGTTGACGGCACCGTCCTTATGTATGCCGACCGGATAACCGACTCGATGAAGATGGCGATCTCAGAGACAAACCGCCGGCGCGAGATCCAGCTAGCCCACAACGAGCGGCACGGCATCACTGCTGCTTCGATAAGCAAGGGCGTCAGCGACATCGCCGAGTTCCTCCAGGCCGAAAGCAAGACGCCAAAGAAGAGCCGTCGCGGCGCCAAGCGCGACGCCAGCGAGCATGCGCCCGACGAGCTCGAGAAGGCAATCGTGACGCTTGAAGAGGAGATGCTCGCCGCCGCCGAAGAACTCCGCTTCGAGCACGCCGCTCGCCTGCGCGACGAACTACGCGACCTCAAGCGCCAGATGGACGGCCTAGAAGCCGCTGGGCTGCGGCCCGAACCGGCTACCGATTAGAGCCTTCCGGAGTAAGCTTTGGTCGCGATGAGACGATCACTTCTTGCTGTGCTGGCCGTCTTAGCATTCTGCCTCAACGTCCAAGCGGCGGCGGCGGCGCCGCCGCGATTCTTCGGCGTGATGGGCAACGGGCCGCTCGATCGACCGGGCGTTGACCTCGTCAAAGAGAGCGCCTTGATGCGCAGCAGCGGCGTAGAGACAGTTCGGTTACCGATCGAATGGCCTGATCTGCAGCCTCACCGCCGCTTCGCTGACGTTCCAGCTGGGGAGCGGGCGCGCTTCGTCGACATTGCCGGCATCCCAACCGCCTTTGCAGTCACCGATGCTCGAATACGCGCCGCGGCATTGAACGACGTTGAAGTATTAGCGCTTGTCATGCGTTCACCACTTTGGGCTGGCCGCAACCCTAAGAATTACATGACCCCGCCGCGAGACCCGATCGCTTATGGCCGCTTCCTCTCCGCGCTGATTGGGCGCTACGGCGTCAAAGGCAGCTTCTGGGCAGAAAACGGCGAGCTTCCGCGTCGCCCGCTGCGCCATTTTCAGATCTGGAACGAGCCGAATCTGAAGTATCACTTCCCGGTCGCTCCGTGGGCGCCAGCCTACGTCAAGCTCTTGCGCGCTTCCTATAAGGCAATCAAGAGTGCCGACCCTCAGGCGACTGTCGTCAGCGCGGGGATGCCGAACTTTGTTTGGCGTGATTACGCAGAACTGTTTCGCGCTGGAATGCGCGCGCGCGGCTACTTCGACGCTATCGCCGTCCACCCCTACACCAACGATGCCGCCGGCTGCATCGAAATGCTCAGTCGCGTCCGCCGCGTCTTGGACGCCAATGGCGCCGGCAATAGCCCAATCTGGGTCACTGAAACTGGATGGCCGTCGGCCCGTGGCAAGGCCAAGGTTCTGCCCCGCAACGAAGGCTGGATTACGACACCAGCTGGGCAGGCAAAAAAGCTCGCTGAGGCTTACCGAAGCTACGCGAAGAGCGCTCCGCGGCTGAAACTGGAGCGTGTTTACTGGTATAGCTGGATCAGCAGCGATCAGCGCGGTGGCAACGCTTGGGACTACGCCGGGCTGCGAACGGTTGCCAGCGATGGAAGCTTCGTCGATAAGCCTGCACTCGCCGCCTATCAACAGGTCGCGCGCAGTCTGCGGCCGCCCGCCCGCTAGCTCGAATAGTTTGGGACTCAATCGGCTACGAGCGCGTGACCACACAGCTACGCTTTGAAAATGAGTAATTCGCCTTCAGTAGACCCAAATGAAAGCCGCAGCGAGGCGTTGGCGCGGATCGACACAGTTGAACGCGCGCTTGAGCAGCTGGCGGCGACGGTTCGCTCACAGACCGCTGAACTACAGGAAGAGCTGGGGCAGGTGCGACTCAGCGTGATTGAGCTGCATTCGCATGCCGTGACGACGCCGGCGTCGACGCCGCTGACGGAGTCGCCGATAGGCGGCGATGCGCCGGAGGGCGCCGCCGCGGGCGCGCGGCTCGTGGCGCTCGAGCTGATTGGCCGCGGCATCGCGCTCGAGCAAGCAGAGGCGCAGCTGCGCGAGGCTTTCCCTGGAATCGACGCCGAGCGCGTTCTGAGCGAAGTTGGCGCAACTCCGGGCGTTTAGAACGGTTCTACTGACAGTGCGTCCTTTAGCGACAATCATTGCGGCTGCGGCGGTTGCCGCGGTCTTTACTGCTCCGGCGCAGGCAGCAAAGCTCCGATCGACCTTTTTTGGCGTCACAGCCAACGGTCCGCTCGACGCTGTCGGCGTCGATCTGGCAAAGGAAGGCGCCGTAATGCGCGCCAGCGGGGTTGGAACGATCCGCCTTCCTGTTCAGTGGCCCCAGCTGCAGCCCTACGCAAGCTTCGCGCAGATTCCAGAGAGCACCCACCAATACTTCACCAACGTCGGCGGCATCCCAACCGACTTTTCGACCACCGACGCTCAGATCGCCGCTGCGGCGCGGAACGGAATTGACGTCACTGCGCTTGTGCTGCGCGCGCCGTCTTGGGCCGCACTGAAGCCCAGCGAAGTCTTCTCACCGCCGCGCGAGCCGGCGGCATACGGCCGCTTCCTGAAAACGCTGATCAGCCGCTACGGCCCAAAAGGCAACTTCTGGCCAGCCAACCCTTCGCTGCCGAAGCGACCGCTGCGCAACTTTCAGATTTGGAACGAGCCAAGTCTGAGTCGATACTTCCCCGTCAAGTCTTGGGCTCCGGCCTATGCGAAGTTGCTGCGGGCGTCCTACACGGCCGTAAAGGCTGCCGACCCCGGCGCGAAGGTGATCACGGCCGGGCTGCCCAATTTCTCTTGGCGCGACTACGCCACGCTGTTCAAGGCTGGGATGAAGGCGCGCGGTTACTTCGACGCGGTCGCCGTCCATCCGTTTACCGGCACGGCCAGCGGCAGCGTCAAGATTCTTGGCTTCGTCCGCGCAGTTCTCGACGCCAACGGTGCCCGCAGCGCGCCGCTCTGGGTGACAGAGATCTCCTGGCCGTCAGGCCGCGGCAAGGCCGACGCGAACCAGAGCTGGGTGACGACCGAGGCCGGTGAAGCAGTAAAGGTGGACGAGGTCTACCGCGCCTACGCGAAGAGCGCTACGCGGCTGAAGCTCGCACGCGCCTACTGGTACAACTGGGTCAGTAGCGACAGCGGCAACCAAGACGCTTTTGAATATGCGGGCCTGCGCCGTGTCGGCCCGGACGGGAGCTTTGAGGACAAGCCGGCACTCGCCGCGTATCGCAAAGTCGCCTTCGCTCTGACGCGTTAGCTGACCCGGCGCACCGACGCGACTGCGCGGCCACTGGCGGCCAATAGACTGGCCTCAATGGCATCAGTCAACTCAATCGTCGTCTCCGGCGCCCGCGAGCACAACCTCAAGGACATCTCGCTCGAGCTGCCGCGCGACTCCTTGGTTGTGATTACCGGTCTCTCTGGCTCCGGCAAGTCATCGCTCGCGTTTGACACGATCTACGCC
>SYIT01000036.1 GCA_005798685.1 Actinomycetota bacterium | reverse complement strand
GACGTCGTTGTCCTTCCAGCGCGTCGTGACAACCGCCTCGTGTGCGTAGGCCGCCCTGTCGGCCGGGGGATTGGCTGGTTCGGAGCTCACGGTCAGCTGAAACTACCAGCCGAAAGCTCAGCGCCTGCTGGCGAAGGACAAAAAACAACGGCGCCCCGGCTTCGTGCCAGGACGCCGTTAGTTTTAACGGTACTGCCGGGCGGGCGCCGCGAGGGCGCCCTTGCTACATCGCGCCCTTGACTGCCTTCTTGAAGGCGCCGAGCGCTGAGAACTTCGGCGCCTTGCTCGCTTGAATCTGGATCGTCGCCCCGGTTGCCGGGTTACGACCCTCGCGGGCTTTGCGGTGAGCAACGGTGAACTTGCCGAAGCCGGCTAGGTTCACTTCGCCGCCGCCAGCCACTTCGCTGACGATTGCGTCGAGTGTTGCGTCCAGCGTACGCTGGGCTTCCGCCTGCGTTGCGCCGGTGCTTGATGCGACTCTTGCTGCTAGATCTTGTTTATTCACGGGACCTCTTTCGGTTGCGAGTTCCGCAAGCCTAAGCAATTCCGCGGTCGTATTGCGTTCTGAGGCTATGAGGTGCCTATTCACCGGCAAATTTCAGCCTCATACCTCGGCCGCGTGCCAGCCGCGCAAAAAGTCGAAAAAGGCACGTAGAAACGCGGTAGAAACACGGTTAGACTGCGATTAATGAAACGCTTTCCCTCCGCTGCTTCGGGCCTGATCGCCTGCGCGGCGATCGCCGCCGGCGGATGCGGTGGTGGCGGCAGAGATTCGTCGAGCAGCGCGACAACAGCGGTAGCGAAAAAGACCGTGAAAGCCTACGATTCGCCGTTCATCTTCACGATTGCCGGCGCTCAAGTAACGGTCGCTGTAAGCGGCAAGCAGGCTCCACCGACCAGCGACGTAGCTGCTCAACTCGTCTGCGCCGACCTCGCCGACAAGGGCTTCGCGAACCGCAACGAGGCCTCGATGACATGGAAGAAGGGAGCAACCTCAGCCAGCGTCACGTTGCCGCAGTCGGCAGCCAATCAGGACCTCTGCGCGATCAGCTTCCCAACGCTGAAAAAGCAGGCCGTCGCCTTTCTCAACGAGACGGCGAAACAGCAGTACCTCGACGACGCTCAGGCCGCAAACTAAGGCTTCGCCGGCACTAAAGCTCAGCTGAGTGCGGCTGCCAGCCTGCGCGCCGCCGCCTTGCCGGCTAGCCAGGCGCCGTCCATCGTTGCTGGACGGTCGATACTGGTGTGCTCGCCGGCCAGAATTAGCCGTCCGTTGAGCTTTCCGAGCGCTTCGCGGTCGGAGTAGCCCGATTGCGGCGTCAGATACGAGTAGGAGCCTCGCGAGAAGGGATCCTTACGCCAGTTGGTCTGTTCGCTCGCGACCGGAGTGGCGGCTGTCCCGAAGCCCGCGCGGAGGCGCTCGATTACTGCCGCTGTCATCGCGCTGCGCCCGGCCTTTTCGAGCCCAGCGGCGTAAGGGCCGCCGGTAATGCCAACGGCGAGCGGCGTACCGGTTAAGCGCGATAGTGAGAAGACGCTAATCGTGTTCGCCGGTGGCTCGCCAACCGTTCCGAGCTGGTTTATCGCCTCGGGCCACCAGGATGAGCCGTAGGAGAGGAAGACTTTGTCGAGCAGGCCGAAGCCGATCCGTGAGATTGCGCGGCGCGAGGCAGCCGGGAGTGGGGGATCAAAGCGAACCCCGCCAGCCTTGAGGACGCCAAGCGGAATCGTTACAACGCACCCGTCGGCGCGAACCACCGAGCCTGAGCGAGTCCGCACCTCGACGCTCGAGCCGCTGAGTTTGATCGAGGTGACCTCGGCTCCGGTCTCAACCTTCGTCCCTTCGGCGATCTTGTTGATCAGCTGCGAGGCGCCACCCTTTATCAGTAGATCGGGGCCGCCGCCGTACTCTTCACCCTCGTTGAAGCCTCCGAGCGAGAGCTGCGGCGGCGATGCACCGAGATCGAGCGGAAATTCCACTCCCAGCAGCCAGTTGAGCGCCTCGGCGCTGGTGCCGCTAAGGCCCTGCTTGCGAATCTCGCGCGCCAGCGCTGGGGCGAGGTTAGAACGCGGATCTTTGTCGGCCTGGCTGTAGAGCGAATCGATGATCCGATCGCGCGCCGCCATCGCCTTCTCCGTGATCGCTTCGCTGACCGGCTTCTGGCCGGCGCTGCGCAGCACGACGCGGTCGTAGCTGGTGGCGACGGTCTCCAGACCAGCGGCCTTAGCAATCGCGGTGAGTGGGTTGCCACGGCTGTCGTGAATCCACGCCGCGCCAAGGTCGATCGTCGTCCCAAAGCGTTCAATGCTGTTGACGCGGCCACCAATTCGGTCGCGCGCTTCAAGCACCGTCACGTCGAAGCCGCGCTCGCGCAGCGTGGCGGCCGCTCCGAGGCCTGCGATCCCGGCGCCAACGACAACAACGCGCTTGCGGCCGGTTGCCGGGGCATTGTCGGCGCAGCCAGCGACCAGAGCTCCGGTCGCAGTGGCAGCTAAGGCAAGAGCCTCACGCCGTGAGAGCTGTTTCGCCACTTGCTCCATCGCTCGACAAGCTAGCGCGGGAGCCGGCCCCAGCGCGCTGGTTTGGCAGCATCAACGAGAGCAGCCCGGCGGCGATCACGAAGATCACGGAGGCCCAGAGGCAGGCGGTGAGGCCTTGCCACTGGTAGAGCAGGCCGGAGAGGAGCGTTCCGATCAGCCTTCCGGCGGCATTGGCCATGTAGTAGAAGCCAACGTTCATCGCGACCTTGTCGCTTTGTGAGTAGGAGAGAATTAGGTAGGAGTGGACGGCCGAGTTGACGGCGAAGATCACGCCAAAGGCGGCGAGGCCAACGATGATCGCGAAGGTTTGGTCAACGCGAGCGCTCAGCGCTATTGCGATAGCCGCAGGGAAAAAGGCCAGTACGAAGGCGATCAGCGCTGCCGTTCTGCCGTCCGGCTCGCCATGGCCCTCGGCGGCGCGGCGACGGACGAACTTCGGCGCTGAGGCCTGCACGGCGCCGTAACCGATCACCCAGATTGCGAGGAAGCCGCCGACCTCCCAGAAGCTCCAGCCAAGCACGGTTCGCAGGAAGACCGGCAGTCCGACGACAAACCAGACGTCGCGCGAGGCGAAGAGGAAGATTCTTGCCGCCGCGAGGACGTTGACGGCGCGGTTCTGGCTGAACATCTGGTGGAACTTGGCTTTGGCGTTGACCGTCCCGAGCCCTCCATGCATCATCGTCGAGGTTGCGATCAGAGCGACCAGCACGATCGCCGCGAGGATCAACATCGCTGTCTGG
>SYIT01000035.1 GCA_005798685.1 Actinomycetota bacterium | reverse complement strand
GTCGGCTCGTCGAGCAGCAGTACGTCGGGAGAACCGGCCAGCGCGCGGGCGAGTGAGCCGCGCGTCATCTCACCGCCGGAGAAGCTGTCGAGCGAGCGGGCAAGGTCGCGCTCGTGGAAGCCAAGCCCGAAAACGATGTCGGTGACGCGGTCGCGCCAGTTGTAGCCGCCAGCGAGCTCAAAGCGGGCCTGAACGTTGGCGTAGGAGTCAACGGCGCGCTGGTCGCCCTCTCCCATCTTGGTCTCCAGCTCGGTGAGCTTCGCCTCCAACGCGACGGCTTCGGTGCAGCCAGAGAGGACGTAATTGCGCAGCGTAAGCGAGCGCTCGCGAGGCGGCCGCTGGTCGTGGAGCGCAAGCCTCGTGCCCTTCGCCAGCGACAGCTCCCCCGAGTCGATCGGCGTCTCACCGGCGAGCATTCGAAGCAGCGTTGTCTTGCCGGCGCCGTTGCGCCCGGCGATCGTCATGCGGTCGCGCCGCTCGAGCCGGAACGAGACGCCACGCAGCAGCGGACGGCCTGCAACGTCCTTGCCCAAATCTGAAGCGGTGATAGTGGCCACGGGGAGATGGTACGGTCCCGTGATATGCGCAATCTCAAGACCTTCTCAGCCCTGACAACCGCTGCCCTCAGCCTGACGCTCGCCGCGTCTGCCGGAGCCGCCGCGCCGACCGTCGTAAAGGTCGGCTCGCTGCCGGGCACGCCCGCGAAATACAACAAGGTCTTCATCACCAAGTACGGACCCAGCAGCGCCAAGAAGGTGCTGCTGCTGATCCCAGGCACCAACGGTGGCGCCGAAAACTTCGCGCTCGTCGGCCCCGAGCTCGCGAAGAAGGTCCCTGGCCTTCAGGTTTGGGCGATGGACCGCCGCGAGCAAGCGCTCGAGGACAACTCGATGATGCAGAAGGTGCTCGCCAACAAGGCAACGCCGCAGCAAGCGCTCGATTATTACCTCGGCTGGACACTCAACCCGGCACAGAAGGAGAAGTTCGTGCCGAAGCAGGCGAAGGACTTCAAGTTCATGAAGGACTGGGGCATGAAGATGCAGGTCGAGGACGCCCGCGCCGTGATCCTGCAGGCGAAGAAGCAGGGCAAGACAGTGATCCTCGGCGGTCACTCGCTCGGCGCCTCAATGGCCGCCGCCTATGCAACTTGGGACTTCAACGGTAAGCCCGGCTACAAGGACATCGCCGGCATCGTCGCGATCGACGGCGGCCTTGCCGGAACATTCGATTCGACCGATACAGCCGAATCAGCGCGCGCAAATCTCGCCAAGCTCGACGTCACTGCCGAGAACCCCGACGGCCCTTGGGCCAACCTGCTCGGGCTGAAGGGCTTCGCTTGGGCAACCGGCCCGTTCGCGCAGGTCGGCGCGCTGGCAGCGCTGAAGGCTCCAAACGCGCCTTCGGTTCTGGCTTCATTCCCGCTGCTGCCCTCGTACCTGAAGGCCAACGTGCCAACCACCAACGAAGGCGCGCTTGGCTTCGCTTTCGACAATGACACTTCGCCAGCCGCACTCTCACTGATTCAGGTGCGCGCCGGCCGTCTGGCCACAACGGGCGATCCGCGCGGCTGGGAGAACGGCGAAGTGACTCCGGTTCAGAACATCGCCAAGGGCTTTGGCGGCGACCGGTACGGCACCAACAGCGTCGACTGGTACTACCCGGCGCGGCTCAACGTTGACACCAACGGCGCCAGCTCGATGGATCGCAACAACTGGGCCGCGAAGGTGCTCGGGCTGCGTGTCTGGCACCTCAAGGATGTAAACGTTCCTTACTACGCCTTCCAGACCTCGCTCAGCGGCTCGCGCGACGGCGTCGTCAACGGTGCGAAGAACTTTGCGGCGCGCTCGAAGGTGCCCAAGGGCGGCCTTGTAATCGTTGACCGCAAGGGCTCGACGAGCCATCTTGATCCGCTGCTGGCAGCGCCGGCAACGAACGATTTCCTCAAGACCGTGATCGCGTTCCTGAAAACGAAGATCAAGACCCGTTGAGCATTCGCTAAACTTGAAAGCGTGACTTTTCGAGTACTCGCCGCGCTTCCAGTTTCGGCCGTCAGCCTGCTGCTGATTGCCCCGGCTGCGATCGCCGCATCTCCGCAGGAGCCGATCAGCGGCGAAGGAACATATGGCGCGGCGACCGACCGCGTCGTGACGATGACCGGCTTCATCGTGATCGCCTTCTTCCCGCTCTTCATTCTCTTTATGAGCCTGCTGCAGTGGCGGCTTGAGAAGCGCAAAGAGGCTCGCAAAGACGCCGCCAAGCGCCTCAAGTCCGCGGCCGGCGACAGCTGGCAAGCCGGCTGGTAGGGCTGCGGCCCATCACGCGCTGCGTTAGGCTCGCCATATGACGACCTACGTCGTAACCGGCGCAACAGGCTTCATCGGCAGCAACCTCGCGCAGCGACTGCTCGCGCGCGGCGACACGGTCCATGCGATCGTGCGCGAAAGCTCGCGTGAACGCTTCGAGGCAATGGCGCAGCATTGGCCCGGCGGCGAGAACCTGAAGCTCATCAGTGGCGACCTGCTGGAGCCGATGATGGGCGTCAGCGACGAGTGGATTGGCGAGCACCGCGGCAAAGTTGACCACCTCTTCCACCTCGCCGCGATCTACGACATGACGGCCTCCGAGGCCCGCAACGAGGAGCTCAACACCGGTGGAACCGCTCACCTGCTGGAGCTGGTCGCCGAGCTCCAGCCGGGCACGCTCCACCACGTCTCATCGGTCGCCGTCGCCGGCTCCTACGAAGGCGTCTTCACGGAGCAGATGTTCGACGAAGGGCAAACGCTGCCGTCGCCCTATCACCGCACCAAGTTCGAGTCCGAGAAGCTGGTGCGCGAAATGAGCGCAGTGCCGTGGCGGATCTACCGGCCGGCCGTTGTGATCGGCGATTCGCGGACCGGCAAAATCGACAAGGTCGACGGGCCCTACTACTTCTTTAGGGCAATCCGCCGCGCACGCAACGTCCTCCCCTCCTGGCTTCCACTGGTTGGCCCTGAGATCGGCGAGACGAACATCGTGCCTGTTGATTTCGTCGCCGACGCAATCGTCGAGATCGCCCACAAGCCGGGGCTTGACGGGAACGCGTTCCACATTGCTTCGCCGAAGATGATGTCCTCGGCCGCGGCGCTCAACGACTTCGCCAAGGCGGCCGGTGCTCCTCACCTCGCGCTGCGACTGCCACCCGGCCCGCTCGACCCGCTCGCCGCACAGACCAACGCGCTTCTGCGTTCGCTGCCCGGTGTGACGACGGTCGCCGAGACGGTGCTCGACGAGTTCGGCATCCCGCCCGAAGTGATCGAGCACACCGGTTTCAGCTGCTCGTTTGACACGACACAGACCGATGCGGCGCTGGCCGGGAGTGGCATCGAGGTTCCAGCTTTGGCCGACTACGCGCAGGTGATTTGGGACTACTGGGAGAACCACCTCGACGCCGGTGGCTTTGCCAGCAGCTCGCTGCGCGCGGCCCTGAACGGGCGGACTGTCGTGATAACCGGCGGCTCGAGCGGCATTGGCCGCTCGGCGGCGCTGGAGATCGCTGCTGCTGGCGGCACGCCGCTGCTGGTAGCACGCTCGCTCGACAAGCTCGAAGAGGTGAAGGCCGAAATCGAGTTGGCCGGTGGCAGCGCCTACTGCTATTCGGCCGACCTCTCGGAGATCGAGTCGATCGACGAGCTGGTAGCGACGATCCTCGCAGAGCACGCCTCGGTCGACATGATCGTCAACAACGCTGGCCGCTCGATCCGCCGCTCGCTGGCACACAGCCTCGACC
>SYIT01000034.1 GCA_005798685.1 Actinomycetota bacterium | reverse complement strand
TTCGTACCCCTCAAGCGGCCAGTAGCGCGACGAGTCGGGCGTCAGCACCTCATCGCCGACAGTCAAGTTGCCGTCAGCGTCAAGGCCAAACTCAAACTTTGTGTCGGCGAGAATCACGCCGCGCTCGCGGGCGTAATCGGCGGCAAAGCGATAAAGCTCGATTGCCGTGTCGCGGACTCGTTCGGTCAGCTCGCGATCGCCGACAAGCTCCGCAGCCTGCTCAAAGTTGATCGCCTCGTCGTGGCCAATCTCGGCTTTCGTCGAAGGAGTGAAGAGTGGCTCGGGAAGCTGCTGCGACTCTTCAAGCCCACTCGCGAGTTCGATTCCTGAGACGCTTCCCGTCTTCTGATAATCGCTCCATCCCGAACCGGTGATGTAGCCGCGCACGATGCATTCGATTGGCAACATTTCGAGCCGCTTGACGACCATCGCCCGGCCGCGAACCTCGCCTGGAACGCCGTCGGTGACGGAGATCAGGTGGTTTGGAACGATCCCGCTTGTGCGCTGAAACCAGAAATCAGAGACGCCGGTCAGGACGGCACCTTTGCCGGGAATCGGCGTCGGGTGAATCACGTCGTAGGTCGAAATGCGATCGGAGGCAACCATCAAAAGGTCGTCGCCGAGTTCATAAACTTCGCGTACCTTTCCGCTCGAGAGCAGCGGCAAATCTAGGAGCTCTGACATGACCCCGATGCTATTAGGCTGGCAGGCGGAAAAGTCCAGCGAAATGCGCTATTTGCGGGCTCTTATTGCGGTCCCCAGATCACCCGACGACGTCGTCCAGCCGAGCGACGATCGCTGCGGCGTGCGCGGTGTAGGCCGACGAGTCGAAGACCTCGTCAAGATCAATCTCGAGGCCGCGCGCTTCGAGCAGCCCGCGAAGCTGAGTCTGCTCATCCCAGGCGCGCTGGGCGTCCTCCTGAACGATGCGGTAGGCCTCGTCGCGGCTCATTCCACTGGCGACGAGCGCCAGCAGCGCGCGCTGCGAGAAGAGCGCGCCGCAAGTCATCTCAAGATTGGCGAGCATCCGCTCGCGGTCAACGACCAGCCCTTCGACCAGGCGAATTGCGAGATGCTGCATGTAGTCGAGCAGGATCGTTGAGTCGGGCAGGATGATCCGCTCGGCGCCGGAGTGGCTGATGTCACGCTCGTGCCAGAGCGCAACGTTCTCAGTCGCGGCCTGGGCGTTGCCGCGCAGCACGCGGGCGAGGCCGGTGATTCGCTCGCTCGTAATTGGGTTGCGCTTGTGCGGCATCGCGCTGGAGCCTTTTTGCGCACCGGAGCGAAAAGGCTCCTGAACCTCGCGCACCTCCGTGCGCTGGAGGTGACGAATCTCGGTCGCGAGCCGCTCGAGGCCGGCGCCGGCCAGTGCGATCGCCTGTAGCAGCTCGGCGAGGCGATCGCGAGCGACGACCTGAGTTGAGATTGTTTCGGCCTGAAGGCCAAGCCGTGCCAATACGCGCTGCTCGAAGTTCGGGTCGGTCGCCGAGTAGGTTCCAACCGCACCGCTGAGCGCACCGACCGCAGCCTGGTCGAAGGCGCGGCGCAGCCGCTCACGGTTGCGCGCCGCCTCGGCTGCGAAGCCGGCGATCTTTACGCCGAAGGTCGTTGGCTCGGCGTGAACACCATGCGTGCGACCAACGCAGAGCGTGTCGACGTTCTCGCGCGCCAGCCTGGCGAGCGCCTGCGTCAGCTGCTCAGCGCCGGCGAGGACAATCACTCCCACCTCGCGAAGCTGAACGGCCAGCGCAGTGTCGAGCACGTCGCTTGAAGTGAGGCCGTAGTGAATCCAGCGGCCTGCCGGCTGGCCGGCGCTGGCAGAGAGAACGTCAACGAAGGCGGCGACGTCGTGGTCGAGAACCTTCTCGCGCTCGGCTACCTGCTCGGCCGTTGCAGTAGCGCCGCGGATCGCCTCAAGCTCGCCTTCGGTCGGCCCTGCGAGCTCCTCGCAAGCGGCTACCTCAACGAGGCGCCATGACTCAATACGGGCGGCGTCGGTCCACAGCGCGCCGATCTCCTCGCGCGTGTAGCGACCAATCATGCGCGCAAAATTCGCAGCGCTAGGTGGCCGGCGTTCTTGGCGTTGTCGAGGCCAACCGATGCGACCGGTACTCCGGGCGGCATCTGAACGACTGAGAGGATTGCGTCAAGGCCCCCGGCGGCGCTGAGGCTGCTCGACAAAGGAACGCCGATCACCGGCAGGTCGGTATGTGCGGCGGCGACGCCCGGAAGCGCTGCCGAAAGCCCTGCGCCCGCGATAATCACCTTCATCCCGCGCGTGCGGGCGTTGGCGCAGTACTCGGAAACCGTCTCAGGGTCGCGGTGGGCCGACATCACGCGGATCTCGAATGAGACACCAGCCTCTTCGAGAACTGCGCCGGCCTTCTCCATCACTTCCATGTCGGACTTCGATCCCATGATGATTCCAACGCTCGGCGAGTCGACGTCAAGATCGGCAAATGCAGCTTCGGCTTCTGCGACTTCTCCAGGCTGATCGGTCATTTAGCTTGCCCCCTCGGCTCGTAGTGCGATGTCGCTACGCGTCTGTTTACCGCTGAACTTCACTAATTCTACCCCAGCGTAAGCAGCAGCCCGGGCGGCGGCTGGCGTGTCACCGAGCGCCGTAACGTTCAGAACACGGCCGCCTGCGGTGACGAGGGCGCCGTCGCCGTCGGCAACTCCAGCGCAGGTCAGCTCGAGCGGGTAGGTGACCTTCTCAACGCCGCTGATCGCGTCGCCAAGCCGCGGCGACTCTGGGTAGCCGGCGCTGGCGAGCACAACTGTCACCGCCCAGCGTGGGTCCCAGTCCAGCTCACGCCCCGCGAGAGCGCCTAAGTGCGTCGCCGCGAGCAGCAGCTCGGCAAGGTCGCTGCGCAGCCGCGGCAGAACGGCCTGCGTCTCCGGGTCACCGAAGCGGGTGTTGTACTCAAGCACCTTCGGCCCCTCGGCGGTCATCATTAGGCCGGCGTAAAGGACGCCATGAAACGGCGTGCCGGCGGCGGCGAAGTAGTCGACGATCGGCTGATGGACGAGCGCTGAAAGCTCGTCGACGCGGCCTGCGTCAACTCCGGGAACCGGGCAGTAGGAACCCATCCCGCCGGTGTTGGGGCCGAGGTCGCCGTCGAAGATCCGCTTGTAATCCTGCGCCGGCGCCATCGGCACCGCGCGCTCACCGTCGCAAAGCGCGAGCAGCGAGAGCTCCTCGCCTTCGAGGAACTCTTCAACGACGACCTGGCCTTCGCCGAAGCGGCGCTCAACGAGGAACTGTTCGAGTGCGACGCGCGCAGCGGCCTCGTCGGCGGCGATCACGACGCCCTTG
>SYIT01000033.1 GCA_005798685.1 Actinomycetota bacterium | reverse complement strand
GCGGTGGGCGTAGCTCAGTTGGTAGAGCTCCTGGTTGTGGTCCAGGCGGTCGCGGGTTCGAGTCCCGTCACTCACCCTCTGCCGGCGTCCTATTTGGTCAGTTCGCAGACCGGCAGGCCAGCGGCCTTCGCCGAAGCGTTTGCCTTCGCTACGGCTGCTTCGAATTGAACTCCGGTCTTGGCGAAGGCGGAGCTCATGAGTCCCTGGTCGGCTGCAGCTGCTTCGTTCGCAGCCGGGATCGCTTTGAAGTCGGTCGGCCAAGCGTTGAACTTGGTGTCCGCGTCAGCCGGAACGTCGACTTGGCTGAGCTTCTCAACCGCAGCATTGAAGATTGCGGCCGAATTGGTCTGCACCTCTTTTGCCTCGGCGCTGGTCGTTGGCAGCGTCTGAGCGTTGGCCTTGTCGAAGGCTGCCATGCAGATCGCGGCGGCTGCACTCGTGTAGGTCGCACTGGAGCTCGTCGTTGCGTCTTTCGAGCTCGAGCCGCAGCCAGCGACGGCTCCGACGACGAAGGTCAGGAGAATTACGGGAAAGACTTTCGAGGTCTCAATCCCCACGAAATTAGCAAGCAGTTAGGCGGGGGTCGCATCTTTCGCTTACTCGCGGCCTCGAATCCTTTTCAGCGCCAGTGTCGACAGCAGCACGGCCCAGTCGCCGGCGGCGGAAAGCAGGTGGCCAACGGGGCCGGTCACGACCCAGGTTTCGAATCGGTGTGAAAGGGGCTGATGGTTGTTGGCCACGCCCTGACGCTATCGTGCCGCCAATGAGCACGGTCACTACAAACGTCAAAGAGCTGCCCGATTCGCGCGTCCGCGTGGAGGTTCAGGTGCCGCTCGAAGAGCTTGATCGCCGGATCGCTCAAACCGCCCGCTCAATGGGCAAAGAGATGAAGATGGCGGGCTTTCGCAAGGGCAAGATCCCGGCTGAAGTCGTAATTCAGCGGATCGGCCGTGACGCGGTCGTCGATGAGATGATCCGTGGCTCGCTTGGCCACTGGTACACCGAAGCGGTTGATAACGCGCGCCTTGCGATCGTCGGCCAGCCCGAGCTAGAACTCGGCGAGCTGCCCCCGGCCGGTGAGGACTTGCAGTTCAGCTTTGAGGTCGGGGTGCGCCCGGTAGCAAAGCTCGGCAAGTACAAGGGGCTGAAGGTTGAGCGCCGCGAGGCGGTCGCCGCGCCGGGAGCGATCGATGAACAGATCGAAGAGCTGCGCGGCCGGATGGCGAGCCTCGAAGCGGTTGACGAGGCCGCCGCGACAGGCGACTTCGTCGTAATGAACTACGTCGGCTCAATCGACGGTGAGGTATTTGAAGGAGGCGAGGGAACCGACCAGCTGATTGAACTCGGCTCAGGGCGCCTGATCCCAGGCTTCGAAGAACAGCTCGAGGGAATCAAGGCTGGCGAAGCGCGAACCGTGAAGCTCGCCTTCCCTGATGATTACCAAGCCGAAGAGCTGGCCGGCAAGGACGCCGAGTTCGCCGTTACCGCGGCGGAGATCCGCCGCCGCATTCTCCCCGAGCTAAACGATGAGTTCGCCAACGAGGCCGCAGGGCTCGAGACGATCGCCGAGCTGCGAGAAGATCTCGCGGCGCAGATGCTCGCGGCCGATCGTGACAAGGCCGAAGAAGAGTTTCGCGAGGCTGTACTCGACGCCGTTGCCGATAACGCCAAGATCAACCTGCCCCAGCCACTGATTGAAGCACGCGCCAGCGAGCTGCTCGACCGCATGCTCCACCAGCTTTCCCACCAAGGGATTAGCCGCGAGATGTACTTCCAGATTTCCGGCCGCAGCGAAGAAGAGATGTTGGCCGAGAGTGGCGAAGCGGCGCAAAAGACGCTGCGCAACGAGGCTGCCCTGGCGGCGATCGTCAAGGCAGAAGAGATTCAGCCAGGCGACGGCGACATCTTGACCGCGCTGCAGGCCTCCGCCGCTCAGGAGCAGACGACTCCAGAGAAGCTGCGTGAGCGGCTTGAGAAGGCTGGCCGCATCGATGACTTGATCGAAGAGCTCGCGCAGCGCCAAGCGCTCGATCTAATAGTTGAGAGCGCAGTCGCCACCAGCGCTTCCTAAACGCCCCGTTTCGCCAACCCCGCCGTTGCTAATGTTGAGTGCTCTATCTGCGAGCAAAGTTGCACGCGGAAGGAATCAACCCAGCCGACCGAAACAAAGCGAGGAACATGAGCCCCCTAGTCCCAATGGTCGTAGAGCAGACGTCACGCGGAGAACGTTCGTTTGACATCTACTCTCGGCTTCTAAACGAGCGAATCATCTTCCTCGGCAGCCAGGTTGACGACCAGATCGCCAACCTTGTCGTTGCGCAGCTTCTTCACCTCGAGTCGCAGGATCCAGATAAGGACATCTCGATCTACATCAACTCGCCTGGCGGCTCGGTTTATTCCGGCCTTGCGATCTAAGACACGATGCAGTTCGTCAAGCCTGATGTTTCAACGATCTGTGTTGGCATCGCGATGTCGATGGGCGCACTGCTGCTGGCAGGCGGAGCGCCAGGCAAGCGGATGGCGCTGCCGAACGCGAAGATTCTGATCCATCAGGTCAGCTCCGGCTTTGAAGGCCAGGCGACCGACATTGAGATCCACGCCAAGGAGATCATCGACGTCCGTCAGCGGCTCGATCACATCCTCGCTGAGCACACCGGCCAGGAGTACGACAAGGTCCGCACCGACACCGAACGCGACTACTTTATGTCGGCCGACGAGTCTGCTGAATACGGGATAATTGACAAGGTGATCGCCAAGCATTAGCTGGGCGGCGCCTGCGTTCAGAGGAAGGGGAAAGCAATGGCGCGTCCAACCGATTCAAGCGAGCAGCTGCTCTGCAGTTTCTGCGGCAAGTCGCAGCGCCAAGTCAAGAAGCTGATCGCCGGCCCCGGCGTCTACATCTG
>SYIT01000032.1 GCA_005798685.1 Actinomycetota bacterium | reverse complement strand
GGCTGCCGGCACTCGCTCGTTGACGGAATCTTCCGCGCCACCGACGTGATGCTGGCCGGTAAGACGGCCGTCGTCTGCGGCTTCGGCGACGTTGGTAAGGGCTCGGCCGAGGCGCTGCGCGCGCAGGGCGCCCGCGTGATCATCACTGAGATCGACCCGATCTGCGCGCTCCAAGCCTCAATGCAGGGCTATCAGGTCGACACGCTTGAGAATAATCTCGGGAGCGCCGACATCTTTATCACCACCACCGGCAATCGCGACATCATCACGGTTGAGCAGATGGGGCGGATGAAGCATCAGGCGATCGTCGGCAACATTGGCCACTTCGACAATGAGATTGATATTGCCGGTCTGATGGAGCTGAGCGGCATCGAGCGCAACAACATCAAGCCGCAGGTTGACGAGTGGATCTTCCCCGGCGGCAACTCGATCATCATGCTCTCGGAAGGGCGCCTGCTGAACCTCGGCAACGCGACCGGCCACCCGTCAGTCGTGATGTCGGCTTCGTTCACGAATCAGACGATCGCTCAGATCGAACTGTTCACGAAGAACGATCAGTACGAGAAGCAGGTCTACGTGTTGCCGAGGCACCTTGACGAGAAGGTCGCGCGGCTCCACCTTGACGCGCTGAACATCAAGCTGACAGAGCTGCGCGACGATCAGGCCGCCTACATCGGCGTTCCGGTCGAGGGCCCGTACAAGCCCGACAGCTACCGCTACTAAGGAGCAACCCCTGCCCAAATCTGACGTTGCAGACTTGACCCTCGCGGCCTCCGGGCTGGCGAGGATCGAGTGGGCGGCCGGGCAGATGCCGGTGCTCGGCCGCGTCGCTGAGCGCTTCGCAGCCGAGCGGCCGCTGGAGGGCGTCAGGGTCGCGATCTGCCTGCACGTGACGGCTGAGACCGCAAACCTCGTTCGCGCCCTTTCGGGCGCAGGGGCCGAGGTTGCGCTCTGCTCCGCCAATCCGCTCTCGACGCAGGATGATGTTGCCGCCGCGCTCGTCGGCAACGACGGAATTGGGGTTCATGCAATTCATGGCGAGACGCTCGCTCAGTACCGCGAGCATCTTGCCGCGCTTGTAGCTGGTAACCCGCAGGTCGCGATCGATGACGGCGCCGAGCTGATCGAGGCGCTCCACGGCGGCGATCAGCCGCTTGCAGCGCAGATCATCGGCGCCACTGAGGAGACGACGACCGGGTTGGTGAAGCTGCGCGCGCTTGAGCGCTCCGGCGGGCTGGCTTGCCCGGTTATTGCCGTCAACGAGTCGCGCACCGAACGGGCCTTCAACGACCGTTATGGAACAGGACAGTCAACGATCGATGGAATTTTGCGCGCAACAAACGTCCTGCTTGCTGGCGCGGTCGTCGTTGTGATCGGTTACGGCTGGACCGGCAAGGGGATCGCGTTGCGGGCCGAAGGGCTTGGCGCCACCGTGATCGTCTGCGAGGTTGACCCGCTGCGCGCGCTTGAAGCGCGAATGGAGGGCTTCGAGGTAATGCCAGCGCTCGAGGCGGCTGCCAGCGGCGACGTTTTCATCACCGTCACAGGAGGCCGCGAGGTTTTGAGTGAGCAGCACTTTGTCGTGATGCGCGACGGCGCAATTCTCGCCAACGCCGGCCACTTCGACGTTGAGATCGACCTGCCGGCCTTGGAGCGGGTCGCTGGCTCGCGCCGCGAGGTGCGCCCGCTGGTCGAGGAGTTTGAGATCAACGGCCGCCGCATCAACCTGCTGGCACATGGCCGCGTTGTCAACCTCGCCGCCGCCGACGGTCATCCGTCGGCCGTCATGGACCTCTCGTTCGCTTCGCAGGCGCTCGTGGTCGAGCGGCTCGTCAATGGCGCTCAGCCTCTCAGTGCAGCAGTTCATCCGGTCCCTGAAGCGGTTGATCGCGAGGTTGCGCGGCTCAAGCTCGACGCGCTCGGCGTTTCGATCGATTCGCTCAGCGACGAGCAGCTCGCCTACCTGAAGGTCTTCTCACCGGCGCCGCACGACGGCTGAAGACGCCGCGCTGTGCGACGATGGCGGCCGTGAGCGACGAAGCTAAAGCGGCGGCAATCGCAAAGCTCGAGGCCGATGGCGCTTCCGCGGCAACCGTCGGCAGCTTCGCCGGGCAGATGCAGCGGCTTGCGGCCGGCGATCAAGGGATGCTGCCGGAGTCCGAGCTGGAGCCGGTCTCGGAGCTGCCCGATGCCGAACGGCTCGAAGTTGACGCAGAGGCGATCGCCGGGCTGCTTGACGAAACAGTGGTGATCAAACTGAACGGCGGGCTGGGGACGAGTATGGGGTTAGCCGGGCCGAAGTCACTGCTGGAGGTGAAGGACGGGCTCAGCTTCCTCGACATCACTGCTCGCCAGATCAAGGTGCTGCGAGATCAGCATGGCGGCGCAAGATTGCCGCTGGTGTTGCTCAACAGTTTCCGCACGCGTGAACCTTCGCTGGCGGCGCTCGCTGGTTACGGCTCGCTCTCGGCCGAGCTGGAGGCCGACTTCCTACAAGGCCGCGTGCCGAAGCTGGTCGATGATGGCAGCCTTGCTCCGGCCGCTTGGCCGGCCGACCCTGAGCTGGAGTGGAGCCCCCCAGGCCACGGCGATATTTACCCGTCTCTGGTTGGCTCAGGGACGCTCGCCGCAATGCTTGCAGCCGGTTACCGTTACGCCTTTGTCGCCAACGCCGACAACCTTGGCGCCGTCCTCGACCCGGCAATTCTCTGCTGGATGGCCGCCGAGCAGGCGCCGTTTGCGATGGAGGTCGCCGACCGCACCGCCGCCGACCGCAAGGGCGGCCATCTTGCGCGGCGCGGTGACGGGTCGCTGGTGCTGCGCGAAGTCGCGCAGACGCCCGAGGCTGACCTCGGCGCCTTTGCCGACACCGAGCGCCACCGCTTCTTCAACACCAACAGCATCTGGCTCGACCTTCAGGCACTGGCGGCGGCAATCGGCGACGACGGAGTGATCGACCTGCCGATGATCGTCAACCGCAAGACCGTTGACCCTTCCGACGCGGCATCAACGCCAGTCGTTCAGCTTGAATCGGCGATCGGTGCGGCGATCGCCGCGATCGCCGGCGCCCGCGCGATCCGCGTGCCGCGCTCGCGTTTTCTGCCGGTCAAGACGACCGACGACCTGCTGGTGCTGCGCTCCGACGCCTATCAGCTGACGGCCGACGGGCAGCTTCGCTTGGCGCCGGCCTGCGCCGGCCACGCGCCGCTGGCCGAGCTCGACGGCGGCTACTTCCGCCTGATCGACGACTTTGAGGCCCGTTTTGCGCAGGGCGCGCCGTCACTGCTGGCCGCTGAGCGCCTGACCGTCAACGGCGACGTCAGCTTTGGCGGCGGCGTCAAGGTCAGCGGCGTCGTCACGGTCGAAGCGGCGCCCGGCGAGAAGCTGCGCGTCGATGACGGCGCAGCGCTGAGTGGCTAGCTGCGCTGCTGTTCGGCGCGATCCTCGAGCGCCTCGCGGCGCTTCTGCTCGCGCTCGCTCTGGTCGATCGCCCGGAACAGTAGGTATGCCAGCGCGATGCCCATCACGATCGTCTGCTCCAGCACCATCAGCTCGCCGCCAATCTGCTGGTCGACGACGACGCTGAGGCTGAAGATCCCTTCGCGCTGCTCGTAGTAGGGGTAGAGCGAATTCGGTGCGAAGGTCAACAGAATTCCCAGCAGGCCGACTCCCACCTTGGTCGAGACCATGTAAAGGAGCGGCCCCATTGCGCCGCTGCGAAAGCGTGAGCGGATCGGCGAGAGCAGCTGCCACCAGTAGAGAAAACCAACGCTGAGAAAGCAGATGTGTTCGAGCACGTGAACGGTCGCGTTCCCGAGCGCCGCATCGTAGGCGCTAGGCACGTGCCAAGCCCACATCGCGACGATGTAGAGCACGACCGCCACCCAGGGGTGCATCAGCGGCCCGAGTGAACGTTCCAACGCTTGCAGGCGCCTGGTCGCCGGCCGCAGCAGAATCTTGTTCAGGCTGAGAATGCAGAAGATCGGCACCAGGTCGAGCAGTAGCACGTGCTGAGCCATGTGGAAAGTGAACGATTGCTCGGCCAGCGCGTCGATCGGTGAGAGCAGCGCCAGCGCCAGCAAACCGATCCCGACGAGCATGCTCGCCAGGCGCCAGATAGGCGCCGCCGCGGCCCCATTTGCGCGCCGCACGCGCCACCAACGCGGCAGGTAGAGCCCCCCGAGGATCAAGATCATCAGAATCGCCCCAGGTTCGATCGTCCATGAGGTGTCAGCCGTGGCGGCGAGCGGCAGGAGCGAAGTTGTTACAGGCATCAGGCTTGATCGTCGCAGACCGTTACTGGTAGCGACTCGGCTGGCGCGCCAGAGTTGGCGCGATGCTTCGCGCAGCGCTCAATCTGCTTGTTCCGCCGCTCTGCTGGGTTTGCCGCGAGGCAGCCGCTGACCGGCTCTGCGAAAGCTGCCGCTCACAGCTGCCGTGGATTGAGCCGCTGGCGCCCCGCCGCTCAGGCAGTCGGCTCCAGCAACACTGGTCGCCGCTCGAGTTCGCAGGGCCGGCGCGGGCCTTGGTTCACGCGCTCAAGTTTCAGTCCGCGACGGCGCTCGCCGGGCTGATGGCGCGGCAGATGGTCGATGCGCTGCCGCCACGCGCCTTCCCGCCAGACGCCGCACTGGTTCCCGTTCCCGCCCGCCCACTTCGCCTCCGCCAGCGTGGCTTTGACCACGCCGATCTGCTCGCGGCCGAACTCGCGCGGCTTGTGATGTTGCCGCTCGAGCGGCCGCTGCGGCGCGAATCTTCGATTGCGCGCGGTCAGCGCGGCCTTGGCCGCAGCGATCGCCTCAGTGGGCGCGGTCTACGCGTTGGCCTTGCGCACGTGGCGCCGCCGAAGACGATCCTGATCGATGACGTTTGCACCACCGGCGCGACGCTTGAGCTCTGCGCCGAGGCACTTCTCGAGGGCGCCAGCGAGTGCGTCAGCGCCGTCACATATTGCTCTGTTCCTGAGCGCATGACGGTGGTACGTTTGTGCTAACTCCATCACGACAAAGGACTCCCTATGCGCATCGACCTGACCGGGACCAATATCGAGATTAATGGAGAGCTGCGTGCGCTTGTCGCCAAGCGTTTCGCGAAGATCAAACGCCGCGTGCCCGAGGATGTTCGCTGCGAGGTGATTCTCGCCGAGGAGCACAACCCAAAGATCGCCGATCGGCAGAAGGCAGAGGCAAACCTTCACATCAAGGGAGGAATGATCAACGCCAAAGCCCACGAACGCAACATGGCGGCCGCGATCGGCCATATCGCCGACGAGGTTGTGCGCCAACTGAACCGCCGCGGTGACAGGGCCCGCGCCCGCAGCCGCGCCGGCGCTGAGACGATCCGCCACGGCCACGCGGAGGGCGCTTTCTAAGCAGGCTCGCCGGGCGCAGCGCGCGGCTACACTTCGAGCAATGGGTTTGCTCGAGAAAGCGCTGAATGTCGGCGAAGGGAAGCAGTTCCGCGAGTATGAGAAGCGCGTTTCAGCGATCGCTGGTTTTGAGGAGGAGCTAGCAGCGCTAAGCGACGAGGAGCTACGTGGCCGAATGGATGCTCTGCGCGAGCGCGTTCGTGGGCAGGGCGAGCCGCTCGACAGTGTGCTGCCGGAGTGTTTTGCGATTGTCCGCGAGGCTGGCCGCCGATTCCTCAACATGCGCCACTTC
>SYIT01000031.1 GCA_005798685.1 Actinomycetota bacterium | reverse complement strand
CGATCAAACGCGCGGCTGGTTCTACTCGCTGCTGGCGGTCTCAACTCTGCTCTTCGGCAAGTCTTCCTACGAGGCGGTCGTCTGCCTCGGCCACATCCGTGACGAAGACGACCGCAAGATGAGCAAGTCGGTTGGCAACGTCGTCGAGCCGTGGGAGATCCTGGACCGCTTCGGCGCCGACGCGATGCGCTGGTACTTCTTCACCACCAAGCAGCCATGGGACGGCTACCGCTTTTCGGTCGATGCTGTTGGCGACGGCGTGCGGCTCTTCCTCAAGCAGCTTTGGAATAGCTACTCGTTCCTCGTTCTCTACGAAAACGCGGCCGGCGAGAACCTGATCGAAGGCGAAGAGACTGAGCTTGATCTTTGGCTGCGCTCGCGCCTTGCGGCGACGGTCGAGCAGGTAACCGAAGCGCTCGACGGCTTCGACGCCACCAGCGGTGGCCGCGCGATCGCAGCCTTCGTTGACGATCTCTCAAATTGGTATGTGCGGCGCTCGCGCAGGCGCTTTTGGGAGGGCGACGCAGTCGCGATCGCGACGCTGCGTGAGGCTTTGATCACGGTTTCAAAGCTGCTCGCCCCTTTTACCCCTTTCATCGCCGATGAGATCTTCGACAACCTTGATGGCAGCGAGCCTTCGGTTCACCTTTGCGATTGGCCGCAGCCCGTCGCGGCCCGCGACCTTGGCCTAGAGACGGCGATGGCGACGGCTCGCGAGACCGTCCGCCTTGGCCTTGCCGCACGCGGCCAAGCGAAGGTCAAGCTGCGCCAGCCGCTGCGCGAAGCGGTCGTCGTTGCCGCCGGCCCGGAGCGCGAAGCGATCGAGCGGCTGGCTGGAATTGTTGAGGACGAACTGAACGTTGAGGCGCTCCGCTTCGTTGATAACGCCGACGAGCTTGGCTCCTACGAGCTAAAGGCCAACTACCGCACGCTGGGGCCGCGCTTTGGCAACAGGATGCCGCTTGTCGCCGCGGCGGTCGCCGCGCTTGACCCCGCTCAGGTGGCGTTGACATTGCGCGGGGGCGGCAGCGTCGGCGTTGTGGTCGATGGCGACGAACACCCGCTTGGCGAGGATGACCTGCTGCTGGCGATGGCGCCACTTGGCGGCTACCAGCTGGAGCGCGAGGGCTCGCACGCCGTTGCGCTCGACCTCGAGCTCGACGACGAGCTGCTGCGCCGCGGCCTTGCGCGCGAAGCAATCCACGCCGTCCAGAGCGCGCGCAAGGAGGCCGGGCTCGCGGTTGAGGACAGGATCGTGCTTGAGCTGAGCGGCGACGAAGCGATGCTGGCCGCTGCGCGCGAGTATCAGCAGTTGATCGCCGACGAGGCGCTGGCGACGAGTGTCAAAGTCACCGATGCACTCGAAGGCGCATCGGCGACCACGCTCGACGGTCACGAACTGCTGATCAAGCTCGAAAAGGCCTGAGTTCAGGCGCTTAGTGCGTTGTTGAGCTCTTGCTCGATCCGCGGCTTTGGCTGCGCGCCGACGATCTGAGCGGCGGCGGCGCCGTTCTTGAACAGGATCATCGTCGGGATCGACATTACGCCGAAGTTGGCAGCGGTCTCTTGGTTGTCGTCGATGTTGAGCTTGACGACGCGGACGTCATCGCGCTCCGAATCGATCTGTTCGAGAACCGGGCCAACCATCTTGCAAGGGCCGCACCAAGGAGCCCAGAAATCAACCAGAATCGGTGTCTCAGATGAGGCCTCTAGTACGTCGGCTTGGAAGCTGCTGTCGCTGATCTCGGGAAGGGCCATTGCGCTACTCCTTATGTTTCAAATCGGTGGATACAGATACCACTATACAAAGTGTAGTGACCCGTCTCAGCGTCGCTGGCCTAAATCCCCAGGCGCTTCGAGCTTCTGGATCTGGAGCAGGCTCGTCGTTCCCGGCTGGCCGCTCGGCAGCCCGGCCGTGATTCCCACGCGCTGCCCCGGCTTCAGCCAACCGAGCTCCACGACGCGGCGCGCCGAGTCGGCGATCAGCTCCTCGGTCGTCTCGTGGCGGCGCTGCAGCCCGGCCGTCACTCCCCAGAGCAGGCCGCAGCGGCGAACGGTTTCGCGGCCGGGGGAGAGCGCGAAGATCGGCACCGTCGGGCGGTGGGCTGAGACCAGCCGCGCCGAGCGGCCCGAGAGCGTCGGCACGACGATCGCGTCGAGCTCCAGCTCGCTGGCGGCGGCAACCGCTTTATGCGCCACCGTGTAGCCGGGGTCGCGGCCGTCGCGGCGCACGCGCTGCTCGTTCCAGCGTTGGTAGGGGGCTTCGCGCTCGGTCGTCCGCGCGACTGAATCCATCATCGCCACCGCCTCAACCGGGTAGGCGCCGACGGCCGTCTCCTGCGAGAGCATCACGGCGTCGGTTCCATCAAGAATTGCGTTGGCAACGTCGGCCACCTCGGCCCGCGTCGGGCGCGCTGCGCGAACCATCGAATCGAGCATCTGTGTTGCGGTAATCGAGGCGCGCGCGTGCTCGCCGGCCAGTCGCAGCAGTCGCTTCTGAACCATCGGCACGTCCTCAATCGGCAGCTCGATGCCAAGGTCGCCGCGGGCGACCATGATCACGTCACTGACGCGGATGATGTCCTCAGCGCGGGCCACCGCCTGCGGCTTCTCGATCTTCGCGATCAGCGGCATGCGCGTGTGCTCGCGCAGCTCCGTCACCTCTTCCGGTTTGCGCACGAAGCTGAGCGCGACCATGTCCACGCCAATTTCGATTCCCGCCGCAAGATGGGCAAGGTCCTCCTCTGGAACCGAAGGCAGCTCATCGGCCGGCCCGGGAATGTTCAGCCCCTGGCGCGAGACGATGATTCCGCCCAGCTCAACCTCGCAGTCGAACTCAAGATCGTCGGGGCGCCTGTCCCTGACGCGCAGCCGCACCGATCCGTCGGCAAGGTAGACAGATTCGCCCAGCTCAACTGCGGTTGCCAGCCCTGGCCAGTTGACCGTCAGGTGGCTCGCGTTGCCCAGCTTCTCATCGTTGGCGTGGCAGCTGAGGGTGAGCTTGTCGCCGGCCCGCAGCAGCACCTCGCCCTCGTCGATCTGGCCGATCCGAATCTTCGGCCCGGGCAGGTCTTGGAGGATCGCCACGGCGCGGCCGGCGCGCTCCGAGGCCTCCCGCACCAGGCGAGCAGTTTCAGCGTGCAGCTCGTGCGTTCCGTGGCTGAAGTTGAGCCGCGCCACATCCATTCCGGCGTTGACCATCGCCAGCAGCACTTCGGGATCGGTCGAAGCGGGGCCGATTGTGGCAACGATTTTGGTGCGGCGCTGGGGCATAAGAGCACCAACGCTACTGGGCAAACGGCGCTGCGGTCACACGCTCGCGCCCAAGCTTGCCTCAGGCCGGAGCAACAAACTGGCCATCAATCAGCAGCGGCGCGCCGTTGGTGCTCAGCCTGCCGCCCCTGCGCAGGTCGCAGATCAGGTCCCAGTGGAGTGCGCTTTCGTTGCGCCCGCCGGTCTCCGGGTAGGAGCGACCGAGCGCCAGGTGAACGGTGCCGCCGATCTTCTCGTCGAAAAGGATTGAGCCGACCGGGCGCGTGATCCCGAAGTTGGTTCCGATCCCAACCTCGCCCAGCTTGCGCGCGCCCTCGTCTGTCGCGAGCGCCTGCTGCAGGTACTCGTCGCCTCGCTCAGCGTGTGCCTCAACAACGACACCCTTGGCGAAGACCAGCTCGACGCCGTCAACCTCAACCCCGGCTGGGGAGCTGGGGATCGTGAAGCGGATGCGGCCCTCGGCGCTGCTCTCGACTGGCCCACTGAAGATCTCGCCGCTGGGCATGTTGCGTCGGCCGTCGCTGTTTACCCAGCTGCGGCCTTTTACGCTCAGCTTTAGGTCTGTCCCTTCGGCCTCGATCCTCAACTCACGGACGCCTTCGAGCCGCTCGATCAGCTCGGCCTGAAAGGCGCCCAGCTCGCCCCACGCGGCCGGCGGGTCGGGGCGGTCGAGGAAGGTTGCGCCGCGGACGAAGGCGGCGAACTCTTCCAGTTCCATCCCCGCGAGCTCGGCCGCGGCTGGCGTTGGCCAGAGCGTTGAGCACCAGCGCTTCTTCATCGTCTTCTCGCGCAGCGGCCTGCGCGCCCGGGCGGCGCGCGCAATACGCGCTGGGTCGACGCCTGCCAGTTCGCGCGCGTCGTGCGGGGCTTGAATTCCAAGTACCGCCGTCAGTTCCTTCGCTTCGGCCATCGCCACATCATCGAAGTCGTCGAGCTGGGCGTCGCGAGCGCTCTCGTAGAAGTTCTTCGCTTGGCCCGGCAGCTCAACGTGGAGCGTCGGCCACGCCTCGCGCGCCAGCACCGCTCGCTGAAGCTCCAGCAGCAGCGGCGCGGCCATCGCCGTGGAGCGGATTACAACCTTCTGGTGCGCCTCAACTTCAAGGCACCAGCCGATCAGCAGCTCGGCCATTCCCGCTGGATCGATAACTGCCGCTACGCGCTCGGCTGCGGCTTCGCCTGATTCACCGTGGCTCATGGCGCCTCCACGTCGGGGAACCACTCGGCGCAGTGCTCACGGATGCTGGCGCGGACGAAGTCCCGCTCCTCGCGGCTGGCAGCGCGCAGCCGCGCCAGCAGGTCGCTCTGGCCGCTCGTTGCAACCTCGTTGATCGTCCAGCTCAGCGCTAGGCGCTCAAACAGGAATTCAAGCGCGCGGTGCCATGCATCTTCCCGCGAGCGAATGTTGCCTTGGAAGGTCTCGGCGTACTGCGCACGCGTCTTCGGGCTCAGCACGCATCGCAGCTCAAGCACGGTGCCGTCATCGGATCGGTACTGGACGCCAGGCGGCTCGGGCATCGCGGGCCCGGCGCCCTGCTCGCGCGCGCGGCGCCGCGAGCGTCGGCCCATCAGGTGGTCGCGGCAGCGGTTTCAAGCTGGCCGCGCACGTCGCCGCGTAGGGGCTCGGTGTGGCCGGCCCAAGCCGTTGCCGGCTCCATCGCTGCGAGCTTGAGCATCGATTGGCGAGCCATCTCGGTGTCCCAGTTGAAGGCCTCGTGCGGAACGCGCGTGTGGCCCTTGAAGCCGGTCTGCGGGTCTAGCGTGTAGAAGCAGTCGCTGACCAGCGCAAGGCGGTCGGACTCGCGCCAGAGGCCGATCAGCCCGGGCGCGTGGCCCGGCAGGTGGATCACTTTGAAGCCGGCGATCTCGTCGCCCTCGGCGAGCGTTCCGCTGATCTTTACCGGCCCGCCGTCCCAGCTAACGAGCAGCTTCGGCAGCAGCGCGCGGCCAACCGCGTTGAGCTTCGAGATGTCGAAGTAGTGCTCACCGCCGTCGCCCTCAGCATCGGCTACCTCATCGGCGTGGCAGAGCACCGGCAGGCCGAGCTGCGGCGCAACACCGCGGTGGTCGGCGTGGCCATGGCCGAGGACTACGCGCGTGATTCCCCCGAGCTGAGCGCCGGCGATCGCGATCGCCGGTCCCATCGACTTCACGCCGGCGTCAAAGAGCAGCACGCCGTCGCCGTCACCGACGAAGTAGACGTTCATCGTCTTGCCGGGGAAGCCGCCGCGCATCACCCAAACGCCTTCGGCGATCTGCTCGGGCGCGCTGGCAGCGAGCTTCGCCATCAGCTTCGTGCGGCCGTTGAACGCGCTCTTCATCCCGGCATCCATCTTCGAGCCGTCGGGCGGCAGCAGCCCGAGCTGTCGGGCGATCGTCATCCCGTCGGCGTAGGCGTTGTTCTCGACGATCAGGCCGTCGCGGACGATCAGCACGTCTACACCCTCAAGCTCGATCTTTGTGCCGTTCGGTTCGATCCCTTGGAACGGGCCACCGGTGAATGTGCCGGTCGCTTCCCAGCGAACCGCCGCGCGGTCGTCCTCGACCGTCACTTCGACGACGTTGAAATGGAAGTCGGGGAAAGGCTCAAAGATGCCGCTGAGGAAGGCACGCACGCCATCGGGGGCCGTCGTGTCAACTTGGCCGCGCACGTTCTCGCGCCCGCCGGGGCGCCAGCAGGCGACGGCGGCTTCGGTGTCGTGGGCGACCAAGGCATCGAAGTAGCGCTGTGCTACTTGAGTGGTCACGGCGGCGTCGATTGCGCCACTGACGGCGCTGGTCGAATCGGTCATCAGGCTCCTCTGACTATTGGGGCTGCTGCCGGCAGGCTATCGCCCGAGCCGCGCCCGCGGGCTTTGATCCGTAGGCTGGAATCAGTTGTGAGCGAATCTTCCCGAACCCGCGAGCTGGGGCGCGGCGAAAAGGTGCTGCCGGGCGTCTGGCGCTTGCGCCTTCCCTTGCCGTGGCCAGGTGTGCCGCACTGCAACGCGTGGGCGCTCGCCGCGGGCGATGGAATCGTGCTCGTTGACTGTGGGATGCACCAGCCGGGGTCGATCGCTCAGCTCGAGCGCGCGCTGCAGCAGGTCAACCTGCGGATCGACCTAATCCGTCTGCTCGTCTGCACGCACGCGCACTCCGACCATTACGGCCAGGCGGCCTCGATCGTCAAGGCGACCGGTTGTGAGCTTTGGATGCACCCGAACCACGAGCACACCGTTCAGGCGGCTACAAATCCTGAGGCGGCGCTCGAGCGGCGAGTCGAGGTGGCGGTGCTCAGCGGCGTGCCAGAGGAGCCGCTGCGCGCCTACGCCGAGCAGGCAAAGAGCCGAGGCTCCGGTTTTTCAGGGATCGTTGAGCCGTCCCGCGATCTGCTTCCCGGAGTGCAGGTCAACACCGACCTTGGCCCGTGGGAGGTAGTTGAGACGCCCGGCCACGCCCCGTCGCACGTCTGCCTCAATCAGCCGGAGCGCCGCCTGTTGATCTCCGGCGACCACCTACTTGGCCGCCCATCGCTCTACTACGACTACGGTTGGACGCCCGATCCTGTCGGCGAGTACCTAAGTTCGCTCGAGATAATCGAAGATCTCGACATGCGCCTCTGCCTGCCCGGCCACGGCCGCAGCTTCGCCGAGGTTCCCGCCCACATCACCGCCAACCGGATTGCGATTGCCGAGCGGATCGACGGCGTGATCGACGCGCTCGCCCAGGATGGGCCGATGACGGCCTTCGAGGTCGTTCGGTCGGTCCACGGCGACGCGCTGACACCAATCAACGCCAACTGGTGGCTCTCCGAGACGCTCTGTTATCTGCACCACCTTGAAGTGACCGGTCGCGCCACGCGCAGCGAGGGCGACGGCGAGGACCAGCCAGAGATCTGGCAGATGGTCTAGCCCGCGCCTCGTAGGATTAGTTGATGCGCATCGATCAATTGCTGGAGCGAAGCAACGAGCCGCAGTTCTCGTTTGAGTTCT
>SYIT01000030.1 GCA_005798685.1 Actinomycetota bacterium | reverse complement strand
GTCGCCGATCTCCGCCGTCTCACCGATCACAACGCCGGAGCCGTGGTCGATTAGCAGTCCTTTGCCGATTTTCGCTGCCGGATGAATTTCGACGCCGGTGATCGTGCGGCTCAAATAGGCGATCGACCGTGGCGCGATCGGAACGCCGGCATCGAAGAGCAGGTGCGCGATCCGATGGCTGACGACCGCGTGGACGCCAGGCCACGAAGTGAGGATCTCCGCGGACGAAACGCCGCGCGCGGCCGGATCGCGCTGGTGGGCGGCGCCGACGTCGCGGCGAAGCTCATCGAAGACGCGCGCCATTGTTGAAAAGCCAAACACAGTGACCAACCTAGCGGGCGGGCGATCAGGCAGCCGGCGCAAAGTATGGCGCGGAGATGTAACGCTCCCCGGAATCAGGCAGCACAACGGCGATTCGCGCATCTTTCGACTCCGGCCGTGCGGCCAACTCAATCGCGCCGGCAAGCGCGGCGCCGCATGAAAGCCCAGCCAGAACGCCGCACTGCGACGCCGCTTGGCGCGCCGTCGCGATCGCTATCTCATCGGGAACTGTGAGCACTTCGTCGATCAGCTCGCGGTTGAGCACATCGGGAACAAAGCCGGCCCCAATTCCTTGAATTCGGTGCACGCCGGCTGGGCCGCCGGAGAGCACGGCCGAGGTCTGCGGTTCAACCGCGACCACCTTGGCCTTCGAATTGAGCGCCTTGATCGCTTCGCCGGCGCCAGTGATCGTTCCACCGGTGCCGACGCCGGCAACAAAGATGTCGATCTTGCCGTCGAGCGCCTTGATCAGCTCTGGCCCAGTGGTAAGCCGGTGGGCTTCGGGGTTGGCGGGGTTCGAGAACTGATCCGGCAGGAAGGCGTCTTCGTCGATCGCCATAGCCCTCGCCGCATCTACGGCCTCAGTCATCCCGCCCATCGACTCGACCACCTCGACTTTTGCGCCGTACATCCGCAGCAGCGCTTCACGTTCGCGGCTCATCCCCTGGGGCAGAAAGACTTGCAAGTCGTAGCCCCTTGCGGCGCAGACGAAGGCCAAGGCAATCCCGGTGTTGCCGGAGGTAGCTTCGACGATTGTCGTCTTGCCTGGCTCGATCAGCCCGTCGCGCTCCGCGGCGTCGATCATCGCTACTCCAATCCGATCCTTGATCGAGCCACCGGGGTTAAACGCTTCAAGCTTTGCGAAGAGGCGCGCGCCGGACGCGGCCTTGCCCCCGAGAAGCTCGCTCATCTCTACGACTGGGGTGTCACCTACAAGTTCCGCAATGTTGACCGGGATTAAGGCCATTGCCGCAGTCTAACGGCGCCAGCGACGCTCCCGGGCGACTTAGACCTTCTCGGCCGCCCGCAGCTCCTGTTGCTCACGCTCGTAACGGCCGTCGAGGATCGCGGCGTAGACCAAAATACCAACGGCCGCTATGACTACACAACTGACTAGAAAACCAGCGATAAATAGCGGCAGATTGTTCATTGCGTCTTTCGAGGGATGATCAACACTCCGAGCGCGAGAATACTAGGAACCCAGGTCCCGACAAAGATGCCAGCCAGCTGGTCTTCGGCGAGGAACCAGATGCCGACCGAAAGAGCCATCGAAATACCAGCTGCGCCAATAATCAGCCAGCGGGCAAGCTTTGTTGCGTCAGGACGCTTCGCAGTTTCAGGGCTTTGAGTTGTAGTCATAACGCGTTTACGGGCAGCCAGCGCGGTGAGATCACCTACTTAACCAATGCGTTCTGCCCGCTAGCGAGTTGCCAAGTATCGCGGCTCCGAAAATACGCGCTCGACGATCGGCTGAAAGCTCTCGAGCGGTAATGAATCGAACTCCGGGTCGAAACAGTTCTGGTCGTAAAGCGCACAGAATTCAGCGCAAGCTTCAAACGCCGGGTGGCCACGGTAGAGCTCCCGCGCGTTGACGTCGTCTCCGGTTACCTGCCCATAGTGAAACTGCTGGAAGACGCCGTGATGTTCGACTATCCAGCAAATCTCGGGCGCGATGTAGGGCCGCATGATCGCCGCGACCATCTCGCCGTGCGTATATGGCGCTAGTTCGTCGCCGATGTCGTGCAGCAGCGCGGCAGCAACGTACTCGTCGCTTCGGCCATCCCGATGAGCCCGCGTCGCCGACTGCAGCGAATGTTCATAGCGGCTCACCTGATAGCCTGCAAATGACTGTTTCAGGCCTCTCAGCGCTGCGAAGAGGCGGGCTGGAAGCTCGAGCACATATTGCGCTTCAGCGCGCTCGAGCAGATCGAAGTCGGCCTCCGTTCCCTCTTCCATCGCGGTAAACGAAACGTGTTCCACACCCCAAGCGTAAACGATCGCGCTCGGCGCCGATTGATCAGCGCCGGCTGACGGTGGGAGCGCTAACGAAGGAACAACCGCAAGTCAGTGCTTTGCCCCCGCGTGCTAATTCCCGCTCGCGGACCAGATCGAGTTTTTCGTAGACCGACACTGGCAACTTGAGTCCTTTCAATTTTGAGATACCATTCAGGAATGGACGAGTCCAGCACAGAAGGGACCAGATGGAGCCAAGGTAATTTGGCGATAGCGGCGGCAATCCTGCTCGGCTTCGCCGCTGTGTTCACTGCGTGGTCGGCGTATCGGGAGTCGCTCACCAGCGACCTCGTGCTGAAGAATTATTCCGAGCAGCAGGCCGCAACTGCGCTCGCGAACGACGCCTTCATCAGGTCCGGGCAGGAGCGCCAGCAGGAGCTCACCCTGTTCGTAGATGCGGCCGTTGAGGCGAACAATGCAGCCTCTCGTGGAGACGGCAACACCGATGTCTTCACCTACCTCACTAAGGGAATCATGAGCAAGGAGCTGTTCGCAGCCTTCGCGTGGTGGCAACAGGAGCCGCAGGAAACCACTCCGGCGACCCCGTTCGTCTCACAAAACCCCGCCTTCGCGAAGCTGCCCAGCCAAGTGCTCCAGGTGAAGGGTAAGGCCAAAGAGAAGCAGGCAGAGATTTCGCGCGTTGCCGCCGAGAAAGCCGACGCCAGCTCCGACCGCTTCGACCTCGCCAACGTGTTCTTCGCGGTCGTGCTGTTTGTCGCCGGCCTCACGACGATCGTGCAGCGCCAATCAATCCAGATTGGCTTCCTCGCCCTGAGTACGGTCGGACTACTCGCGGGCTTCGTCGTGCTCGCCACGACGTCGGGAGCCTTTGCGGTCGGCTAGCCGCCTCTCGGCCTGCCGTCCCAAACGCTGAAATCTCACGCTGTGGCAATCGTGTAGCAAAGGGAGCACTAAACCGTCCTAACTCGGCGCACGTTTCCGCATAACTACTGGAAACACCTACCCCTATTGGCCCCGCTTTAGATGTAGTACATCGGGCCACCGGTCGCCTGTTGTTCGCGCGCGAGGCAGTCGGCGACCGTTGTCGCTGCCAGCACGGCGCGCGCCGCGGCGGCTGAGTCGGCGAAAACGCCATCGCCATCGCTCGCTAATGGGCCGTCGAGCAGCTCAACGATTTCCAGCACGGTAATCTGATCGGCAGCCCGAGCGAGCGTGTAGCCGCCCTTGACGCCGCGCTGTGAGCAGAGCAGGCCGCCGCGGCGCAGCGTTGCCACGATCTGCTCGAGGAACTGTGCGGGAATCTCGCGTCGGCGGGCGATCTCCCCAACTGGGATCGGCTGACCTGGCGCGCGGGCAAGCTCAGTCAGCGCGGCAACGGCGTATGGCGACTTGGTTGTTATTGAGATCACCCCCCTACCCTGCCAGATTGATGGCCGCGGCGACAGCTCGAAATTACATCTCACGCTTCGTGCCACCGCTGGCACTGATGGGGTTGATCTACTTCCTCAGCGCTCAGGCCGACCTTAACTCGGGGCTGGGGACGATCGACATGATTGGCCGCAAGCTCATTCACGCCGCCGAATACGGACTGCTGTTCACGCTTTGGTGGCGGGCCTTTCGCTGGCGCTGGGCCGCGTTTGCGGGGCTAATAGCGGTCGCTTGGGCGATCAGCGACGAATTCCACCAGCTCTCTGTAATGGGTCGCCACGGCAGCCCAATCGACGTGCTGATCGACTGCAGTGGCGTGCTGGTCGCCTATCTGCTGATCAGATGGCGTCGCCGAGTCGTTTGAGCGATTCCTCGCGGCCGAGTAGTTCGAGCGTTTCAAAGATTCCTGGGGAAACTGTTGTTCCTGCTAGCGCTACGCGAAGCGGCTGGAATACGGCGTTCGGCTTCACGCCTTGAGCCTCAACTACGCCGCGCAGCGAGGCTTCAATCGCGCCCCGGTTCCATTGGTCAAGCGCCATAAGCGCCTCGCGCACTGCGGCGAGCGCCGGTGCATTGGCCGCACCAAGCCATTTTTCGCGCGCTGGCGGATCATCGCATGGGCCGTCCCAGATGAACCCGCAGAGCGGCCAGAACTCGGCCAGCGTTTGAATCTTTTCGCCGGCAATCGCGACCGCCGGCCCGAGGCCATCGCGACCCACAAATGCTTCAACGCGCGCGGTCAAGTCGTCGTGACTGAGCGCGTGGAGGTAGCGACCGTTGATCCAGCGGAGCTTCGCTTCATCAAACTGCGCGGGCGCCTGCGTGACGCTGGCAAAGTCGAAGCGCCTGACCAGCTCGCTGGTAGAAATCAACGTCTCGTCATCGGCGTCGCCCCATCCGAGCAGGGTAAGGTAGTTGCGAACCGCCTCCGGCAGATAACCCTTGTCGCGAAGCTCCTGCACCGACTCGGCGCCGTGACGCTTTGAGAGCTTCTTGCCATCGGGGCCGTGGAGCAATGAAAGGTGGGCGTAGCGAGGCGACTTCTCACCCATCGCCTCAAGAACCAGGACCTGCTTCTGCGTGTTGGAGAGGTGATCGACGCCGCGAATCACGTCGGTGATCCCGGCATCGAGGTCGTCGACTGCGACGGCGAGGTTGTAGAGCGGGCTTCCGTCGGCGCGGGCGATCACAGGGTCGTCGAGGTGAATGTTCTGGAAGATCGTTGCGCCGCGGATCAGATCGTCGATCACTGTTTCGCCGCCATCGGGCACTCGTAGCCGCACCGCGCCTTCAGCCTCCGGCGTGCCGCGGAAGCCACGGTCGTCGCCATGTTCGTCCTTCCAAGCACGAACGTCGTCGGCGGTGGCGTTGGTGCGGTAGGCGCGCCCGTCGGCTAGCAGCTGCTCAACGACGGCGCGGTGGCGAGGCTCGTTGTCAGCCTGCGAGAACGGTCCTTCGTCCCATTCCAAATCGAGCCAGACGAGCGCTTCGAGGATCTGCGCCGTGTTCTCCGGCGTCGAGCGTTCACGGTCGGTGTCCTCGATCCGCAGGACGAAGATTCCGTCGGCGTGGCGGGCGGCAAGCCAGTTGTAAAGTGCCGTGCGAGCGCCGCCGATGTGCAGCTGACCGGTGGGGCTGGGAGCAAAGCGAACGCGCATAGCGATAGGAATCTAGTGATGGCCACTCCAAATAGCGACGCGCCAGCATGCTGATCGGCGCTCACGTCTCTCCTGCTGGTGGCCCGGCGAAGGCAATTGAGCGAGGCGAAGCTCTTGGTGCGCGATCGATCCAGATCTTTAATCAGAACCCGCGCGCTTGGAAGCCGACTATCTACAGCGAGGAGCAGGTCGCTGAGTTTCGCGAGGCCATGGCACAGAGCGAAGTTGACGCGCTCCTGATCCACGCCGTCTACCTGCTGAATGCGGCCAGTGAGGATCCAGAAATCCGCGAGAAGACTTTGACCTCGCTGATAGCGTCGCTGGAGGCTGGCGAGGCGCTCGGTGCTACTGCCGTCGTCCTCCACCCCGGCTCCGCCAAAGGCGGCGACGTCGGTCAAGCGATCGCGCGTGCGGGCGCAACGATCGCTGAGGCGCTCGCGCAGAGCGAAGGATGCGCGCTTCAGCTTGAGAACACTGCCGGCGCCGGTGGCACGCTTGGCCGCTCATTTGACGAGCTCGGAGCGTTGATCGAAGCTGCCGGTGGCGACGAGCGGCTTGGCATCTGCCTTGACTCGTGCCACATGCTCGCCTCGGGGATTGAGATCCGCAGCGCAGAAGCGCTCACGGCGGCAATCGATCAGTGCATAAGCGCAACAGGAAAGGGCCGCATCGGGTCGCTCCACTGCAACGATTCGATGATGGAGTTCGGTTCAAATCGCGACCGTCACGCCGACCTTGGCGAAGGACAGCTGGGCGCAGGCGGCTGCGCTGTTTTTCTCTCCGAACCCCGCTTCAACGATCTACCGTGCGTGCTCGAAACACCTGGTCCGGAAAAGAAAGGCCCGACGAAGAAGCAGCTTGCCGAGGCATTCGCGCTGCGCGAGCGCGGCATCAAAGAGCGCAGCTAGGGCTCAGGCCGCCTGGCCGGTGGCGCGCATCGCCGCTGGCCCGAGTACCTGCTCCAGCTCGGCGCGCAGGCTGGGCGTGGGCGCGACACGGTAGCGCTCACCAAACTTGAGGCTGCGACCACCGCCGGACGTCGTGATGTCGAGCACCACCTCATGCTCGCCGCTGTGGTTGCCAAGGATGTGTTTTAGCTCATCGATCACGCTTGCGAGCAGGCCGCTGTCGGTAGCATCAAGTTTGAGGTGGATCGGCTGCGGCCCGAGAGCCTCGAGCGCCTCGGCAGCTGCGGCCTTCTCAATCTGCTCGGCGCTCGGTTCGAACCGCTCAATCGACTGCGCGACAACACAGATTTTGCTGCGATCCTTGTGGTCAACGCGGCCCTTGACGAGCACGATCTCATCGACGCCGAGCGCGCCACCGTACTGTTCAAGCGTCTTGCCGAAGATCACCAGTTCGATGTCGGTTTCAAGATCGTTGAGCGTCGCGAACATCATCGAATCGCCCTTCTTCGTGGGGATCTTGCGAGCCGCGGTGATGATGCCACCGACCGTGACCGAGTCGCCGTCGCGGCGGTCGGCAAGCGCCGCAAGCGAGCAGTCACAGGCGCCGAGCAGCGCGCCACGCACCTCTTTTAGCGGGTGGGTCGAAAGGAAGCAGCCGATCGATTCCTTCTCGGCGAGGAGCAGGTCGCGCTCGCTGTACTCTGAGCCGGAGATCGGCGGATGAACTCGCCCTGCCGCCGGCGCGTCGGCCTCGCCGACCTCGTCGAAGATTGATGCTTGACCAATCTGGGCGTCGGTCTGCGTTTGCTGGCCCGCGGCCTGCGCCTGCTCGAGCACCTGCATCATTCCTTGGCGGGTTGCACCGGTAGAACCGAACGCGCCGCACTTGATCAGCGCTTCGAGTGCGCGCTTGTTCACGAGCCGCCCGTCGACGCGCTCGCAGAAATCCCATAGCGAGCCGAAGTCACCGTCGCTCTGGCGGCTCTCCTTGATCGCCTCAACCGCTTGGTAGCCAACGCCCTTGACGGCATCAAGGCCAAAGCGAATCGCGCCGTTGTCGACGACGAAGGTGTGATCGGAAAGGTTTACATCCGGAGGAAGAATTTTAATCCCCATCTCCTCGCAGCGGTTGATGAAGATCGGAACCTTGTCTTTGGTGTCCATCACCGAGGAAATCAGCGCCGCCATGTATTCGGCCGGAAAGTTCGCTTTGAGCCAGGCGGTGCGGTAAGTGATCAGCGCGTAGCAGGCGGCGTGCGAGCGGTTAAACGAATAGTCGGCCGACTTCTCGTTAGTCGTCCACATCCAATCAATCACGTGAGCTTCCGTGTTCGACGCCTTGCAGCCCTCGCGAAACTCTGGTTCGAGCTTGCGCATCGCCTTGCGGTCCTTCTTGCCGATCGCCTTGCGCAGGTCATCGGCCTTGGCGCCGCTGAAGCCGGCCAGCTGCGTGGCGATCTGCATCGCCTGCTCCTGGTAGAGAATTACGCCGTAGGTCTTGCCGAGGATCAGCTCAAGGCGCGGGTCGCGGATCATGACCGTAGACGGCTCCCGCTTGCCCTTCGCGTAGGTGCCAATCTGATCCATCGCCCCGGGGCGGTAGAGCGCAACCAGCGCAACAAGGTCGTCAAACTCGGTCGGCCGCACGGTGCGAAGCGCGTCCTGCATGCCCTCCGACTCAAACTGGAAAACCCCACCAGAATCGCCGCGGGCGAGCATCTCGTACGTGGCTGGATCATCGAGCGGCAGCGTCGCCATCTGCGGGCGCTGGCGACCGGAGCGTTCGATGATGTCGAGCGCGTCCTCGATCACGTCGAGGTTGCGCAGCCCGAGGAAGTCCATCTTTAGAAGACCGAGCTGTTCGACCGGCTTCATTGAGAACTGCGTTACGACCTTGTAGACGCGCTTTCCATCTTCGTCGGTCGTGTTGGCGTCAGCGAGCTGGACGGGGACGATCTCAGTAAGCGGCCGATCGGCGATCACGACCGCCGCGGCATGAATCGAGGAGTTGCGCACAACACCCTCGAGGCCGCGGGCAACCTCAACGATCTGCGCCGCCGTTGAATCGTCGTCGCAGGCTTGGCGCAGCGGCTGACCTTCCTTCATGCAGTCCTCAAAACTTGGTGGGCGGCCCTGAATTGGGTCCGGGATCAGCTTCGCGAGCCGGTCGCCGGCGCCGTAATCGTGGCCCAGCACTCTCGCTGCGTCGCGCGTCGCCTGGCGCGGAAACATTCGGCCGAAGGTGACGATCTGCGCGACCGAGTCGCGGCCGTACTTCTCAGTCACGTATTGGATCACGCGCTCGCGGCCACGGACCGAGAAATCGATGTCAATGTCTGGCATC
>SYIT01000029.1 GCA_005798685.1 Actinomycetota bacterium | reverse complement strand
CTGCCGTGAAGGGACGCGCTGGACCTTCCACATGGTCGAGCGGATCAAGGAGGGCACAGCGACGCCGATGGATCTCGACATCATGGCCGCCGTTCAGGAGCAGATCACCGGCCACTGCCTCTGCGTGCTCGGCGACGCGATGGCGATGCCGATCGGTTCGCTGATCGCCAAGTTCCGCGACGAGTTTGAGGCCGAGATTGAGGTCAACCGCAACGAGCGCGAACGCAAGCTGGCAGCCGAGTTCGCCGCCGCCGAAGTTGAGATTGAGGGAATCACCGCGTAATGCCCCGGCCGGTAGAAAAGCTCGTCAGCCTGACGATCAACGGCAACGAAGTGCAGGCCCCTGCGGGGATGATGCTGGCTGACGCCGCGCTCAAGTACGGCGACGTTGAGATCCCCGTCTTCTGTTACGACGCCAAGATCGGCCCGCCGGTTGGCGCCTGCCGGATGTGCCTAGTTGAGGTTGAGGGAATTCCGAAGATGCAGGCCGGCTGTTCGGTCGCGGTAACCGACGGAATGGTCGTCCACACCGACACGCCAACCGTCAAGGCGGCGCAGCAAGCGGTGCTGGAATTCATCCTGATTAACCATCCACTTGACTGCCCGGTCTGCGATAAGGGCGGCGAGTGCCCACTGCAGGACAACGCCTTCGGCTGGGGTGGCGGGCTTTCGCGCTTTATTGAACCGAAGCGCCACTTTGAGAAGCCGCTCGCGCTCTCGCCGTTGATCGCGATCGACCGCGAGCGCTGCATTCTCTGCTACCGCTGTGTTCGCTTCAGCCAGGAGGTTTCCGAAGATGACCAGCTGGTGCTAGAGGAGCGCGGCGCCGACACCTTCGTCACAACCTTCGACGGCCACCCCTACGTGGCGCCGTTCAGCGGCAACATCACTGAGATGTGCCCAGTCGGCGCGCTCACTTCGCGCCCATACCGCTTCCGTGCGCGCCCGTGGGACATCGAGCAGGCCGGTTCGGTCTGCACGCTCTGCCCGGCGCAGTGCAACGTGAGCTTCTCGGTCCGTGACGAGCGCGTGCTGCGCGTGCTCGCCCGCGACCATGAAGGCGTTGACGATGGCTGGCTCTGCGACAAGGGCCGTTTTGCCTATCAGGCGATTCACGTTGACGCGCGGATCACAGAACCGATGATGCGAGACGGCGGCGAGCTGCGCCCGGTCACCTGGGATCTGGCGATCGAAACGGCCGCCAAGTTGCTCTCCCACGCCGGCGCCAACACGGGCGCGCTGGTCGGCGGCGAGACGACCAACGAGGAGGGCGTGCTGCTGACGCACCTGATGCGCCAGACGCTCGGCTCCAACGACCTTGATTCGCGGCCCGGTGGAGCACTTGACTTGGAGTTGCTGCGGGCGCTGAGCTCGCCAACGCTTCAGGCCTCGGTTCCCGACCTTCAGCACGCCCACGCCGTTCTCGTGCTCGACTGCGAACCGGTAGATGACGCGCCGATCCTCGACCTACGGCTACGCAAAGGCGTTCGCCACCACGGCGTGAAACTTTTTATTGCGTCAGGCCGGCCGTCGGCGCTCGACGAGCGCGCCGCACACAGCGCCCGCTTCGCGCCCGGCTGCGGTGAGGCATTCGCCGCAGCGCTTGGCGCCGAGCTGGCCGGCCAGCCTTCGGCCGCTCGTGCCGCCGCCGCCGGCGCCGAGGCCGATGACGTTGTAGCGCTCGCCGCGCAGCTGCGCGAGGCCGGTGAAGAGGTAGTGATTCTCTGGGGCGAGCGACTGACTGGCGGGCCGCGCCGCAACGAGGGCGCCCGCGCACTGCTCAACCTCGCAGCTCAGCTCGAGCTTGATGGCAGGGATGGCGGCGGCCTGCTGGAGATTCCCTCCGGCACCAACTCGCGCGGCCTGCGTGAGGTTGGTGTGCTGCCGAACGCTTCGATCGGGCTAAGCGACGCGCTAGCCGTTGGCCGCGATTCGCAGCAGATCGGTGAGGCGCTCGCCGCCGGTGACCTCAGCGCCGTGATCCTGCTCCACAGCGACCCGCTGCTCGACCAGCCCAGCTCGGCGCTCTGGCAGCAGGCGCTCGGCAAGGCCAGCGCCGTGATCGCCCACGCGGCCTTTCTCACCCCGGCCGTGCTCGAGCACGCCAACGTCGTCTTCCCGGCCGAGTCTTACGCTGAGAAAGAAGGGACGGTCGTCCACCCCGACAGCCGCGTTCAGCGCCTGCGCCGCTCAATTTCACGCCAAGGCGAGACGCGCGCCGAATGGGCGCTGCTGGCCGAGCTGGCGGCGCGGATTGGCAACGATCCGAAGGCCCTCACCGGCTCAATGGTTAGCGCGCGAATCTTCGAGCAGGTGCCGTTCTACGCGGGACTCTCACTCGATCTGCTCGGCGGCGTTGGAATTCGTTGGAGCGAGCGCGAGGCGGCTGCCTCGTTCCCGAGCGCTCCGGCCGCGCCCTTCACGCTTGACGCGCCACCGGCCGCCGCCTCGCCGAACGGGCTGCTGCGGCTTGGCAGCTTCCGCTCGATCTGGGCATCGCCTGAAGTTGAAGCATCACCGGCGCTGTCGTTCCTCCATCCACGCCAGCGCGTTGAAATTTCTCCCGCCGACGCCGAGCGGCTGGGAATCAACCACGGTGAGAACGTGACCGTCGCCTCGAACGGCGATTCGGTTACCGGCCTAGCCCAGATTCGCGCCAGCGCTCCCGATGGGACCGTCTTCCTACAGACCTCAATTCCGGGGGAGAGCGCGGCGCTGCTCGAGGGCCCGTTGGTTGAGGTAAAACGCTCTTGAATATCGACGTTCCCTTCGCGCTCGTCGGTTACATCGAGCCTTGGTGGATGGTGATCATCAAGAGCATCGTTTTCGCCTTAATCGGATTGCAGTTGGTGCCGGTCGTGCTGATGATGGAGCGCAAAATCCTCGGCCGCTTCCAGAACCGTTACGGCCCCAACCGCGTTGGCCTTTACGGAGCGATGACTCCGATCGCTGACATCATCAAGCTGCTCAGCAAGGAACCGTTCAGGCCGAAGACGGCGATCGGCTGGCTCTTCGAGCTGGCGCCAATCCTCTCAATCACGGCCGCCTTCGGCGCGCTGGCGCTGGTTCCCTACGGCCCGGTCGTTGACATCTTCGGCACCGCGACCGGTCTCTACGGAATCGATGTAAGCATCGGTCCGCTCTACGTCTTCGCTTTCGGAGCGATCAGCTTCTACTCGGTGATGCTCGGTGGCTGGGCCTCGGGCTCGAAGTACTCCTTCCTCGGCTCGATGCGCGCCGCCGCGCAGCTGATCAGCTACGAGGTTCCCCAAGGAATGGCGCTGATCGGCGTTGTGATAACGGCTCAGACAATGTCGCTGACCGGCATCGTCGAAGCGCAGCAGGGGATGTGGTACATCGTGCCGCAGTTCTTCGGCTTCATCGTCTTCATGGTTGCCAGCTTCGCTGAGACCAACCGGCCTCCGTTCGATCTGATGGAAGCTGACGCCGAGCTGACCGGCGGCTACAACACCGAGTTCGGCGGCAGCAAGTTCACGCTCTACTTCTTCGCTGAATATCTCAACTTGATCGTCGTCTCAGGGATCGCGACGGCGATCTTCCTCGGCGGCTGGCTGTTGCCGTTTGGAATCGACCCGCCGCATTGGGTCGACCCGTTCGTCGTGATCTTCAAGATGCTGGCCTTCGTCACCTTCTTCATCTGGATCCGCGCGACGCTGCCGAGGCTCCGTTACGATCAGCTGATGTCGCTGGGATGGAAGGTTCTGCTGCCACTGGCAACGCTAAATGCATTGATAACCGCGATCGTTGTGGTCGCCCTTTAGGAGTCTGAAGATGGCCTGGGATCCAGATAAAGACGTGATTGAAGTGATCCGCGGGCCGCAGAAGGCGGGCGGCGCTGGCGGTCTTTACCGCGCCTTTGGCGAAACGCTGCGAGGCCTCAAGACAACCTTCGGCCAGCTGCGGATGGGCGTTGACACGATTCAGTATCCGGAGGAGAAGATTCCCGTCTATCCACGTTTCCGCGGTCGTCATCAGCTCCATCGCTTCGAGGACAGCGGCCTTGAAAAGTGCGTTGGCTGCTCGCTCTGCGCCGCCGCCTGCCCGTCTGACTGCATCCGCGTCGTCGCGGCCGAAAACACGCCCGAGAACCGTGTCTCTGCCGGCGAGCGCTACGCCGCTGTTTACGAGATCAACCTCTCGCGCTGCATCTTCTGCGGCTACTGCGAGATTGCCTGTCCGTTCGACGCGATCACGATGGGCCATGAGTACGAGCTCTCCGACGCCAACCGCTCGGATTTGATATTCACCAAAGAAATGCTGCTGGCCGAACCGCTCGAGCGCACGCCGCTGAGGGCCGAAGGGGAGTAGCCGCAAGCGGTCGTGACGTTCCTCTTCTTCTTCGTTTTCGCTGGATTTGCACTAGCCGGAGCGGTCGGCGTCGTCGTCCTGCGCAACCCGTTCTACTGCGTGCTCTCGCTGGTCGTGCACCTGATCTCCCTGGCCTTGCTGTTCCTGCTGCTCGAAGCTCAGTTCGTCGCCGTTGCGCAGATCGTCGTCTATGCCGGCGCCGTGATGGTGCTTTACGTATTCGTCGTCGCCTACGTCGGTGGCGGCGACAAGCCGGATCAGCTTTGGGGCGCGGGGCCACGCCAGAAGGCGCTGGCGATCGGCTTCGCTTCACTGATCTTCATTGAGCTGGCGATCGCGATTCTCGGAACGGCGCTGAGCGCGCTCGGCACCGAGGGCGCGAAGCTTTCGGCCAACTACGGCACACCGGCCGAGATTGGCGAGCTGCTGCTGACCGATTACCTGCTTGCCTTTGAGCTGGCCTCAATGCTGCTGCTGATTGCCGCGATCGGCGCTGTTGCGCTGGCCGGGCGGCGCGGCGGCATCGCCGAGGATGAAGGCAACCTCTCGCCCCGCCATGGCGTTGTCCACACCCCAAGCCCGGCCGCTACCGGTTCGATGGCCGAGGGCGTGTCCGGATACGGCGTCACGACTCCGCTCCCCGACCCGCAGTTTGAAGGCCGCGAGCTGCAGCAGCCGGCCCGTGAGGCCGCTGAGGACGACCGATGACCGTCAACTGGTACTTACTCGTCTCGGCGATGATCTTTACGCTCGGCGCCGCCGGCGTGATGATCCGCCGCAACCCGCTGGTGATTCTGCTCTGCCTTGAACTGATGCTCAACGCCGGCAACTTGGCGCTGATCGGCTTCTCACGGATGTGGGGCGACGGAGCGGGGGAGATCTTCGCGATCGTCGTGATGGTGATCGCCGCCTGCGAGGTGGCGATTGGACTCGGCATCATCGTCGCGCTCTACCGCCGCCGTCTGCCGGTCGATGTTGATGAGCTCAGGGAGCTGCACGGATGAGCCTTTCCGTGACGCCGTGGCTGGTGCTGGCCTGCCCGCTAGCGGGAATGCTGACGATCGCGCTGCTGGGCAAGAAGCTCTCGCCGCGCGCCGCCGGAACGATTGGCACGGCAGCAATAGCGCTGGCCTTTGTCTTCGCCATCCTTACGCTGATCAAGCTGCAAGCGCTGCCGCACGACGCGCGCCTTGAAACAACGTCGCTTTGGGATCTGGTCAACGTTGACGGCGTAAAGATTCAGCTCGGCCTTTACGTTGATCCGCTCTCGACCTTCATGATCCTCGTCGTGACCGGCGTCTCAACGCTGATCCACCTCTACTCGGCCGGTTACATGAAGACCGACGCCGGGTCCGTTCGCTACTTCTCGTACCTCAACTTCTTCGTCTTCGCGATGTTGCTGTTGGTGCTCGCTGGCAACCTCGTCCTGCTGATCATCGGCTGGGCTTTCGTTGGCGCCGCCTCCTACATGCTGGTCTCGTTCTGGTATCGCCGCGACACGGCGACGGCGGCCGGCATCAAGGCCTTCGTAATCAACGTTGTCGGTGACATCGGCCTCGTGCTCGGCACGCTCTTCCTTTTTAAGACGATGGGCGTGCTCGATTACGGCCAGCTTTTCTCCGGCGCGCACACGGCCTTTGAGAAGGACGCTCCTGAGCTTGTGATCGCGATGCTGCTGATTCTCGTCGGCGCTTTCGCCAAGTCGGCGCAGATTCCATTCCAAACATGGCTTCCCGACGCAATGGAAGGGCCAACGCCGGTCAGCTCGCTGATCCACGCAGCAACGATGGTCACGGCCGGTGTTTATCTGATCGGCCGCCTCCACGTGCTCTTCGAGTGGGCGCCAACAGCGGCCGCGGTCGGCGCGATCGTCGGCGCTTTGACGCTCTTGATCGCTGGCAGCATCGGCCTCGTGATGACCGACCTCAAGCGCGTGATCGCCTACTCGACGATGTCGCAGATCGGTTACATGATTATGGGCGTCAGCGCCGCCGCCTATGTCGGCGGCTTCTTCCACATTATGACCCACGCCTTCTTCAAGGCGCTGCTCTTCATGGCCGCCGGTTCGATCATCTCGGCGATGGGCGGCAACCAGTCGCTCAACAACATGAGCGGCTTCCGTAAAGCGTTGCCGTTTACGTTCGGCTGCTTCCTCGCCGGCGGCTTCGCGCTCTCCGCCTTCCCGCTCTTCTCCGGTTTCTTCTCGAAGGACACGCTGCTCTTTGAAGTCGGTGCGCGCGGCGGCTGGTACTGGGGGCTCTACGTTGCCGGCTACATCGGCGCTGCCTTCACCGTCTTCTACACCTGGCGAATGATCTACCGCGCCTTCTGGGGCGAGCCCTGCAAGGAAGCTCAGGTGGTAATCGATACCGGCCACGCCTACCATCCGGCCGAGCACACCAACCCCCACACCGGCAACGAGGACGACCCTTCAACGCAGGAGGTCGAGGATTCCGAGGTTGGCTTCCCCGGGAAGGATCACAATTACGCTGAGACGAGCTGGCAGATGCGCTTCGCGATGATTCCGCTCGCGATTCTCGCCGTCATCGCCGGAGTGATCGAGCTTCCGTTCGGGGTTACGAATGTGCTGGGCAGCTTCCTCGAGCCGACCTTCGCCAACACGATCGTCGCCTACGAGCCTGACAACCCTGGCCTCGAGGCTTTCGGCCTGGCCCTCTCCTCGGTGATCGCGATCGTCAGCCTTGCCTGTGCCTACTGGATCTGGGTCCGCAAGCCAGGCACCTCGGCCGCGATTCAGGCCCGCCTGCCGTGGCTGCATAGGCTCTTCATCAACAAGTGGTACTTCGACGAGGCCTACTCGTTCTTCGTCGTGCGGCCGGTTGTTTGGGTCGGTCAGTGGGCACAGGACAGCTTCGAGCGGGTCGTCATCAACGGCGCGCTGATCGGCGGCAGCTCGGGCCTCGTCAAGGCCGGTTCGGCGGCCGTGCGGGCAATCCAAACAGGGTTGATTCGTGCCTACGCGGCGCTGGTAATCGGTGGCCTCTCGATCGTCCTTCTCTACTTCTTGGTGCGTGGACTGTGACGATCCACCTCTCAATCATCCTTTGGCTGCCAGCCGTTGCCGGCCTTTTGGCGCTGCTGCTTCCAGCGCGCCTCGCTCGCTCGATCTCGCTGCTTGGGGCGGTCTTGGTGCTGGCTTATGCGATCACTCTGCTGGCCGACTACGACCGCGCCGCCGGTGGGCTGCAGTACGTAACCGACGTTGTTTGGATTCGCGCGCTTGGAATCCACTATGCGCTCGGCGTTAGCGGCCTCAACCTCGTGCTGCTGGCCACGACGGCCGTGATCTTCACGGCCTCGGCGATCTGGACGCTCGTTGATGAGCCCGATAATGGCAAGCCCGGAATTTATGCGCTGCTGATGGGGCTCGCGCAGACGGCAGTTATGGGCGCGTTCCTGGCCCAAGACCTAATTCTGTTCGTCTTCTTCTTCGACCTGATGTTGGTGCCGTTCTACTTCCTGATCGTTATCTGGGGCGGCCCGGATCGCACGAAAGCTGTCTTGAAGCTCTTCATGTACACGCTCGTCGGCTCACTCCTGATGCTCGTTGGCGCGATCACGACAGGCGTCCTGGCAGCCAACGGAGCCGAGCCGAGCTTCCTGCTGGCAGAGCTCGCTAAGACGCCGCTTGGCAGCACCGCGCAGGGCTGGATCTTTCTTGCCTTTGCGCTCGCCTTTCTGATCAAGATGCCGTCGTTCCCGTTCCACGGTTGGATGCCCGATGGTTATTCGAACATGCCGATCGGCGTGCTGGCGGTTTTCACCGCGATTCTCAGCAAGGTTGCCGCCTACGGCTTCCTGCAGGTCGCGCTGCCGCTCTTCCCTGACGCCGCGGTTCAGTACGAGGAGCTGATCCTAGTTGTCGCCGTCGCCTCGATCCTTTACGGCTCGGCGATGGCTTTCACCGTTGACAGCGCGCGGCTCGTGCTTGGTTATTCCTCGATCGCCCAGCTTGGCTTCATTGTGCTGGGGATCTTCACTTTCGACGGGCGCGCCGCTGACGGCGCGCTGCTGCAGGCAACCAACCACGCGATTGTCGCCGGCGCCTTGATCTTCGTCGTTGCGATGCTCGCGAGGCGCACCGGTGGCAGCGAGAAGCTCTCCGAGATGGGTGGAATCGCGAAGGGTGCTCCGGCCTTCGCTGCCGTATTCCTCGTTTTCAGCTTCGCGCTGCTGGCGATGCCGGGAACGGCCAACTTCGTCGCTGAGTTCATGATTCTGCTCGGCACCTTTGAAAGCAAGATGACCTTCGCCTTCATCGCTGCGATCGGTGTGGCGCTCGCAGCCTTCTATGCGCTGCGGCTCTACATCAGCGCGATGCACCACCGCGTCGGTGAGAAGGTTCACTCGTTTGAATTGACTCTGCGCGAGGGGCTCGTGCTGGTGCCACTGCTGCTGGTTGTGATTGCGCTTGCCCTATATCCGCAGTTTGCGCTTGAGCCAGCGGAGGACGGCACAAGCAAGGCGCTCAGTGCAGCGCAGCAGGTTCAATCGTCCGACTCCAACAGCGGCGCCACCGCGCAGGGGGCAAAGTGACGAGCTTCCCGCTGGCTGCCGCCGTGCCGACTGCCCCGAACATCGATTGGGCCGGGCTTTCACCCCTGCTGGTGCTGCTCGGCGGCGCGATTCTCGCGCTGATCGTTGGGCTCGCCGGCCCGCGCGCGATTCGCACCCAAGTAGTGCCGCTGATTGCGCTGGCGACGTTCGGCGCCGCGATTGCTGCCGTGATCTCACTCTGGGGCCAGTCGATCGTGCTGATCGAGGGCGCGCTAGAGCTTGACCCGCTGACGCTGATCTTGATGCTCGTGATCTGCGGCGGTGGCGTAGCCGCAACGCTGCTGGCTTGGCGCGATCAGGCAGCCGAAGATATTGCGCACGGTGAATTTTTCTCGCTGATGCTGCTCGGCTCGGCCGGCATGTTCGTGCTCGTCGCCTCGCGCGACCTCGTCACGACCTTCGTTGGGCTCGAGCTGCTGTCGCTGCCGCTCTACATCCTCTGCGCTGCCCGCGTGCGCGAGGAGCGCTCGCTGGAAGCGGGCCTCAAATATCTGATCATCGGTTCGGTCGGTTCGGCAACTGTGCTTTACGGATTCGCGCTGCTCTACGGCGCGACCGGCCAGACCGGCTACAGCGAGATCGCGGCCGCAATCGAGGCCAGCAACCTGGCAACCGATCCGCTCTTCCTGACCGCTGTTGCGATGTGCACGGTCGGCTTCGCTTTCAAAGCCTCGATGGCACCGTTCCACCAATGGACGCCGGAAGTCTATGAAGGCGCGCCG
>SYIT01000028.1 GCA_005798685.1 Actinomycetota bacterium | reverse complement strand
CCACGGCCGCCGATCTTGACCTGCGCCTTGACGACGCAGGGGTAGCCAATCTTTTCAGCGGCGGCCACTGCTTCGTCGACCGTTCGCGCAGGAATGCCCGATGGAACGGGGATCTGATGCCGCGCGAAAAGCTGTTTGCCTTGGTATTCGAGAAGGTCCATAGCGAGGCGGAACGGTAGCGGAGAGCGCGCCACGGCCGTCGCGACCTAGACTACGCGCGATGCCACTTCCCAAAAAGCCCAAATGGGTCACCTTCGATGTCTACGGCACTTTGATCGATTGGGAGAGCGGTGTTAAGACCGCGTTTGCGGCTGAGGCAAAGCGCAGCGGCTTTGAGATCGAGGATCCGGGCGCTGTCTTCGACCGCTTCATTGAGCTCCAGCACGAGATCGAAAGCGGCTCCTATGAGCTCTACGCCGAGGTGCTGCGCCGCGTCGCGATGCAGATCGCCGAAGAGCTGAAGTGGGATCTTGAGCCTTCACGGGCCGGCTTCCTGCCTGATTCGGTGCTGCGTTGGCGTCCCTTCAAGGAGACCAACCTGCAGCTAGGGCGCTTCGCAAAGAAGTTCGAGACCGGTTTGATCTCAAACATTGATGATCGTCTGCTTGGCGAAACGCGGCGTTACCTGCCGCTTGAGTTTGACCTCGTTGTGACCGCCCAGCAGGTTCGCTCCTACAAGCCGGAGCCAGCTCACTTCAAAGAGTTCGCGCGCCGCGTTGGCGGCAAGAAGGATTGGGTTCATATCTGCTGCGGCTACGAGGCCGACGTGCTGCCGGCGCTGAAGGCCAGAGTTCCCGTCATCTGGGTCAACCGCACGAAGCGCAAACTCGAGCTGAACGACAAGAAGCCGACGGCCGAGGTCAAGACGCTGCTGGCCGCCGCGAAGCTGCTCGGCGCCGCGTAAGGAGCCGTTGGCGTGCGCGTTGTCTCGTTAGATCAGGACGTGCTCGTCGGCCGCTCCGCCTGTTGGCAGACGAACTGCATCATCGTCCATCGCGGCGACGAAACGTTCGTAGTTGATTCGCCGCCGCTGCCGGAAGAGCTCGAAGCGCTTGGAGGCGTTCTGGAGCACGTCGGTTGGAGCTGCAGTGGCCTGCTGGCTACTCACGCCGACTGGGATCACCTGCTCGGCCGCCTCGCCTTTCCGGGGCTCGCGCTCGGCTGCTGCGAAACCAGTTCGGCGCGACTGACAGCGGAGCCGGGCGCCGCGGCGCGTGAGCTACGCGCCTTCGACGAGCAGAACTACGTTGAGCGGCCGTCTCCGCTCTCGATGGGGCAACTCCAAGCGCTGCCGGTGCCGGGCGTGCTCGAGATCGGCGACCAAGAGTTAGAGCTATACCCTGCCGACGGCCACACGGCCGATGGGATGGCGATCTTTGTCCCTTGGGCCGAAGTTTTGATCTGCGGCGACTATCTGTCGCCGGTTGAGATTCCAATGATCTCCGGCGGTGGCTCGCGCTCCGCCTACCGTGCCACGCTGGAGCGACTGCGCGAGCTGGTCGAGCGCTCCGAGCACGTAATCCCTGGTCACGGCGCGGTGCTGGATCGCACGCGGGCGCTGGCGATCCTTGGCGAGGACCTCAGATACCTTGAGGCGCTTGAGCTGCCGTTGGCGCGCCGCGGCAGCGAGCAGCAGAAGATTCATGCTGCGAATCTGAAGCAGATTGAAGCCGAGCCGGGCGCCTAGGCGTCTGCGGTGAGGTTGCGGCGCAGGTAAAGGTCGCGGCCACCGTGGCTGTTCTTGATTCCGAATCCGAGCGATTCGTAGAGCTTCAGCGCCGCTTCGTTTGCCTCGTTGACGTCAAGCTCAATCCGCCTGGCCTCACGCGCGGTGGAGGCGTGCTGAATCGCAAACTCGGTCATCGCGCGGCCGAGGCCGCTGCCGCGCGCCGGCTGCTCGACGAACAGATCCTCCAGTAGGCAGTCGTTGCCGGCCTGCCAGAGGCCGTAGCGGAAGCGCAGCTGGCAGACGCCAACGGCCGCTCCGTCAGCGACAGCGCCGAGTAGGTAGTCGGTCGAGTCGCCGCTGATTAACTTTGCGACGCCGCCCTCGAAGTCCTGATCGCTGGGCCAGTCGTAGCCAAGGTCGTTGCGGAAGCTGAGCAGCAGCCGCGTAACTTCGTCGGCCTCTTCGACCGATGCGACCCAGACACGGTGCTCGCTCATTCGGCCGGTGCTTCGCTGACGATCCGCGCGATCGTGTCGCCGGCAGCGATCGGCGCGCCTTCGGTGATTGGCAGCTCGGCGATCGTTCCAGCCTTGTGCGCGGCAATCTCATTCTCCATCTTCATCGCTTCGATGATGCAGAGCAGCTGGCCCTCTTCGACTTTGTCGCCGGCCTTGACGACGACCTTCCACATGTTGCCTTGAAGTGGAGCGTCGAGAATGTCTGAGCCGCCGCCGGCGCTGCTGCCGCGCTCGCCGCGCTTTGGCTTCGGTGCCGCCGCGCCGGGGGTGGGAGCGGCGCCGCTTGGCGGTGGGCCGATCACGTTTACGTCAAAGCGGCGGCCTGAAACTTCGACCGTGTACTGCTGCTCGAGCTGCTCCACGCCATCGGCGTCGATCCGTTCGACCGGCTTCTCCGGCGCGGTTGACTTAAGCCACGCCTTGTCTTCGGTCAGGTCGCGGCAGATCTCGGCCTTGTCCCACTGCTCGGTTGCCAGCAGCGCGCTGTGGAACGGGATCAGCGTTGTAAGGCCTTCGATCTCGTACTCGCCGAGCGCGCGCAGCATTCGCGCCGTGGCGTGCTCGCGGTCAACGTCCCAGACGATCAGCTTGGCGACCATCGGGTCGTACATCGGCGTGACCTCACCGTTCTCGCCAACGCCTGAGTCAACGCGCACGCCGGGCCCAGCCGGCTCGATGTAGCGGCTGATCTTGCCGGGGGCGGGGGCGAAGTTCTTCGCAGCGTTCTCGGCGTTAATGCGGCACTCAATTGCGTGGCCGCGGATCTCAACTTGATCCTGCGTCACTGAGAGCGGCTCACCGGCGGCGGCGCGAATTCCTTCGCGCACGATGTCAATGCCGGTGACCATTTCGGTCACGCAGTGCTCAACTTGAACTCGCGTGTTCATCTCGAGGAAGAAGTATTCGCCGTCCTGGAGCATGCCCTCAACGGTTCCAGCACCGACGTAGCCGACGGCCTTGGCGGCGTCGACGCCGATCTTGCCGATCTTCGCCCGCAGCTCTTCGTCAACGACCCAAGTGGCGGCCGGGGCCTCTTCGATCAGCTTCTGGTGGCGGCGCTGGACTGAGCAGTCGCGCTCGCCAAGGTGAACCGTGTTGCCCTGCGTGTCGGCAAGGATCTGAACTTCGATGTGGCGCGGGTTCGGCAGGTAGCGCTCGATGTAGACGCGACCATCGCTGAAGAACTTCTCGCCTTCACGCGAAGCGCCTTCGAAAGCCTCTTCGAGCTCGTCGGCTGTCAGCGCCACGCGGAAGCCTTTGCCGCCGCCGCCGCCTGTGGCCTTGATCGCGACTGGGTAGCCGACCTCCTCGTCGATGATCTTGCGCGCGAGCTCGACGCTCTCAACCGTCTCCGTTGTGCCGGGGACGATCGGCACGCCGGCGGCCTGCATCAGCTCGCGTGCCGAAGTCTTGCTTCCCATCGATTCGATCGCGCTGGCCGGTGGGCCGATGAAAACAATGCCGTTCTCGGCGAGCAGCCCGGCGAAAGGCGCGTTCTCGGCAAGGAAGCCGTAGCCAGGGTGAACGGCCTCGGCGCCGCTCTCTTTGATCACTTCGAGCAGCTTCTCGACATTGAGGTAGCTCTCCGCGGCCGGCCCAGGGCCGAGCAGGTAGGCCTCGTCGGCGGCCTGAACGTGGAGCGCGTCGCGATCGAGCTCGGAGTAGACGGCGATCGATTTGATCCCCATCTCCTTGCAGCAGCGGATTACGCGGAGTGCGATTTCGCCGCGGTTGGCGATCAAAACTGAGCTAAACATTGAGCCGGGGAGCTTAGCCGCAGGGCCGATTGAGGGCGGTCTGGGCCATGCGCTACTCAGGCGCCACTGGCGGTCCAGATCGCCGGTAGCTGCGGCTGGCGCCGGACGCCTTCGCTTAGCGCGGCTGCGAGCCAGGCTGGCTGGCGCTGAGCTTCGCTGGTCGGCGCTGGAGCGTGGTCGTCGAGAAAGCGGCGCAGCGCAGTAACAATCGCTGCGGCCTCTGCCTCCGATGCGGCAGGGCTACCGATTTCGATCTGGGTTGATTGCTCAGGCATCAAGTCTGAGCCTAGCGCGACGGCAGCTAGCCCTTAAGCCCGGCCTGCCCTGGCTTAACAGTCCAGGAGAAGGTCCCGCTGACGCCGTTCCACGGATTGCCGGCTGGGTCGTTGAGCGGCATCTTTTCGGTCGACTTCTTCTTCACCGTCTTCATCCGCACGAGGTCGCAGCCAAAGCCAGCGCCGTCGGCTCTGATGCGGCCATAGCCGTGGTGATCAACGTCGCCGTTCTCCAGCCACGGGTTGGCGCCGAGCAGAATGTCGCAGATCGCCTTGCCGGTGCGGGGGAAAGGTGTTGTAGCGACGTCGGCCGCAAGTAGACCTGGGAAAGCCGAGTTGAGGCCGCCGTCGCCGAGCCCTTGCGAGCAGATCGAACCGCCGACGAACTCGATTCCAACAGGTGTCGCGTCGCCATCGGTTACCCGCAGGTCACCGGCTGTAAAGGTGTGAATATCGCCGACGACCGAGATTACGTTCTTGATCGAGTTGTCGCGGATGTGGCTGAGAACGTCGGTGCGCTGCGCCTGATAGCCGGTCCAGTCGTCGAGGTTGTAATCGGTTGTGGCGGTGAACTTGGTGTTCATCATCATCGCCTCGTTGGCGATCACTTTCCAAGTGGCGGCCGAGCTCTTCAGCCGCGCCTTTAGGAAGGCGAGCTGCTTGGCGCCGAGGTACTGGCGCGGAGCCTTCAGTGCGGCGACGTTCTCGGGTTTCCGCAGGTCAACTTGGCCGCTGTCGTCGAGCGGCTGGTCGTCGCGGTACTGGCGCTCGTCGAGCATGATGATCTCGAGGTGCTTGCCGAAGCGCAGCGAGCGATAAATCTGCTGGCCTTCGCCGCCCTTGATGGGGTTGATCGGCATGCTCTCGAAGAAGGCTTGGTATCCGGCCTTCTGGCGCGCCAGCGTGTACTTCTTGTCGGCCGAGAGGCCGCCCGTCGGGCCGGCGCCGCCGGCGTAGTTGTTGACAACCTCGTGGTCGTCCCACGTTGAGACCATCGCGAAGTTGGCGTGCATCGCGCGCAGGTTGGCGTCGCTGCGGTAGAGCTTGTACTTGTCGCGGTACTGCTTCAGCGTTATCGCTTCGCCGCCCGGGTCGTTACGGATGCCGTCACCGCTGGTCTTGTGGTAGGCCTCGGCGTAGATGTAGTCGCCAAGGTTGACCACGAAAAAAAAGGTCGTCCTTGGCCATCGCGGCGTGCGCGTTGTAGTAGCCGAAGGTGTAGTCCTGGCAGGAGAAGAAGGCGAAGCGCACCTTCTCGTTCGAGTCGGCCGGCAGCGCTGTGCGGAAGCGGCCGACGGGGCTGTCCTTGCTCTTCGTTGCGAAGCGGTAGTAGTACTGCGTGTAAGGCTTGAGGCTCTTGACCTGCGCCTTGACGGAGAAGTCGGAGGCGGCCACGGCCGAGATCTTCTGCTTCGCGACGACCTTGCGAAAGCCCTTGTCGGTTGCCACTTCGAGCGCTACCGGGATCTTGCCGGCGACGTCGTGCAGGCGCGTCCAGAGTGTCATCCCTGACGTGGTTGGGTCGCCGGCGATGATGCCCCCGGCGAAGATTCCGCCAGCGGCTGAGGAGAAGGCGCGTGGGTTTACGCCGCTCGCTAACGCCTCGGGGGCGATGATCAGGGCGGCGCCGGTTACTCCAGCGCCGCGAAGGAAATTACGGCGTGTTGCGTCCGACATTCGTTGCCTCTCGTAGATGACCTGAGGGTCAATATCCACAATCGCGGGCGCACTGTGCGCCAATTACAACAAGATGTTTACAGCGGGATGTTGCCGTGCTTGCGCTTTGGCTGATCGACGCGCTTTGTCAGCAGCGGTTCCAGTGCGCTGCTCACCTTCGGCCGCGTCTCGTGCGGGATGATCTCGTCATCGATGTAGCCGCGCTCGGCGGCCGAGTAAGGGTTGGCAAAGCGCTCCTTGTAATCGGCCATCAGCTCTTCGCGGCGGCCCTCCGGCGTCTTCTCGTCGGCCAGCTCGCGGCGGTAGATTATGTTGACGGCGCCCTCTGCGCCCATCACGGCCACCTCGGCCTGCGGCCAGGCGAAATTAAAGTCGGCGAGCAGGTGTTTTGAGGCCATCACGTCGTAGGCACCGCCGTAGGCCTTGCGCGTTATCACCGTGATCTTCGGCACCGTTGCCTCGGTGTACGCGTAGAGCAGTTTG
>SYIT01000027.1 GCA_005798685.1 Actinomycetota bacterium | reverse complement strand
CGACATGATCGACACCGCCGGCACGCTCGCCGTCGCAGGCCGGGCGGTGCTCGAAGCCGGCGCGACAAGTGTCTATGCCGCCGCCACCCACGGCATCTTCAGTGGCGCCGCTTGGGATAACCTCGCCAGCGCCAACTTCGAACAGATCGTCGTAACCGACACTGTTCCGTTGCGGCCCGGCGCGCCGGAGAACGTCCGCGTTCTGACCTGCGCCGACGTACTGACCGACTCAATCCGCCGGATCTTCACCGACGACTCCGTCAGTGAGGTCTTCGGCGGCGAGAACCAGCTCTTCTAGCTTCCGCCGCCGATCACGAAGCCGCGCTCGACGAGCGTCACCACGGCCAGCTCAAAGGCAGCGACGTCGCGCGCCAGCAGGTGTTCGATCGGGCGCCCGCTCGGCCCATCGGTACGGAGCCAAAGTTTCAGCACTTCGGGGCCGACGCAGGCCTGCGCCTCTTCCGTCAGCTGGAGCAGGATCGACAGCTCAGGGCGGTGGTCAAGGCTGTCGGAGATGATCTCGATCGGGTTGCTGTCGAGCACTGCGCAGAGCTCCTCGTCGCTCAGACCAAGCTTCCCCATCAGCAACACGGCTGCGCTATCCATTGCTCGCCCCGTCAGTCGCCGCGGGCCTGAAGCCGCGCGGCTGGCTCGCGCTTCTGCTCACCCGGCCAGAAGCCTGTGATGTAACGGAAGCCGGTCGCCCCAGCGCGCGTGAAGGTCGCTGTCGTGACGGCGATGATTGAGCCCTTGATCGCAGCAGCGGCCATCACCTCCGGCCAGCTCGCCAGCTCCGTCGTGGCGGTCGGTGGTTCGCTCCCTCGCGTCCGCTCCCACCCATCGACGAAGGTTGTTTGGCCTACGCGCTTGGCCAGCACGGTGCCAAGCAGAAGACCGATCGGCATAAAAAGAATCTTCGCGATCACGCTGCCAGACTACCGCCAGCGTGCAGCCGGGGGCGGCGACCGGCGCCGACCGCCCAGTCGGCCTTTATCCTCGGGAGCCGTGATTCTCTCGCGAACTTGGGTTATCGCCTTGCTCATTCTGCTCTTTCTCCTCGCCTCGTTCTTCGTTGCGCGCTGGCTGACGGCCGAAAACCGCGAGCGCAATGCCGTGGTCGAGCTACTCCAGCTCCAGAACGAGGGCGACGCCGCCGCAATGCTGGCAGCGCTCGATGGCTGCGCGCAGCAGCCAAAGTGCCGAGCCACCGTGGCATCGAACGCTCGTCGGCTGCGCAGCGAGCGCCCAATAAAGATTCTCCGCTTTGACTCTGCCGGCGCCTACGCGATCGGCAATACGAGCGGATTTTCGCGCGTCGCATGGAACCGCGGCGGTGAGAGCTTGGCCACCGTCCAGTGCATTGAGGTTGAGCGCCGCGGGTTGGCGTTTTTTGGCGCGAGTATCTTGCTCCATTCGATCAGTCGTCCGATCGGCCGTGAGTCTGCATGCCCAAGTTAGTCAGGTCCTGCGCTGCGCTTCTGGTAGTCGCCGCTCTGCCGGTAGCCGGGGCGCAGGCAGCGGAGAGCTCGGCTGGTGCCGTGCCAAGCCAAAAGACGCTCTACGCCGATGGCCCTTCCGGTCGTTACCTCGTCGATGGGACTTGGCTGCGGCGGCTCGATCCAAACAACGTTGGTCTCGCTCAGAGCTGGCAGAAGCAAAGCGCCGCCGCCGACTGGACGGCGACGGTCGTGCCGGACGCTTGGAACGCAGGCGACGACAGCATGAGCTCCTACCTCGGTTCGGTTGGCTGGTACCGCAAAGAGTTCCGCTTACCGCCCGGGGACCCTGGCCGATCTTGGATAATCCGCTTCGAGCAGGTCAACTATTCAGCGACGGTTTGGCTCAACGGAGTTCAGGTCGGCTCGCACTCCGGCGCCCACGAGCCGTTTGAGCTGCGCCTGCCGAAAGCGCTGATCAAGGCCGGCGCCGCCAATCGTCTCGTTCTTCGAATCGACAGCCGACGCACGATCAACGACCTGCCTCCGACTCGCAGCGATGAGTTTGGGGTGCCACAGGGTGGCTGGTGGAACTACGCCGGCATCCTCCGTGAGGTTTACCTGCGGGCCGTTGATCAGATCGACATCAGCTCGGTCAACGTCCGCCCTGATCTGCCGTGCCCTAGCTGCTCGGCCGACGTTAACTGGCGGGTCAAGCTGAGCAATCTCGGCTCGAAGACGCAGAGCGTGACCGTTGCTGGCCGCCTTGGTTCGAAACGGCTGACGATCGGGAAGGCGACGCTGCGCCCCGGTGCTTCGACGACGCTGACGAAGAGGCTGAGCGTCGCCAAGCCAAAGCTCTGGTCGCCGGCGCGCCCTTATCTATACGACGCTTCACTTGTGGCCGCAATTGGCGCGCGAACCGTGCAGCGCTTCACGCGACACATTGGCGTTCGCTCCGTCGCGGTCGACAGCGCCGGCCGGCTGACGCTAAATGGCAAGCGGCTTGACCTGCGCGGAGTGGGGATGCATGAGGACGCCCCCGGCCGCGGCTTTGCGATTGACAAGGCGATCCGTGACAAGCAGATCGGCTGGGCGCGCGAACTCGGCGGCCTCGTTCTGCGCGCGCACTACCCACTCCATCCCTACACGCTGCAGCGCGCCGACGAGCTGGGAATGCTCGTCTGGTCGGAGGTTCCGGTCTACCAGATTCCCGACCGGCAGCTGGCGATCGCCGCCAACCGCGCTCGCTACGTCGCTGCAGTGGGCTCGATGGTCGAAGTCAACCGCGACCACCCCTCAATCTTCGTCTGGTCGGTCGGCAACGAGATGGCCTCCAGCGCAGATGACTCGCAAGCCAGTTACATCGCCGCCGCGACGGCACTGGCCAAGCGACTTGACCCCAATCGGCCAGTCGGAATAGCCGCCGGTGGCGTTGGTGGGACCTGCCAGAGCGCTTACGACCGGCTTGATGTAATCGGTATGAACGCCTACTTCGGTTGGTACGTCGGCGAAAGCGGGTCGATCGCCGACCGCGATCTGCTTTCAGAAGCGCTCGATGAAACTCGGGCCTGCTACCCGAAGAAGGCGATGATGATCACCGAGTACGGCATCGAAGCATCGACCGCCGGCCAGCCGGAGGATCGTGGTACCTGGGCCTTCGCCAACGCGCTGATCGAGTTTCATCTCGGCGTCTATGCGACGAAGCCGTGGCTTTCTGGCTCGCTCTATTGGGCACTGCAGGAGTTCTGGGTGCGTCCTGGCTGGGACGGTGGCAACCCGTTGCCAGCGCCGCCGCTGCACCAGAAGGGGTTGGTCAGCTTCGCTGGAGCCAAGAAGCCGATCTTTGCGCCCGTTCAGAAGGCTTTCAAGGCTGTCAAGCAGGTTGGCTCGACGCGCTAACAGGCGGCCGCGGTGGCCCGCCAGAGCGCCTGCGCGCCGCGATCCCGCTACCATCGAGCGGCGCTGATGGCTCAACCTACGAACTCAACACTGAACGCTGCTTCACGCGAACCAAACGGCTCGCGCTCAAACCGCAGGCTTCGCCGCGAGGGTAAAGTTCCTGGCGTCCTCTACGGCGGCGAGGGAGAAGCGGTCTCATTCTCAGTTGACGGCCGTGAGCTGCGCGCAGCGCTCCACGCCTCCGGCGCTGTCGTTGACCTTGTAGTCGGCGGAACCAGCGAGCCAGCCGTCCTCAAGGACGCTCAGCGCCACCCGGTGCGCGGCGAGATGACGCACGTCGATTTCGTTCGCGTCAACCTGAATGTCGCGATTGAAGCTGTCGTGCCGCTGATCGTGGTCGATGCCGAGGAATCACCGGGCGTTGTTGAAGGAGGAGTCGTCGACCAGCCGATCCGTGAAGTTCGCGTTGAGGCGCTGCCGAACGAGATCCCAGAGTCGATTGAGATTTCGGTCGCCAGCCTGAACATCGGCGAGACCGCCCAGCTCTCCGCTGTTGTCGTTCCTGGTGGCGTGACGCTACTTGACGAAGATGATCTGGTTGTTGTCTCAATGCTCGCTCCACGACTCGAGATTGAGGAGACGATCGAAGAGGAGACGGAGCTGATCGGCGAGGACGGTGAACCGATCGAGCCTGCCGGCGAAGAGGGCGAGGAGGGCGGCGGCGATGGCGGCGATGGCGGCCGCGATGATGGTGGCGATGGCGGCCGCGATGATGGTGGCGATGGCGGTGGCGGCGGCGGCGAGTCCGGCGACGACGCCGGCTAGCCCGCGCCTCGCGCCGTAGCATCAAGTCGGTGGGCCGCTTCTTCTCTCGTTCTGAACCCGTCGACTGGCTGATCGTTGGCCTCGGCAACCCTGGCGCCGCTTATCAATGGACGCCGCACAACGTTGGCTTTCAGGTCATCTCCGAGCTTTCAGAGCGCTGGGATCTTGGCCGCCCAAAGAAGAATTTCAAGGGATTGATCGTCAGCGGCCGCGTTGGCCCGCTCGGCGGCCCTGGCGTCCGCGTTGCCTTGCTTGAACCACTGACCTATATGAACGAGTCGGGAACATCGGCTGGCCCGGCACGAGGCGCTCTGAAGCTTGAGCTCGATCACGTGCTTGTGATTCATGACGAGATCGACCTCCCGTTCGGCCAGCTTCAGGCACGGATCGGTGGTGGCCTTGCAGGCCATAACGGGCTGAGGTCTCTGCGCAAAGGCCTTGGTTCCGAGCAGTTCGGGCGGCTGCGAATCGGCGTCGGCCGGCCTGCGACCACCGATTCGGCGAGCGTCTCCGATTACGTGCTCGGCCGCTGGCAGCAGCCTGAAAGCGAGGTCGACGCGCTGGTCGCCGCGGCCAGTGACTTGGCTGAGCAGATCGTGCTGGGCCGGGCTGCGCTGAGCGGCTCGGCGTAGGGGCGGCGTTGTCGCTGAGAGCTCTACTCGGGGCGCTGGCAAACGACCCTGAGGGCGCGAAGCTGCTGAGCGACGGCGGCGATGCTTTCGTCTCGCGCTCGCTGCGCCCATACGCAATCGCCGCGTTGCTCGAGAACGCTTCCACCAAACCGGCTGTCGTCGTCGCCGGCGACGACAGCGAGGCACAGGCGCTGGCGGCCGACCTTGGCATTTGGCTGGCGCCACGGCCGGTTCGCTTCTATCCAAGCCGCGGCGTCACTTACGAATCGCACCTTGCTCCACCGCCCCACCTAGTTGGCCTACGCGTCGCGGCGCTTAATGCGCTGCTAGACCCCGCCGAGGGCGAGCCACCGGTCGTCGTTGTCTCAGCGGTCGCGCTTTCGGAGAAGGTTCCGGATCCTGCCCTACGGCCACGGGGCTTCAGGCTGCGCAAAGGCGACCTGATCGATCTTGACGAGACGGCGCTGCAGCTCGTTGCTGCCGGCTACGAGCGCGTCTCTGAGGTCGCTGAGCGCGGCCAGTTCGCAATCCGCGGCGGGATTCTCGACTTTTTTCCGGCAACCGAAGATCACGCCGTGCGCGTCGACTGCTTCGACATCGAGATCGAATCGCTGCGTCACTTCTCAACATTTACGCAGCGCTCGCTCGGCGAGGTTGAGCTGGTCGAGATCGCCCCGGCCGCAGAGCTCGCCGCTGAGCACCGTGAGCTCGCTGAGATCGCCGCACTCAGCGATGCCGACGAGCGCCCCGACATCACCGATCTGCTGCCGCTCGATCGCTTCCAGGCGCTGCTTGACTTAGTACCGGCTGGTGCGCTCGTAATCATCGGCGCGGCGGAGGAAATCGCGCCGGCGCTCGGCGACCACTGGCAGGATGTCTGCGCTGCTTTTCACGACGTCGACGCTCACCATCTCTACGTTGCGCCGGACGCCGTTCAGGCGGCGCTGGCAGAGCGCTCGGCGGCGTGGATCTCATCACTGCTTGCAGATCAAACGATCGAACTTCACGCGCAGGCTGCCGACTTTTCGGCGCGGTCGTTAGCTGAGGCAGAGCCGCAGCTAGAGAGCCTCGTTCGCAGCGGCTACAACACGGTCGTCGCATTCTCGCGGCGCGGCGAAGGCGAGCGCGTTGCGCACAACCTTGCGCGGCTTTCGGCCGATTGGATCGATGAAACCGAACCGCTCGCCGCTTCCGACGGGCGGCTGCTGTTCTCGCTCGCTGCGCTGCGCAGCGGCTTTGTTGCCGCCAGCATAAAGCTGGCCGTGATCCCCGAGCGCAAGCTCTTTCGCCGGCGTCGAGCCGCTCGCAGCGACGACCAGCCGGAGCGGCTCGGCCGCTTCGCTTCGCTCTTTGAGCTGCGCACCGGCGACACCGTCGTCCACGAAGACCACGGCGTCGCCCGCTTCTCCGGGTTCGAAACAAAGACCGTCAGCGAGATCACGCGCGACTATCTTGAGCTCGAATACGCTGACGGTGATCGCGTCTTCATGCCTGTCGATCAGCTGGCAAAGATCACGCGCTACATCGGCGCCGGCGATCTCTCGCCAAAGCTCTCAAAGCTCGGCGGCAAGGGCTGGGAGACGCTCAAAGCGCGCGCCCGAAAGGCTGCGGAAGGGCTTGCCGGTGAGCTGCTCAACCTTTACGCCGAGCGCCGCCAGCGCGAGGGGCGCGCCTTCTCTGAGGAGTCCGAGTGGCAGCTCGACTTTGAATCACGCTTCCCTTGGCAGGAGACGGCCGACCAAGCCTCAGCGATCGAAGCCGTCAAGCAGGATATGGAACGGCCACGGCCAATGGATCGCCTGATTTG
>SYIT01000003.1 GCA_005798685.1 Actinomycetota bacterium | reverse complement strand
TGACGCTCGAAGATGTGCTCGCGGTAGCCGAGATCGAGCAGCCGACAGGGGTGATTGTCCAGTTCGGCGGCCAGACGCCACTAAAGCTCGCTGAAGGGCTTGTCGAGGCCGGAATCACCGTTCTTGGCACCAGCGTCGACGCGATCGACCTAGCCGAAGATCGTGGACGCTTCGGAGGGCTTCTCGACGGCCTCGGCTATCAGGCGCCTCCGTACGCCGAGGCGCACTCGGTTGAGCAGGCGTTGAGCGCTAGCGAAGAGGTCGGATTCCCGCTGCTGGTTCGCCCCAGCTACGTGCTCGGGGGGCGCGCGATGGAGATCGTCTACTCCGCCGCCGACCTTGAGGATTACCTTTCGCGCAACGTCCGCGAGGACGGCCGCGCGATCTACCTCGATCGCTTCCTCGAGAACGCGATTGAGGTAGACGTCGACGCGCTCTGCGATGGCACGACCGTCTGGATTGGCGGCATCATGCAGCACGTCGAAGAGGCAGGCATTCACTCCGGCGACAGCGCCTGCGTGCTGCCGCCGCACTCACTCGGGCCGGAGATGTTGGCGGCAATCCGAGAGCAGAGCGAAGGGATCGCCAAAGCGCTCGGTGTAGTTGGCCTTTGCAACATTCAGTTTGCCGTCTATGGCGCTGAGCTTTACGTGATTGAAGCCAACCCACGCGCCTCGCGGACGGTGCCGTTCGTCAGCAAAGCGATCGGGCTTCCGCTAGCGAAGCTCGCATGCCGCTTGATGCTGGGGGAGAAGATCGGCGATTTGGATCTCCCTGCCGACCCGATCGGTCACGACCACGTGTCGGTCAAAGAGGCCGTGATGCCGTTCGATCGCTTCGATGGCGCCGACGCCCTGCTCGGACCGGAGATGCGTTCGACCGGGGAGGTAATGGGTGTCGCTCGTGACTTCCCGACCGCCTTCGCCAAAGCCCAGGCGGCGGCTGGGGCGGCCCTGCCGGACGGAGGCACCGCCTTCATCACCGTCACCGACTCGGACAAAGCCGGCGCGGTAGCGATCGCTCAGACGCTCCACGACCTCGGTTTCACGATCGTCGCCACGCGCGGAACCCGTGAAGCGCTCGAAAGGATGGGAGTCCCAGCAACGGAATTGATGAAGGTTGGTGAAGGGTCACCGAATGTCGTTGACATGATCGAAAGCGGTGAGGTGACCTTGGTCGTAAATACGCCTACCGGCTCCGGCGCGCGCAGCGACGGCTGGGAGATTCGCCGCGCGGCGGTCGCACGCAGCGTTCCCTGCCTGACCACGCTGGCCGGTGGCCTCGCAGCCGTGAGGGCGATCTCCTCGGCCCGCCACGGCGAGGCAGAAGTGCTCTCCTTGCAGGAGATTCACCGTGGGCTTTACTCGGTCGAGGCTGAGGCGTGACCATTGCTGATAGCCGCGTGCAGGCGCCGTTCGGCGCTCGCGAGGTGGCGGTCACGACGACTGAGCAGATTGGTCCCTACCGCGTTTTTGGCTGCAGAGATGAGCTCGGGCCGCGGCCGAGGGCGGGGCAGTTCTACATGCTCTCTAGCTCCGATCATTGGGGTGCAGGCAGCGACGAGCGCCCTTACCTACCGAGGGCGATCTCAGTTTTAGCGGCCGACGATGACGATCTATTATTCGTGATCGAAGTCGTCGGCCCGGGGACCGAGCGGCTTGCTCAGCTCGTCGAGGGCGACGGGCTGCAGATGCTCGGGCCGCTTGGCAACGGTTTCAGCGCGCCCGACGAGGGCGCCCGCGCGATCCTCTGCGGCGGCGGAATCGGATTCGTTCCCCTAGCGATGATGCAGCAGGAGCTGCTCACGGCCGGCCGAGAAGTTACCGCCCTCGTTGGCTTCCGTGATGGCGCCCATGCGGCTGGGGCGAGGCTGATTGCTGGCGCGCAAGTTGCGACAGACGACGGGTCGGTTGGCAATGAGGGGTTGGTGACCGAGCTACTGCTGGCCGAGCTCGATCGCGATTCGAACGCCGTGATCTACTGCTGCGGTCCTCCGCGAATGCTCGACGCTGTGCGCGCAATCGGGGTTGCTAGCGGCGCGGCAACCCAGCTCGCACTCGAGGCGCCGATGGCTTGCGGCTACGGGGCTTGCTACGGCTGCGTCGTAAAGGCCGCCGACGGCAGTTATCGCCGCAGCTGTGTTGACGGACCGGTCATCAGCGCCGACGAACTGGCTCCAGACTGGCTCGCAGTCGGGGGGGCGAAGTGACCGTCAATCTCTGCGGAATCGAACTAGCCCACCCCGTGATCAACGGGTCGGGAACCTTTGACGTGATTGCTGCCAGACGTGTGTTTGGAGCCGCTGTCGACGAGCAGTTCCCGTTCTCGGCCTTCGTTTCGAAGACGATCACGATCGAGCCGCGGAGGGGAAATCCTCCGCCAAGACTTTTTGAAACCGCGGCCGGTTTGATCAACTCGATCGGTCTGCCAAACCGCGGGCTGGCTGAGTATCTCAGAGAGGAGCTGCCGCAGCTTGCGACGTTGCCGGTGCCGCTGATCACAAATGTGATGGGCTCCAACGCCGACGAAGTCGGCGTGCTTTTCGAAGCGCTTGAGGATCGCGGCGAGATCGCCGCAATTGAACTGAACGTTTCCTGCCCGAACGTGAAGACCGGGTTGGACATTGGCTCCGACCCGGCTGAGCTGAGCACACTGCTCGCCGCGGTGCGCGAAAAAACGACGAAGCCGCTGATCGTCAAGCTGACTCCCAACAGCGCGAATGTTGCGCTCGTGGCCGCCGCCGCTGAAGCCGCTGGCGCCGACGCCGTTTCCCTGATCAACACGCTGAGAGCCTTCGCCGCCGACCCGGCGCGCCCAGGCGAGGCTTGGCTCGGTGGCGGCACCGGCGGGCAGTCTGGCCCCGCTATTCGCGCCGTCGCGCTCGCTCAAACGGTTGCAGTCGCGCAAGCTATCGATCTTCCAATAGTTGCGATGGGCGGCATCGCGACCGCCGCCAACGGACGCCAGTTCCTCGATGCGGGTGCGCTTGCAATCGCTGTTGGCACCGAAAGCTTTCGCGACCCAGCGGCGGCGGGCAGGATTGGCGCCGCGCTGACCTAGGCGCTTCAGATTGAGCGGCGAGCGAGTACGACGCCGGTGACTAAACCGAAAACACTCGACCTTAAGTCGACGTCCAGTCGAATTTTTCGCTCACGCGTCGCGTGGCGATCAGAGTTGTGTATGCTCGCCGCCGTGGCTTCGGTAACTGACAAAATTTCTCTTGCGGCGGCCGAGGCACCGGAGCGTTCGAAGCTCCAACGGATGGAAGCACTGGAGCGTGCGAATCAGATCCGCAGCCAGCGCGCGAAGCTCAAGCGCGACCTGCGCGCCGGCAAGGCGACGATCGATCGGCTACTCGAATCACCACCCGAGTACCTCGAGACGGCCAAGGTTTTCGACCTGCTCTTGGCCGTGCCGAAGTTTGGCCGAGTCAAGGCCAACAAGATTCTTCAGCAGGTTCGGATCTCACCGAGCAAGACCGTCGGTGGCCTCTCTGATCGCCAGCGCGCCGAACTCGTTCAGCTGTTGCGCAGTCGCACTCGCTAGTCGCGCCGGGCGATCACTTAGCCTGCGCTGATGGCGCACGTAATCGTGATAACCGGGCCCTCGGGGGTCGGAAAAGGGACGGTTATTCGCTTGCTGCGCGAACGAATGCCCAGCGTGCGCCTGAGCATTTCGGCAACGACGCGTGCCCCACGGCCGGGCGAGCAGGATGGGATTGACTACCACTTTCTCGGCGCCGAGCAGTTCGATCTTCTGATCGCCCAAGGCGCCTTTGCGGAGCACGCCCGCTACGCCGGCCAGCAGTACGGCACGCTGCGCAGCGAGCTCGAGGAGAGCCCAGGGGAGGAGGATGTGATTGTGCTCGAGATTGAGCTTCAAGGCGCGAGGCAGATCCGCGAATCGATGCCTGCCGCGCTGCAGGTCTTTATCGCGCCGCCGTCGTTTGAGACGCTGCGCGAGCGGCTCGTTGGCCGAGGCACCGACTCTGCGCAGACAATCGACGAGCGACTCGCCGTCGCTGGCGATGAGCTTCGCGCGCAGGACGAGTTCAGCGAGGTGATCGTCAACGACCGGCTCGGTGACGCCGTTGACGCATTGGAGCGGCTCGTACAAGGTCAGCTGCGCGGGGCGATAGACTAGACATCATGATCGCCCCCCGGATTGATGCTCTGCTCGAACAGGTGGATTCTAATTACGCCACCGTTATCGTCGCCGCCAAGCGCGCGCGCCAAATCAACAGTTATTACAACAACCTCGGTGAAGGAACTTTTGACGAGTTTCCGCCGCCAATGGTTGCCAGCCACTCCGCCAACTACCTCACAATCGCACTCGAAGAGGTAGCCGACGGTAAGCTCATTTACCGCTACCCCGAGTAGCTCTAGTAGAGCTAGGAGGCAGAGATGGCCCGAATTCTTCTCGGCGTCACCGGAGGGGTCGCCGCCTACAAGGCGCTCGACCTAATCCGTCTGGCGGTCGCCGGTGGTCACTCGCTGCGCGTGATCCAAACCGACAACTCTCAGCGCTTCGTAGGCGCCGCCTCGTTCGCCGCGATCACCGGCGCGCCGGTGCTCACCAGCGAGTGGGAGCGCGACCCCGCCCGCGGCGCCTTCCCCGACCAGCCAACGCCCGAGCACGATCCGATCAGCCACCTTGAACTGGTGCGAAACGCCGACTGCTTCGTAATCGCGCCGGCCAGCGCCAACACGATCGCCAAGCTGGCCCACGGGCTAGCTGACAATCTGCTGACGAGCGCAGCACTCGCCGCATCGTGCCCGTTGATCGTCGCTCCCGCGATGAACCACCAGATGTGGGAGAGCCCAGCAACAATGGCAAACACTGAGCTGCTGCGCGGCCGCTCGATAACGATCATCGACCCTGAGGTCGGTTCGCTGGCCAGCCGTAACGAATGGGGAAGCGGCCGCCTCGCTCAGCCGGCAACAATCTTGGCGGCGATTGAGCAGATTGTGCCATCCGGGGAGCGCCCTTGGGATGGCCGCCGCGTGCTCGTGACGGCGGGAGGCACCCGCGAAGCGATCGACGCGGTTCGCTTCGTCGGCAACCGCTCGTCAGGGCGGATGGGCTTCGCGCTGGCTGAGGCCGCCGCTGCGCGCGGCGCCGTAGTCACGGTGATTGCTGCGAACGTCGATCTGCCACGGCACGCGCAAATCTCCTACATCGACGTCGAGAGTGCGGCCGATCTGGAGCGGGCCGCAGCGGAGCAGTTCGCCGGCTGCGATCTACTGCTAATGGCCGCAGCCGTCGCTGACTTCACGCCCCCCAATCCCGCGCCGGGGAAGCTGAAGAAGGATGGGCGGCCAGATCTGGAGCTAACCCTGAAGCCGACGACCGATGTGCTCGCGCAGCTGAGCGAGTGCAGAAGTGAGGCGCAGATGCTCGTCGGCTTTGCTGCAGAACACGGACCCGACGCCGTAGAACTCGGGCGAACGAAACTTGCCGCCAAAGGGCTTGACCTGCTGATCGTCAACGACGTCTCCGCCAGCGGGACGGGCTTTGAGAGCAGCTCGAACGAGGTTACGATCGTTTCGAAGGACGGCGACCTCCACGTTCCAAAGGCCGACAAGCTGGTGGTCGCAAACGAGATTCTTAACGCGGTCGACCGACTCGCCGGCCAGCGAGCGAGTGGCGTAATTTCGCAGTCGAGCGATGAGTGATCCGTCCGCCTACGAGTCGTATCGCAGCGGGCTGGCGCTGCTCGAAAGCGGCAACCACCACGCCGCAGTCATCGCATTGATGCGCGCGCGCGAAGTCGAGCCGGAGGCTGCGATGGTCCGCGAGGCGCTCGGCCGCGCGTTCTTCGGCGCTCACCGCTACCGCGAGGCTGCAGCTGAGTTCCAGGCCGTCGTTGACGGCGCTCCGACCAACGACTACGCACTCTTCTGCCTCGGTCGCTGCCTGCAGCTGCTCGGCGCCCACGATGACGCTCGTCGCCCGCTGGCGCTGGCCGCCTGCCTGAGGCCCGAGCGCGACGACTACCGCGCTTACCGTGACGCGGCTCGGCGCCTGGCTTCCTGAGCTAGCACTGGGCGCTGAGCATCAACGGGGAAAGCTCGTCGGTGCTATCGTTCAGAGCGAGCTTTCGAAGGTCGGTAGCACCGGCCACAGCAGCAACGAAAGTGGGCGCTAGCCCACTTTTTTTATCCCCACATAGCGATGAATACGACTCAAATCCATGCCGTAATCGAAGCCAAGCTGGCTGAAACTCAGCCCGCACTCGAGGTCCTTGCCGTTGAGGGCGCTGGCAGCGGCACGGTACGGGTCGTGATCGATCATCCGGACGGCGTCACGCTTGACCTCTGCGCAGCGGTGACCAACGACCTTGAGCTGGTGCGCGAGACGGTCGGTCTCGAGGTTTCCTCGCCGGGTCGCGAGCGGCCGCTAACGCGCCCCGAGCATTATCAGCGCTTCCTCGGGCGCCGCGCCAAGGTGCGCACCGCCGAGCCGCTGCAAGGCCGGAGCAACTTCACCGGCGAACTTGTCGGGGCATCGCCGGAAGAGGTAACGATCTCGGCCGGCGATGCGCTAATCGTGATTCCCTATAGGGCGATTAAACGATCCAACCTGATCGAGGAGTAGCAAAATGTCGACCGAGATCATCGAAGCAATGACAGTGCTCGCTAACGAGAAGGGCATTAGCCCCGAGCGGCTAATCGCCGCGCTCGAGGACGCGCTCCTTTCCGCTTACATGAAGCAGCCAACATCGGTTGACTATGCGCGCGTCCAGCTCGACCCTGAGACCGGCGACTACCGCGTGATTGAGCTGAAGATTCCTGAACGGCTCGAAGCGCAGCTGATCGTGGAGGCGATCGACGAGGAGACCTACCTTGACCCTGAGACCGGCGAGTACGTCGAACCGGCCGAACCGGTGATTGATCCTGAGAAGTTTGTGATCTACCGCGATCAGATCGAAGAGGCCGACGTAACCCCGGACGACTTCGGCCGGATCGCTGCGCAGACGGCAAAGCAGGTAATCCTCCAGCGCGTCCGTGAAGCCGAGCGCGACATGATGTTCGACGAGTATCAAGACCGCGTCGGCGAGCTCGTCAACGGCATTGTCCAGCAGTCCGATTCGCGCTACACACTGGTGCAGCTCGGCGTCGGAGGCCGGATCGAGGCCCTGCTACCCCGCTCAGAACAGGTTGACGGCGAGCGCTACGACCATGGCCAGCGCGTCAAGGCCGTGATCAAAGAAGTTTCGGCTGACACGAAGGGCCCCTCGATTATTCTTAGCCGCCGCGACCCGGAGCTGATCAAGGCCCTGTTCGAACTCGAAGTTCCCGAGATGGCCGATCGACTTGTTGAGATCGCCAACGTCGCCCGTGAGCCGGGCTACCGCTCGAAGATCGCGGTCGTCTCCTACGCCGACGGCGTCGACCCGGTCGGCGCCTGCGTTGGCCCGCGTGGTTCACGCGTGCGGATGGTCGTCTCCGAGCTGCGCGGCGAGAAGATCGACATCATTCCTTACAACGAAGAGCCCGCTCGCTTCGTCGCCAAGGCGCTTTCGCCAGCTCGCGTCCGCGAAGTAGTAGTCGATGACGAGGCGCGCCAGGCAACGGTAATCGTCCCGGACGACCAGCTTGCGCTTGCGATCGGGCGTGAGGGGCAGAACGCACGCCTCGCTGCCCGTCTAACCGGCTGGCGGATCGATATCCGTTCCGAATCAGAGTTCGCTACGGAAGCTCCTGACGGCTCAACGTCGCCCGACGAAGAGGTCGGCGGGCGCTGCGTCGCAGTTCTCACGAACGGCCGTCGTTGCCCGAACGCCGCGCTGCCAGGAACGACCTCCTGCGGCCTCCCCGCCCACATTGCGCTGGGCCGCTTCAGCGGTAACTCGATCGCCTTCGCTGCCGAGCTCAGCGAGGAAGAGGTCGCGCGCTTCGCCGATCCCGAGGTTCCGGCCGCCGAGCTGGCCGATCGCGTAGGTGAGGTCGAAGCTGTCGTTGCCGAGGCGCAGGCGATCGCCGCGGCCGCTGCAGCCGCAGAGGCTGCTCAGGCCGCAGCCGAAGTGCAGGCCGGCGCGGAAGCCAGCGAGGACGGCGCGGTGCTCGACGCCGCCGGCGAGGCCGAAGAGGCTGCCGAGCAGGCTGAGGAAGCGAAGATCGAATCTGAGGACAAGGCCGCTGAGGAAGAGTCGAGTGAGAAGCTCGCTGAGGCCGAAGAGGCTGAAGACGCAGCGGCCAAGGCTCAGCTGGAAGAAGAGGCAAGTGGCAAATAAGCGCGTCCACGAGATCGCTAAGGCGCAAAACCTCTCCAGCCGTGAGCTGTTGGAGGCTCTCCGCGCTGCCGGTCTGGAGGTGACGGCTGCCGCTTCGAGTGTCGATGAGGACGAGGCACTACGGATTTTGGGGTCGGCTGGGGATAGCTCAGGCGAACGCAAAGCGAAAGCGCCGACGAAGCGAAGGACTCCCGCGGCGCTGCGTCAGAAGCAAGCGCCGGGGGCGGCAGCTAAAGCACCCGTCGCCGCGCCGCCAATGCCGGCCGAGCAGCGAAGCTTTGATCCAGATGAGGGCGTCGACACCGGCGGCAACCGCGTCTTTGAACCGGATGTCGTCACGCCGATAAAGCCACCGTCGGCCGGCGGCAAGCGCGAGCCAGCACTGCCACCCGCGCCGAAGCCAAAGGGCGCACCTAAGGCGAAGGCGCCTGCTGAGCAGCCGCCCTCGGGGCCAGCCAAGCCAATCTCGGCACCGGCACCGCCAGCAGAGGAGCAGGTCGCGCAGGCGCCGGCTGATACGGAGCCCGCCTCAGCAGTCGACGAGATTGCCGCCGCCGCGAGCGTCGGCCCGAAGATTATTGCCCAGCCTGATAAGCCAAAGCGGACGCCGCGCAAACCGGCCGCGCCGGACGAGGCAGTCGGCAAGCGCCGCGTAGTAATCGACTCCCAGGCCAACCGTCGCCAGGGCGGCGGCCCGCCTTCAGGCGGTTTCCCGCAGCGCCGCCCGCGCCGCCGTGGCCGCCGCAAGTTCGACGATACGCCACTGGCGCCGCTCGACACCAGCGCGCAGAGTGCTACCGACGCGGTGCGCATAAACAGCGGCGCCACGGTTAAAGACGTCTCCGAATATCTCGGCGTTCCGGTTCCCGACCTAATCAAGCAGCTGATGATGATGGGCGAGATGGCGACGCTCACGCAAACGCTCTCCGATGAGGCGATCGTGATTCTCGCCGAAGCGCTCGGGAAAGAGGTCGAGATCGTCACTACCGCCGACGAGGAGGCCGAGGAGTTGACCTTCGCCGACGAGGAGTCCGACCTCGTCGAGAGGCCTCCAGTCGTGACGAT
>SYIT01000026.1 GCA_005798685.1 Actinomycetota bacterium | reverse complement strand
GATCAACCCCGGTAACTCCGGTGGGCCGCTGATCGATAGCGCCGGTGAAGTGATTGGAATCAACTCGCAGATCGCAACCGGCGGTGGCGGCAACGGCAACGTTGGCATTGGTTTTGCCGTGCCGATTGATATTGCTCGTAAGCTGCTCCCAGGGCTGCGCAAGGGGACGGTCGATACCGGCTATCTGGGGATTACATCACTCTCGATTACTCCCGACCTAGGGGCGCTAAACCTGCCGGTCAACAAGGGTGTTCTGGTTGAGACCGTCAAACCCGGGAGCCCCGCCGCCAAGGCTGGGATCAAGGGCGGAACGGTTCCGGCGAAGCTCGAAGGCCAGTCGCTGAAGATTGGCGGCGACATCATTGAGAAGATCGACGGTCGGCCGATGCTGACGTCGCTTGCGCTCTCAACCTACGTCGGCTCGAAGAAGGTCGGCGATCAGATCGAGATTCAGCTGCTGCGAGGTGGCAAGGAGACGAAAACCGTAACCGCGACGCTGGGTCGACGGCCGCAGCAGAGCGTAACGGCGCCTTAGTTTCAGCCAGTCGTCGTAAGGCTGCCATTATGGAGGCGTGAGCAGCGCCCCGCGCATCAAGATCTGCGGCATCACCAACCTCGCCGACGCCGAGCTGGCAGTCGAGCTGGGCGCCTGGGCCGTTGGCTGCATCATGTGGGACGGCTCCGGTCGGCGCTGTGAGCAGTCCGACGCGCGCTCGATCGTTGGACGGCTGCATCGCGAGGTTGAAGTCTGCGGCGTCTACGTGAACCCGACTCTTGATGAGGTTGCCGGTCAGGTTGACGCGCTTGGCTTCACGATGGTTCAGCTTCACGGAGACGAGGGGCCGTCGTTTTGCGAGGAGCTGCGCCGCCGCACGGGTGCAAAGGTGATCAAGGCGATGCAGGTTGTTTCCGGCGAGCAGCTCAACGATCTTGAGCGCTTCCACCACGTCGACTACCACCTGCTCGACACCGGCCACGCCGAGCTGCGCGGCGGCACCGGTGAAAGCTGGGATTGGTCGCTGGCAGCCGGTCGCCGATCAAAGATCCCTCTAATCCTTAGTGGCGGGCTCGATGCAGGCAACGTCGCTGAAGCGATCGGCGTCGTCCGCCCGTTCGCGGTCGATACGGCCAGCGGCACGGAAGCGTCGCCCGGAGTCAAGGATGCCGCCAAGATGTTGGCCTTCGTCGATGCCGTCGGATCAACCGCGCCGGCCGTCAGTCGGGAGCTGCCGGCATGAGCGAGCCCAAACTTGATCATCGTTTCGGGCCTTACGGTGGTCAGTACGTCCCCGAGACTTTGATGCCGGCGCTCGCCGAGCTCGAAGCGGCTTGGCTCAGCGCGCGTGTCGACGATGATTTTCAGGCCGAGCTCGGCCGTCTTCTTCGCGACTACGCGGGGCGGCCAACGCCGCTCTATCTCGCCGAACGGCTCAGTGCCGCGGCCGGCCGCACGATCTACCTCAAGCGGGAAGATCTGATCCACACCGGCGCGCACACGATCCATAATGCGCTCGGTCAGGCACTGCTCGCGGTGCGGATGGGCAAGCCACGGATCATCGCTGAAACGGGCGCCGGCCAGCACGGCGTCGCCTCGGCTACCGCCTGCGCGCTGCTCGATTTGGAGTGTGTCGTCTACATGGGGGTCGAGGACATTCGTCGCCAGGCGCCAAACGTTCAACGGATGGAGCTCCTTGGCGCGACAGTAGTCGCGGTTGAGGCCGGCGCGAGGACTTTGAAGGAAGCCGTCTCAGAGGCGATTCGCGACTGGGTAACGAACGTTGCCGATAGCCACTACATCATCGGTTCGGCGGTCGGGCCGGCGCCCTACCCGGCGATTGTTCGCGATCTCCAGCGCTGTATCGGCGACGAAGCACGCGCGCAGATTCTCGAGCGCGAAGGGCGGCTGCCGCAACGAGTGATCGCGTGTGTCGGCGGCGGTTCCAACGCGATCGGTGCTTTCACCGTTTTCGTCGGCGACGAGGATGTTGAGCTGATCGGCGTTGAGGCGGCTGGAGAGGGGATCGAGAGCGGTCGCCACGGCGCCCCGTTAACGGCTGGCGGGCGGCCGGGAGTTCTTCACGGTTCGCTTAGCGCTCTACTGCAAGACGACGAGGGTCAGATCGCCGAGGCCCACTCAATCTCAGCTGGGCTTGATTACCCAGGCTCGGGCCCCGAACACGCCTGGCTGCGCGACAGTGGCCGCGCAACCTATGTCGCTGTTACCGACGACGAAGCACTGGCGGCCTTTGAGCGCACTGCGCAGCTGGAGGGAATCATCCCGGCGCTAGAGCCGGCTCACGCAATCCACTACGCACTGCACGTCCCGAGCAACTCCGACCTCGACCTCATCTGTCTCTCGGGCCGCGGCGACAAAGACCTCGCCGAAGTCTTGAAGTTGCTCGGACGCTGATGAGCGGAGCCGAGCGAATAGCTGCCGCCTTCAGCGACCGTCACGGTCGCGCGGCGCTGATGCCCTATCTGATGGGCGGCTTTCCTGACATAAAGACCTCTCTGGGAATCGGCAACGCTTACGTCGACGGTGGTGCTGACCTGATCGAGCTGGGCGTGCCGTTGTCCGATCCGCTTGCCGACGGCCCGGTGATTCAAAGCGCGGGCAGCGCGGCGCTGGCAGCCGGGGCGACGCTTGATCTCGTGCTCGGCGTTGCGCGCGAGCTTTCATCGTGCCTGCCGATCATTCTGATGTGCTATTCGAACGCGATTCTGGCGCGTGGAACGGATCGCTTCGTTGACGAGCTCGCCGACGCTGGTGTGAGCGGCCTGATCGTCCCTGATCTGCCGCTGGAGGAGGCTCCGGCGACGTCCACGAGCTGCGCCGCGGCAGGCGTCGCCTTCGTTGGGCTCGCCGCGCCGACGAGCACCGACCAGCGACTGGCAGCGATCGGGGCTGCGACGCAGGGATTCCTCTACACCGTTGCCGTTGCTGGAACAACCGGCGAGCGCGGCGATGACAGCGACTACGGCGAGGTGATCGGGCGCGTTCGCTCGCACACAAGCGCCCCGGTGGCCCTTGGCTTTGGCATTTCAACGCCGGAGCAGGCAAGTGCAGCCGCTGGTGCTGGCGCCGACGGCGTGATCATCGGCAGTCGTTTGGTGCGCGAGGCGGCAGAGGCCGATCAGCCGTCAGCTGCTTGCAAGGCGCTCGTAGAGCAATTCGCGCAGGCGCTTCGCTAAACTTTTTGCTCGATGGTAATCGTCCTCGCAACCACCTTCGCACTCTCGCTGTGGATCGTCCTGACTTCACTTGGGGTCAGTTCATTCGATGGCATCATGCTCGCGCTGGTAATCATTGTTCTGGCCGCGGGCACGAGGCTTCTTGGCCGTTCAGTCGGTTCCGTCGGTCCAGGCAAACGCGACTGAGGCTCTACTCGCGGCTATCGGCTGCACCGCGACCTAGAATCTGCGCCGCGTGACAAATTCCTCCCAACGGCGGCTCCTCCTTTCTCTGGCGGCCGCCGCAGTTTTCGCGGCGGTGCTCGCCGGCTGCAGTAGCGCCCGGCCGGGCGTCGTCGTCGAAGGAGACCGACTGACGGTTGTCACGAGCGCGCCACTCAGCGGCGACCTTGAAGCCGCGGGTCAGGCGATGGTCAACGGCGAGCGCTTGGCTTTAGCCGAGGCTGACGGGCTGGTTGGCCCATTCACGGTCTCACTTACGGTGCTCAACTCCGTTCAGAGCATGATGCGTCTGCCCTCCGAGGCTCAAGTGGCATCGAACGCCCGGGCCGCAGTGCTCGCGCCTACATCGATCGCCTACATCGGCGATTACGACTCGGCGACAACCGCCGTCTCGCTTCCGCTCATAAATCAGGGTGGGCTCGCGCAGATCTCGCCGCTCGCTGGTTATGGCGGCTTCACCAGCAGCGTCCAGGCCGGTCTTGACGAGCCACGGCGTTTCTACCCGAGCGCCACAAAAACCTTCTTTCGGCTTGTGCCGAGCAATCTCAGGGAGATGGTCGCCCAGTCTTCACTTCAAGCCGAGCAGGGCTGCGAGTCGAGTTTTGTGGCCTTCAGCGATTCGGCTAACGGTAAGCGAGCTGGCGCGGCAATGAGCGCCGCCCTGAAGGCGGAATCGATCGATACGGCCGCATCGGCCGCCGCTGCCAGCACGCCGCGCGGTCTGCGCGGTGTCGCGCAGCAGATCATCAGCTCCGGCGCCGACTGCTTGGCCTATTCGGGCCCACCCAGCGTTGCCGCCGCGCAGCTCTTCAACCGGCTGATCATCGCCGAGCCGATGCTGAAGTTCTTCGTCGGCAGGGCAGGGGATAGCGCACCATTAACCGAGAACCTTAGTGCGCGCGCTCAGCGTGCAACGCTCGTCACGACACCCGGCCCCAACCCCGAGCGACTCGGCGCGGCCGGTGCCGCCTTCACGAAGCGCTACCGCGCCCAGTTCGGAAGCGATCCCGGGCTCGCCGGGCTTTACGGCTACGCCGCGATGACCGACGTCTTGGGTGCGATCGCTCGCGCCGGGCAGAGCGGCAACGACCGCTCAGCCGTTCTTGCCCAGCTGCGCGCCAGCGGCAATCGCAGTTCGGTGCTGGGCAGCTACAGCTACTCCGGCAGCGGCGATTCGACGCTGAACGCTTTCGTCGTCTCGCGCATCATCGGCGGCCAGCTGGTCGCGTCGCCGCAGTTGACGGCCGCAATCGCTGACTAAGCCGCTCAGTTGGCGAGCACCGAGGTAAGCGCCGGCCCGAGCTTGGGCTCGATGAACTGGTAGCCGTTGGCTGTAGCCGCTGCTGGAATGGCTCGCTGGCCTTCGGTTACGAGCTCTGCCATCTCGCCGAAGCGGGCGCGAATTACGAATCCTGGAACGGGGAGAACCGCAGGGCGATGCAGCGCCTTGCCGAGCGCGTTTGAAAACGTCGCGTTAGTGACCGGCGTGGGCGCCGTGCCGTTGACCGGCCCACTCCAGCTGGGGCTGTCGAGCGCTGCGAGGTAGAGGCCAACAATGTCGTCGGCGTGGATCCAAGGCATGTATTGCTTGCCGCCGGCGATCGGGCCACCGACACCGGCCTTAAACGGCGGCAACATCGTTTTCAGCGCGCCGCCGCCGGCATCGAGGACGATCCCGGTGCGAATCAAGACGACGCGCAGACCAAGCTGCTCGGCTGCGACTGCTTCGCGCTCCCAGGCAACACAGACTTTGGCCAGAAAGTCGCTGCCTGGTGGGCACTGCTCGTCGATCGTCTCGTCACCGTGTTTTCCGTAGTAGCCGACGGCCGATGATGAGATCAGCACGCTCGGTCGCGGCTCGCTCGCGGCGATTCCAGCAACGAGGTTGCGCGTGCCAATCTCACGGCTGCCCAAGATCGCTTTCTTTGAGGCTCCGTTCCAGCGCTGTGCAACCGGTTCACCGGCGAGATGGATCACCGCGTCACGGCCCTCAAGCGCTTCGCTTGGAGCCGGTTCAGCCAGCGCGTCCCAGCCGACCGCCTCAACGCTAAGCGCAGCGGCAGCGCGCTGCGGGCTGCGTGAGAGCACTGTGATCTCTTCGCCGCGAGCCTTCAGCGCTTCAACGATGCGCCGACCGATCAAGCCTGTGGCGCCGGTAATTACAATCTTCATGCTTCGCTCCTGTCGAAGGTTCGAAAAAGAGTACGGCTTACCGGCTCTTATGGGCTTCGGAGCGCTTCAACGTCGGATGCGGCGAAACCGATCGTGTTGCGCTCGGGCTGTGCGGCGCCGCTGGCGCGGGCTTCGGCGGCGACTGCGTCGGCGACTGCGGGCGCGACGTCGCGGTTGAAGCAGGAGGGAATGACGTAATCCTCGCTCAGCTCCTCGTCGGTCACGATCTGGGCGATCGCGCGCGCGGCGGCCATCTTCATCGGCTCGGTGATCTGCTCGGCGCGGACGTCCAATGCGCCGCGGAAGACGCCTGGGAAGCAGAGCACGTTGTTGATCTGATTTGGGTAGTCGGAGCGGCCGGTGGCGATGATTCGCGCATACGGGGCGGCCTCTTCGGGCGAGACCTCAGGGTTTGGGTTGGCCATCGCGAAGACCATTCCTTCGGGCCGCATCGTCGCCAGCGCCGCGGCGTTAATCACCTTTGCGCCGGAAAGCCCAATCATCAGGTCGGTTCCGACGATCGCCTCGGTCGGGCCGCCGCTGATCTTCTCCGGGTTCGTCTGCTCGGCGTACCAGCGCTTGATCGGCGTCATTGATCCGTCGAGGTAGTCGCGGCGTTCGGTGCTCAGGGCGCCATCCGAGTCGCAGCCGATAATTTCGCGCACGCCAGCCTCAAGCAGAATCTTCGTCACCGCGACACCGGCCGCGCCTAGCCCGATCACGAGCACTCGAAGGTCCATCAGGTCGCGGCCGGTCAAACGGCAGGCGTTAAGTAATGCTGCCAGCACAACGACTGCGGTGCCGTGCTGATCGTCGTGGAAGACGGGGATGTCGAGCGAGGCTTTCAGCCGCTCCTCTATCTCAAAACAGCGCGGCGCCGAGATATCTTCAAGGTTGATTCCACCGAAGCCGGGGGCGATTCGTTGAACTGTCTCGACTATCTCGTCGCTGTCCTTTGTGTCGAGGCAGATCGGGAAGGCGTCGACGCCGGCGAACTCTTTGAACAGCATCGCTTTGCCTTCCATCACCGGCATCGCCGCTCGCGGACCGATGTCACCGAGGCCAAGCACCGCGGTTCCGTCGCTGACTACGGCAACCGTGTTGCGCTTGATCGTGTATTGGAAGGCGCGTTCAGGATCCTCGTGGATAGCGCTGCAGACTCGCGCCACTCCCGGGGTGTAGGCCATTGAAAGGTCATCACGGGTTTTCAGCGGGTGGCGGTTGTGCTGCTCAATCTTGCCGCCGACGTGCATTTGGAAAGTCCGGTCTGTGGTGTCGATCACGCGCGCACCATCGATCGATTCGATCGCCGCCGTCACCTCGCCCCAGTGCTCGTCGCCTGGTGTGTTGATCGTCACGTCGCGGATCAGGTGGTGCTCTGATTCAACGAGGTCGATTGCCCCGATTGTTGCGCCGGCGTCGCCGATCGCGCTGGCAACGCGGCCGAGCATTCCTGGCGTGTCCTCGATCTCGATCCGGATCGTCAGGCTGTACTGGGCTGAAGGCGTTGAGCTCACGGGGCGTGAGTGTATGAAGGTTGGGCGGCCACCAGCGTGCCGACCGCTGCGGTAGCGTCAGCACTCGTGGCAAAGACGCTCTATCTAATCGACGGCAACAGCCTTGCTTACCGCGCTTTTTTCGCGTTGCCCGACACGATCTCAACCTCCAAAGGGCAGCCGAGCAACGCGATCTTCGGCTTCGCCTCGATGCTCGTGAAGCTCTTCACCGAGTACGGCAACAACCCGACAATCGTCTGCTGGGACCGTGGCACCTCGGGGCGCAAAGAGCTTGACCCGCGTTACAAAGCCAACCGGCCGTCAAAGCCGGATCTGCTGCGCGAGCAGTGGCCGCACTTCGCGCCGATCGTCGAGGCCTTCGGCTGGCACAACGTTCACGTCGAAGGATTCGAAGCTGATGACGTGATCGCCTCTCTGGCTGAGATCGCTCGTACGGCGGCAGACCCTGTGCCGGTAGTGATCGTCACCGGCGACCGCGACTCGTTCCAGCTGATCGACCCCGAAGGCCACGTCACGGTTATGGCAACGGCGAGGGGGATCACCGAAACTAAGTTCTACGACTATGAGGGCGTGATCGAGCGCTACGGCATCGCGCCGGAGCTGATCCCCGATTTCTACGGCCTCAAAGGTGACTCGTCCGACAACATTCCTGGTGTTCCCGGGATCGGTGACAAAACGGCTGCGACGCTGCTGCAGCAGTTTGGCTCGCTGGAATCAATTCTCAGCAGCGTCGACGAGATCAGCGGCGCCAAGCGCAAAGAGAACCTGACCAACTTCGCCGGCGACGCACGGCTCAGCAAGGAGCTGGCAACGATTCAGCGCGACGTGCCACTCGACGTTGACCCGCTGGCAATCGCGGCCGAGGCGAGCGAGCCGAGCCGCGCCAAGCTGCGAGAAGTGTTTATTGAGTTCGAGCTGCGCGATCCGCTGCGGCGGATCGAATCTGAGCTCGGTCCTGGCGACAGCGCCGACGATCAGCAGCCCACTCCGCTAGCCGAGGCTGAGCCTGTCGTAAACGTCATCGTTGAAGCGAGCACGCTCGCCAAAGCGGTTGAGCTGGGCGACCAGGCAGCGCCGCTAGCAATGGCCGTTGCCGCGCCGCAGATGGAGGACGGCGAGCTCTTTGCGCGCGAGCAAGCGTGGCGCTTTGGCGCTTACTGCGACGGGCGCGCCGCCGTCGGCGAGCTCGCCGACACTGCCGAGTTAGCTGCCGCGCTCGGCGAGCGCCCGGTGATCGTTCACGACTCCAAAGCGCTCGGCGCGGTACCAAAGGTGATTGCTCACGACACGCTGCTCGCGGCCTACCTGCTCGAGCCGTCGCGGCGCAGCTTCGTGCTCGATGAGCTCTGCGAGGAAGCGGGGATCGCGGTCCCACTGGGCGATGCGATCGCCCGCGAAGCAGCGCTCACGGCGCTGCTTGCCGCGCGTCAGCGGGTGATGCTGGAGGAGCGCGGAGAACTGAAACTGCTCGACGAGATCGAACTTCCCTTGATCCCCGTGCTGCGCTCGATGGAGGTCGCGGGGGTGAGGCTCAATACCGCCACGCTGGCCGAGATCGCCGATCGCGTCAGAACCGAGATCACCACTCTCGAGCAACAGATCTGGGATTTGGCCGGCGAGGAGTTCGTGGTTGCCTCGCCGCAGCAGCTCAGCGCGATCCTTTTCGAAAAGCTCGGCCTTACGAAGAAGCGCAAAGGCAAGACCGGCTACTCGACCGACGCTCGCGTTCTCCAGTCGATTCGCGACGAGCACGAGATCATTCCGGTCATCGAGCGCTGGCGCGAGCTCAATCAGCTCTCTAAAACCTACCTCGAGGCGCTCCCCTCGCTGGTTGACGAGCAGAGCCGGATTCACACGACCTTTGTGCAGGCCGCAACCGCAACTGGCCGGCTCGCGTCGATCAACCCGAACATGCAGAACATTCCGGTCCGAACCGAGCTTGGCCGCGAGATCCGCGGCTGCTTTGAAGCGGCACCGAAGCTGGCGCTGCTTTCGGCCGACTACTCGCAGGTTGAGCTGCGCCTGCTAGCGCACGTCGCGGAGGAGCAGGTGCTGATGGACATCTTCAGCGCCGGCGAGGATGTCCACACCGCAACTGCGCGGGAGGTCTTCGACGTCTCCGACGAGGAGATCGACTTGGGGATGCGTTCGAAGGCGAAGATGATCAACTACGGCATCGTCTATGGGCTCGGTGATTACGGCCTTGCAGATCGGCTGAACATTTCGCGCGGCGAGGCGCGCGAGTTCATTGACGCCTATCTCAATCGCTTCGGCAAGATCCGCCGCTTCATGGACCAAACGGTTGAGAAGGCGACCGACGAAGGCTTCGTGACGACGCTCTTCGGCCGCCGCCGCAATATTCCTGAGCTGCGCTCGACGAATGGCCAGACGCGCGCGATGGGGGAGCGGCTGGCGCTGAACACGATCGTTCAGGGCACCGCGGCGGACGTGATGAAGCTGGCGATGATCGAGGTTGCCGGCGCGCTCGCAGCGACTGAGCTGAAGGCCGAGATGATCCTCACGATTCACGACGAATTGCTCTTCGAAGGGCCGAAAGCGGAGCAGAAAGACCTCTCTGAGCTAGTTCAGGCCGGGATGATTGCGCCCTGGGGCGAGCGCCAGCCACCGCTGGCAGTCGATATCGGTGCTGGACGGACCTGGCTGGAGGCGAAGTAATACCGCTAACCTTGCCTTTCAATGACAACCACATCTACCGACCAGTCCACTGAAATCGACGTTGAATCGCAGATTGTTCCCGGAAGCGACGGGATGCTGCTTGAGATCGACGGCCAGATCGTCCCCAACTACGCAGCAACCTTCACGACCTTCAATGAAGGTGAGGTCGTCTCCGGCCGTGTAGTTCAGATCGACAAAGACGAGGTTCTCGTTGATGTTGGCTTTAAAAGCGAGGGAGTGATCCCCTCAGCCGAACTTTCGATTCGCAAGAACATCGATCCCGGCGAAGAGGTTGAGCTTGGCGAAGAGATTGATGTTCTGGTTCTCACGAAGGAGGATCAGGAAGGTCGCCTGATCGTCTCGAAGAAGCGCGCCCGCTTCGAGAAGGCCTGGCGCCGCATTGAGGCTGCCGCTGAGACTGGCGAAGCAGTCGAAGGCACCGTTATTGAGGTCGTCAAGGGCGGCCTGATCATCGACCTTGGCATCCGTGGCTTCCTGCCCGCCTCGCTGGTTGACATCCGCCGTGTGGCTAAGCTCGACGAGTTCCTGCACACGAAGATCATCTGCAAGGTGATTGAGATCAACCGTCAGCGCAACAACGTCGTTCTCTCGCGCCGCGCTGTGCTCGAAGAGGCACGCAAGGGTCAGCGCCAAGAGATTCTCGACCAGCTCCAGCCGGGGCTCGTCGTCGAAGGCCAGATTTCGAACATCGTCGACTTCGGCGCCTTCGTTGATCTCAACGGGATTGACGGGCTGATCCACATCTCGGAGATTTCGTGGTCGCACGTCAACCACCCCAACGAGGTGCTTGAGATCGGCCAGACGGTTCAGGTCAAGGTGCTCGAGATCGACCGCGACCGCCAGCGAATTTCTCTTGGCCTTAAGCAGACTCAGGATGATCCGTGGCAGCGCGTGGTCGATACCTACAACGTTGGCGACGACCTCGAAGGAACAGTCACGAAGGTCGTTACTTTCGGCGCTTTCGTCGAAATCCTTGACGGTGTCGAAGGGCTCGTCCACATTTCTGAGCTTGCCGCCCATCACGTTGAAAACCCGCGTGAGGTTGTTCAGCCCGGCGACGAGATCAAGGTCAAGGTGCTCGAAGTTGATGATGAGCGTCGCCGCCTTTCGCTTTCGGTCAAGCGCGTCGAAGGCCAGATCCTCTCCGCCCACACAGGCAACCTCGAATTCCCCGAAGAGGACGCCGCTATCGAAGCGCCGGCCGACCTCGTAGTGCCTATCGTCGACGAAGAGTTGCTTGCCGCAGCAACACCGGCTGACGACGAAGTTGAAGCCGAGGGAGCTGACGCTGAGGCCGAACTGGTGGCCGAGGTCGAGGAAGTGGCTGAAGCTGCTGCCGAAGCCGACGCACCGCCTGCGGATCCGCAGGACTGACGCTGGCGGCGCTGCGCTGACCAACTCAGCCCCCGTCCCGTTCGTAGGCCTGACCGGGGGCATGGGGTCAGGCAAGAGCACGGCGCTCGAAGCGCTCCGCAGGCTCGGCGCTCTGACGCTCTCAACCGACGCAGTAGTGCACTCGCTTTACGAGCAGCAGCGCGTAGTCGATCGGGTGGTCGATCGCTGGGGCGATGAGGTCGCGCCCGGCGGCGCGGTAGACCGGGCTGCCATTGCTCGTTTCGCGTTCGCCGACGCGGACGAGCGCGCCTGGCTTGAGGCCTTGATCTGGCCACTGGTGGGGGCTGAGGTTGAAGAGTTTCGCGAGCATTCGCTGACTCACAATCCACGGCCGCGAGTAGCGGTGGTTGAGACGCCGCTGCTGTTCGAGGCCGGGATGGAGAAAAACTACGACGCTACGATCGCCGTGATCGCCAGTGAAGAGTTGCGCCGTCAGCGCGCGGCGGCCCGCGGCCACGAGGCGGACGATGAGCGCCACGCCCGCCAGCTAAGTCAGCAGGAGAAAGCAGAGCGAGCCACTTACGTCGTCACTAATGACGGAACGACCGCCGAACTGGAGGCTGAGCTGGCGTTGATTCTTGAACGGCTCATCGCGTGAGTGGTTCTGGAACCAAGCGCCGGCTTTGGCCGCTTGTTGCGATTGTCGTCGTGTCACTGCTGTTGGTCGCAGCCGTGAGCGGGCTAGATGCGCTGAAGGGGGTTAACAAAGCGGTCACGGAGATCGCCTACCCGCTTCGACACGACGACATCATTCGTCAGCAGGCGCGCGCGAAGAACCTTGATCCAGCGTTGATCGCCGCGGTTATCTACGCTGAGTCGGACTTTCGTCCGGGTCGAACGTCGCCGGCCGGGGCAGAGGGGCTAATGCAGATCACGCCCGAGACCGCTCGCGACATCGCTCGCCGTTCCGGTGGCACAGCGTTCACGCTCGAGGACCTCGCTACGCCGCAGATCAACATCTCATACGGCTCCTACCTTCTACGCGAGCTGCTCGACCGATACGACGGTGACGTTGACGCAGTCCTCGCGGCCTACAACGCCGGGCCGGGTAATGCTGACGAGTGGGGCGGGTCGCAGCTAAAAGCCGATGAGATCCCATTCCCTGAGACGCGGGCTTACGTTGAGAAGGTGCTCGACGCGCAGATCCAGTATCGCGAGCGTTACGACAAAGAACTCGGGCCGGCTCCTTAGCCTGAAGATACCCTTGCAGTGATGCCCCCGTTCCGCCTCGATAGCGCATTCACGCCGGCCGCAGACCAGCCGGCGGCGATTGAGGCGATCTCGGCCGCGATCGAGGCCGGCGAGCGCAACACGACGCTGCTCGGGGCGACCGGCACCGGCAAGACGATGACGATGGCCGGCGTGATTGAGCGCGTGCAGCGACCAACGCTCGTG
>SYIT01000025.1 GCA_005798685.1 Actinomycetota bacterium | reverse complement strand
GCTCGACATCGACCACGGCACCTACCCGTTCGTCACCTCGTCGAACCCAATTGCCGGCGCGGCCTGCACCGGCGCCGGCGTTGGGCCAAAGGACATCGACGAGGTTTGGGGGATCGCCAAGGCCTACGCGACGCGAGTTGGCTCAGGGCCTTTCCCGACCGAACTCGAAGATGAGGTCGGCGAGCGGATTCGCACCTCCGGCGGCGAATTTGGCACGACGACCGGCAGGCCGCGGCGGACCGGCTGGATCGATCTCGTGGCGCTGCGCTACGCGGCGCGGATCAACGGCCTCACGGCACTGGCGCTCACGAAGCTCGATGTACTAAGTGGCTTTGAGACGCTGCCGCTCTGCACCGCCTACGTCGGCGAGGATGAGAGTGACGGGGCCGAGTTCATGAGCTTCCCTTACCACCAGTCGGTGCTCCACCACGTGGGCGCCAAGTACACCGAGCTGCCCGGCTGGAGTGAGGAGATCAGCAAGGTGCGTAGTGAAGCTGAATTGCCCGAGGCGGTGACGAACTACCTCAACTTCATCGAAGAGTTCGTCGGCGTGCCGATCATCATCGTCGGTGTCGGCCCTGGCCACGACCAGATCATCTGGCGCGGCGGGAACGGCCCTCCGGTCGCTTAGCGTTCGCGCGCTGGGATGCCGACGACGAGCGCGCCGGCGGCAACGTCGGCGCTGACTAGCGCGCCGGCGGCGACCAAAGCCTTCTCACCGATCCGCACACCTGGGAGCAGAACAGCGCCGGCGCCGATGCGGCAGCCGCGGCAGAGCGTCGGGCCATCGAGCTGCCCGTCGAGCGGGCCCGACAGGCGGTCGTTGGTTGTGATCGCTCCCGGGCCGATGAAGACATCATCTTCGATCACCGTTCCGGCCGTCACGTAAACAGAACTCTGAATCGAAACTCGGTCGCCGATCACTACGTCGGGATCAACGCCGCTGCCGCGGCCGACCACGCTCTCTTCGCCAATCACGCCGCGCTCGCGGATGTAGGCTTGGTCGCCGATGATTGAGCCTGCGCCGATCGTCGAACCGGCAAAGATGATTGCGCCCGAGCAGATGCGCGCGCCGGCGCCGATCCTCAGCGCGCGCGGCGCCTCCCCCTTGGTTGCCGAGCTGACGCTCAGCAGCGGCAGCTTACCGAGCACAACGTTGTCTTCAATCACGACGCCCGCGCCGATCACAACGCCCTCGTGGACTACAACATTGGCGCCAAAGACAACGCCGTCGGCGACAGAGGCCGATTCGGCGACTAGCGGCTGGCTTGCAGGGTGATCGTCCACGGCAGATACCCTAACGGCGTCGTGGGTGACGCCAACAACAAACCGACCATGCGCGGCGCTGTTCTGGGGCTGGGGATGATCGGTCGCCATCACGCCAGGCTGCTGCAGAGCACGCCGCAGGTGGCCTTCGCCGGTGCGGTCGACCCGCTCGGCGACGTCCACGGCGCTGTTAGCGACCCAGCGCTGGTTTTCAGCTCGGTCGCTGAGCTGCTTGCCGCCGGGCCGCTCGACTTTGCGATCGTCGCCGTTCCGACCGAGGAGCACGTTGCTGCGGTGCGCGAAGTGACCGTCGCCGGTGCCAACGTGCTGGTCGAGAAGCCGATCGCCGCCAGCGCCACCGCTGGGCGCGAGCTGATCGAAATCGTCGAGGCGGCCGGCGTTCGCGGCGCCGTCGGCCACGTTGAGCGCTGCAACCCGGCGCTGATCGAATTGCGGGAGCGCGTTAACGATGATCAGCTCGGCGAGCTCTTTCTGATCGCGACCGAACGCGTCGGCCCGTTCCCGGATCGAATCCGCGACGTCGGCGTAGTCAAAGACCTCGCGACCCACGACCTCGACCTTGTCCGCTGGCTCGGCGGCTCACCGATTGCCTCGATCTCCGGTCAGACGCAGAACCGCATGGGCCGCCCGCACGAGGATCTCGTTTTGATCAGTGGCGCACTGACTAGCGGCGTCAGCTTCAGCTCAACGGTCGACTGGCTTTCACCGACGAAAGTGCGCCGCACGCGCGTGCTTGGCGAGCGTGGGATGCTGGTCGCCGACACGCTGACCGCCGACCTGACCTTCTACGAGAACGGCGCCGTTGGCAGCGAGTGGGGAACGACGCAGTCGCTGCGTGGCGTCAGCGAGGGCGACGTTACGCGCTACGCGATTGCTCGACGCGAGCCGCTGCGCGTGCAGCTCGACCGCTTCCTTGATCTGCTCGGCGGCTCGGCCGACTCGCAGGTAGTGACGCTGGCAGAAGGGCTCGAAACTTTGGCCAGCGCTGAGGCGGTGCTGGAGAGCGCCGCCAGCGGGGTCACGGTCACACCGAACGCCGCGGGCGTCTGATGCAGGTCGTCGTCGTCGCGCTCGGCAAGATTGGGCTGCCATTGGCTGTAAAGATCGCCCGCAGTGGCCACAGCGTTGTCGGTTGCGACATAAACCCCGAGGTCGTTGAGCTGATCAACCGCGGCCAGCCACCGTTCCCTGGCGAGGCCGAGCTGGAAGAGTCGCTGGCCGAAGTGATCGCGAGCGGTGCGCTGCGCGCCCAGCTCGACACAACAGCTGCCGTGGCCGCGGGCGCGGAGCTAGTGGTCGCGGTGCCGCCACTGGCCGTTGACGCGCAGGCGCAGCCCGACTGGACCGCGCTCGACGCTGCGATCGCAGCGATCGGCGCCGGCCTGCAGGCGGGAACGACGGTCGCGGTCGAGACGACGCTGCCGGTCGGCACGACGCGCGGGCGGATCGCGCCGGTGCTCGAAGCGATCAGCGGCCTCAAAGCAGAGCAGGAGTTCTTCACCGTCTTCAGCCCCGAGCGCGTTTACAGCGGCCGCGTCTTCGCCGACCTTGCCGCCTACCCAAAGCTTGTCGGCGGCCTCAGCGATGCCGGTGAGGCGCGCGGCGCCGAACTTTACGGCTCATTCCTCGAGGCCGATGTTTGGCCGATCGGCTCTGCCGAGGCGGCCGAGATGGTCAAGCTCGCCGAGACGACGTACCGCGACATCAACATCGCTTTTGCGAATGAGCTGGCGCGCTTTGCGGACCGCGAAGGGATCGACGTTGCGCGCGTGATTGAGGCGGCCAACAGTCAGCCCTTCAGCCACGTTCATAGCCCCGGCATTGCCGTCGGCGGCCACTGCATACCGGTCTATCCGCGCTTCTACCTCGAAGGCGACCCCGACGCGGCGCTTCCAGCCGCAGCCAGGGCCGTAAACGACGCGATGCCTGCCTACGCGGCCAAGCGGCTGGAGAATGCACTTGGAGGGCTTCAGGGCGCCCGCGTGCTGGTGCTGGGCGCCGCCTACCGCGGCGGCGTCAAGGAGGCGGCCTTCAGCGGCGTCTTTGGCGTAGCCGAGGCGCTCGAAACGCTGGGCGCCACTGCGCTCGTCAGCGACCCGCTCTACAGCGACGGGGAGCTAACCGCACTGGGACTAACGCCCTGGGATCGCGAAGCGATCGACGCCGGAATCGTCCAAGCCGACCACGCCGAGTATGCGCAGCTGACCGCCGCAGACCTACCAGGCGCGAGCGTCGTGCTCGACGGGCGCGGCATCCTCGACGCAGCCGCCTTCGCCGCTGCCGGTGTAACCGTTGAACGGATCGGGCGACCGAGCACTAAGCCGACAGCGAGCTGATCGCCGCGACAACTGCGTCGGCCGCGTGGCCGTCGCCGTAACAGTCGGGGCGCTCGCCGCTGGGCGCCAGCTCAAGCGCCGCGATCGCCGCCGCACCGTCAAGATCAACGAGCGAGTTCCAGCCGGAGTGGACGGTCTCGGTCCACTCCGTCGTGTCACGCATCGTCACGCACTGAACGCCGGCCAGGTAGGCCTCTTTCTGAACCCCGCCTGAATCGGTTAGGACGGCGCGCGCGCCAAGCAGCAGCGCCGTGAAGTCAAGGTAGCCGAGCGGCGGCAAGATCCGCACGCCGCCATCTTCTAGCGCCGTCAAAAGTGACGCCGCCTCAAGCCGCGCCCGCGTGCGCGGATGGAGCGGCAGCACTACCGGGCCGGGAACGGCGAGCAGCAGTTCGGTCAGCAGCGCGAGCCTGGCGGGATCGTCAACGTTGGCCGCGCGGTGTGCCGTTGCCAACAGGTAATCGCCGGCCTCAACCCCGGCCGCCTCGAGCGCCGCCGCGTTGGCCGCGGCGCGCGGCCGCATCAGCTCGGCGACGTCAGCCATTACGTCACCAACCAGCAGCGCGCGCGCTCCAAGCCCTTCGTTCTGGAGGTTGGCCAGCGCCACCTGCGAGGGGCAGAGCAGCAGCCGCGAGCAGTGGTCGGTCAAGACTCGGTTCAGCTCCTCGGGCATCGTGCGGTCGAAGGAGCGCATTCCGGCCTCAACGTGGACGACGGCGATGTTCGCCTGCGCGGCCGTAAGCGCGCCGGCCAGCGTTGAGTTTGTGTCGCCGTAAACGAGCACCGCATCCGGCCGCTGCTCGGCCAGCAGCGGCGCCAGCGCAGCGATCATCTGCGCCGTCTGCTCGCTGTTGCCTCCGCCTGAGATCTCAAGCTCAACTTCCGGGCGCGGTACTGCCAGCTCGTCGATGAAGATCGTTGAAAGCTCATCGTCGTAGTGCTGGCCGGTGTGAACGAGCAGCTCTTCGTGGGCGGCGCGCAGCGGGCCAGAGACTGCGGCGGCCTTGATGAACTGCGGGCGGTTGCCGATTACCGTTACGAGCTTCACGCCGGCTGGCCGACCGCCTCGGCGATCGTCGCCCGCAGCACCTTGTCAATGGCCGCTGAGAGTGGGCCGGGCGCTTCGATCTGATGATCATCGATCGCTGAGACGGGGTGAACTTCGCGCAGCGTCGAGGCGAGGAAGGCCTCCTTTATCTGCGGAATCTGATCAACCGCGATCGACTCTTCCTCAACGAGCCCTGTCTTCAGCAGCACGCCGCGGGTGATCGAATCGAGCACGCGGTCGCTAAGCGGCGGCGTGATCAGCCGCTCACCGTCGAGCGAGGCGACAAAGCTTTGGCGCGGCCCTTCGAGCACCGTCCCGTCTTCGGTCACGAGCAGCGCCTCGCTGGCGCCGCGGCTGGCGGCAATCCGTGTGGCCAGCATGTTGGCGGCGTAGGAGAGCGACTTGATTCCGTCGAGCAGAATCGTCGATGCGTAAGGAAGCGTTACCAGCGTGATCGAAGGCGGAATCGGCGGCAGCGCCTCAATAAAACCGAGCCGCGTTCCGGCGCCGGTCGAGACGAGCCGCAGGCAACCGTCGTGGCCGGGAGCGGCCTCAAGCAGCGCAGCCGTTTCAGCTTCGATCGCCGCGCGGTCAAACTCGATCATCAGCTTCGTCGCCGAGCGCTCCATCCGCTCGAAGTGCTCGTCAAGCGCGAATGGGACGCCGCTGTAAACGCGAATCACTTCGAAGACGCCGTCGCCGCGCACCAGACCAACGTCGTTGGCGGGCACCAGCGCTTCTTCGGTTTCGATTATCTGACCGTTAAGGGAGGCAAGCATCGCGCTGATTCTGCCATACCGCTGGGCAAAGACCTATGCCCCCGCCAGGAATCGAACCTGGAACCTTCGGATTAAGAGTCCGCTGCTCTGCCAGTTGAGCTACAGGGGCTTGCTCGGCCGCGAAGTTTAGCCGCTAGCCGCCAAGCCCCGGCGCGCCCTGCGACTGCTGCTGGGCGGCCTGGGCCTTTGCGCTGTCAATCTGCGTGCGCTGCGTTGCCAGCTGAGCGGCGACGAGCTTACGCTTGTCGGCCGGCGTTAGCTCAAGCGCGCGCTGCTCGGCGATCTTGCTCTCGCGCTTGTCGCCGGCAAGGTAGGCGAGCACGGCGAGCTGGGAGTAGAGCGCGGCGCTCGCGCCGCGGCCCTCGATCACGACCTTCAGCGCGGCCGCCGCCTTGACCGGCTCGTTCAGCCCACCGGGGCCGTAAGCGTTGACCATCAGCGAGGCGACGCGATCATCGGGCTTCTTTGGTTCCAGCGCCAAGTACTTCTGCCAGCTCGCGGCGCCCTTTGCCAGCTCAGCCTTGCCGGCGGCGTTGTAGCTCTGCGTGTTCTGGTCGTAGCCGATGATTGACGCCTGCTGAACCTGAGCCTTCGTCAGCTCCGCCCACGCTGCCTCGTCCTTGGGGTCGGCGGTTACCTTCTTCGTCAGCGTCTTCACCTGATCGCTGTAGATGCTGCTGTCCGCGCCGCCACCCGAACCGGTGAAGGCGTCAACGAGGCCGCCTGAGGTTGCTCCACCGATGCCGAAGGCGACGAGGCCGCCGCCCAGTAGCAGGGCAAGACCGCCATATATGAACTTGACGGCCCGACGCCGACCTTTTCCACGCAGATCAAACAGCATTGCTTCAGGATACGGGGGTCCGGTCGTGCTCGGCGTCAGCACCCTCGTCGTCGGCGCGATCGGCGGCCAGCAGCTCCTGCTCATCGTCCTCGTCCCACCACTCCTCCCAGCGGCTGGTGATCGTGCCGCCGCGCGGCCTGAAGATGTAGGCAAGGCCGATACTCAGCTCGTAAAGCAGGATCAACGGCAACATCGTCACCAGCATCGTCACCGGGTCGGGGGTTGGCGTAGCGATCGCGGCAACAATCGCGATGCCGAGGATCACGTAGCCCTGTCGCTTCCAGAGCGTCCGCGCGTCAACGACGCCGGTGCGCGTTAAGACGAGAACTCCTACGGGTATTTGGAAGACGAGCCCCATTAAGGCAAGAAAAAGGACGACAAAGCGGTAGTAGTCGCGCGCCTGTATCTGAATGTCGAATTCGCCGCTGTTGTAGTTCTGGAGGAACTCGACCGCTCGCGGCAGCGCGCCGTAATAGCCAAATAAGACGCCGGCCGCAAAAAGCACCGGAATCAGCGCCATCATCGGAATCACTAGCCGCCGTTCCTTGGGGTCGAAGGCCGGCAAGATGAAGGCGTAGATCTGCCAGAGAATGAACGGCAGCGCCAGCAGCAGCGCGGCGTAAGCGGCGACGGTGAAGGTCGCCACGAAAGGCTCCGCCACGCCAAGCGTGAGCGGTCTGCGGCCACGGTCGGTCGGTACCGCCTTCGTCGCCAGCGCCGCCGCAGCCGCTGCCTTTGCGAGCTGCTCGCTGGCGCGCGCTGCCTCCAGCTTGGTCGCATCGCTAACGCCGGGTTCGCCGGCGAGCGAGTCGAGCGAGCTGCGCGTGTCGCTCAGCGCCGGGCCAAGCTGCTCGAGCATCGCGTCAAGCGCGCGATCAAAGCGCTGGCTCTGCTGCAGCGAATCTTTGCCGCCGGTCCGTTGCGCGTCTGCCAGAGGCTGGTTGACGATCTCCAGGATCGCGTTGTTCTGCCAGTAACAGAAGGCAAAGCAACCTAGCAATACGACGATCGTGACGATCAGCCGCGAGCGCAGCTCATCGAGGTGATCGACGATGCTGATTCTATCTGCGTGGCCGATCGGCCGGACGGCCGGCATCGCGGGCCTTAAGCGTCGCCGCGCGGCTGCTTCTCGGGCGCGGCGCTCGACTCGGGCGCAGCCGTCTTTTCGGCCGCTGCAGGATCGATCTTGGCCTGCTCTTCATCGGCGTCGGTGTCGCCGCCACGGCCGGTGACCGAATCCTTGAACTCGCGCATCCCGGTGCCAAGGTTGCGGCCGAGGCCGGGAAGCTTCTTCGGGCCGACGATCAAAAGCACGATCAGCAGCACAACTCCAATTTCCAATGGACCAATGGCAGGCATCGCTACATCGTACCCGTGAGCCGGAAATCCGGTGCAGCTTTGCGCACCTTTTCACCCGCCGCTGTGTTCTTGCTCTCAGAACCGAAGAGGAAAGCGAAACGAAACGAAACCCCCAATGCGCGACTCAGATACACCCAAAAGCGAAGTTCGATCGGTAACCCTGCCCTCCGGGCGCCGGGTCGAAATCAGCTACCTCGATGGCGAAGCGGTATCGCTCGCCGATCAGGGCTTGGAGATCGTTGAGATTGAGGCCAATCTGCAAGAGAGCGTCGATCAACTGCTCAGCTGCGGCCAGTGCGGCTGCGACACCGTTCAGCCGGTCGAATGGGACGGTTACGGGCCGCGCCATTGGAAGATTGAGCTGCGCTGCCCGAACTGCGAGGCGCGCTGCACGACGATCGTTGAGGACGACGTCGCGGAGCTTTGCGACCGCGCCCACCAGCGCGGCGCCGACGAGCTTGAGCTAACGCTGACGAAGCTCACCGAAGAGAACGCTCAGCGCGACATTGAACGGCTCCGCCACGCGCTCGAAATGAACCACCTGCTGCCCGAAGATTTCTAGCGCTCAGCTGTAGCGAGCGACGACGCTGTCGGCGACCAGCTCCAGCGAGCCGCGGCGCCGAGGATCAAGTTCGCCCGCAAGCCCCTGCTTGGCCTCGTCAACCAGAGCCAACGCGTAAGCGCGCGACTCTTCGAGCGCCCCAGTGGCGGCAATCTGATCGCAGAGCGCTTCGGCCTCAGCGGCGCTGCTGAGCGAGCGCAGATCAACGGCGGCAACGGCAGGATCGTTCTCGCGCGCGATGATCAGTGGCAGCGTGACGGTTCCGTCAAGCAGATCGGTGCCACGCTGCTTGCCGGTTCGTTCGGCCAGCCCGCTTACGTCGAGAACATCGTCAAGCACTTGGAAGGCAACCCCAATCCCGCGGCCAAAGCTCGCCAACTGAAGATCCGCTTCAGCGGTGATCGTGGCGGCAATCGCGCAGGCCGCTTCGAAGAGTCGTGCCGTCTTCAGTTCGCAGCGCTCTAAATAGCGCTCGAGCTTAACGGCGCTGTTCCAACTATCGGCCCGTTGCAACAGCTCACCGCGCGCCAGCGCCGAGCAAGCGTCGCTGAGCAGCCGAACCGCTTCCGCGTCGCCGCTCTCAGTGATCAACCGAAAGGCACGAGCGAAGAGCAGGTCGCCGGTTGAGATCGCCGCGTCGCGGCCGGCGGTAGAGACGACGGTCGGCTTGCCGCGGCGCAGATCGGCCTGGTCGAGCACGTCGTCATGGACCAGCGTGGCGCTGTGGATAAGTTCGATCGCTGCGCCAGCGCAAACCAGCGCATCGCGCTGTTGATCGGTTTCAGGAGGCCCCGCACACAGCAGTAGCAGGAGCGGGCGCAGCCGCTTACCGCCGGCCGCGATCGTCGCCTCGCCAAACTGCTGCAAAGGAGCGCCATAGCCGACAGCCTCACTCTGCAGCCGCTCTTCGATCGCCTTAAGCAGCGCTGGGATGTGATCGCCGCCGGCGATCACCAGCTCGCCGGTATGCGGCGCCGCGTCCTCCATCAGGCGCCCGCTTTAGTCCCCGAATGGATCGCGATGATTCCGCCCGCTGTCAGCAGGTAGGAAACCTCTTCGAGCCCGGCTTCCGACAGTCGCTGCGCCAACGTTCGCGCGTCAGGAAAGCGCCGCACCGAACTTGGCAGGTAGCTGTAAGCGTCAGGATCCCCAGCGAAGCGGCCGATCAGCGGCACGAGCCGATCAAACCAGAGGCGGAAGAAGGTTGAAAGTGGCGGCCGCGTTGGCGTCGTGATCTCAAGCACGACGACCCGGCCACCGGGGCGCGTAACGCGAACCATCTCGGCGAGCCCGGCGTCCAGATCGGAAAAGTTACGAGCGCCGAAGCCGACCGTAACGGCGTCAAAGCGATTCGCCTCGTAAGGGAGCGCCAAGGCGTTGGCCTGCTCCCACTTCAGTTGCGGCGCCTTGAGGCGCGCGCGACCGAGCATCTGCTCGGAGAAGTCGGAGCCGATCACGCTGCCGCCAGCGCCGACGCGGGCCGACAATTCAATCGCAAGGTCGCCGGTACCGCTGGCAACGTCAAGAACGTCGTTGCCTGGGGCAACCCGCGCGAGATCGACTGCGCGGCAGCGCCAACGATGGTGGAGCCCCGCCGTCATCAGCGAGTTCATCAGATCGTAAACGCCGGCGATGCGGTCGAACATTGCTTCGACCTGCGGCTCTTCGAGTGTGCCGCTGGCGCCAGCGTTGGCCATCAGAGGTTGGCTACTTCAGCGCGGCTAGGAAGCTGACCATCTGCGCAAACTGCTCCGGTGAATCTTTGCTTAGCGCTGAGAAGGACGGCATCGGCGCGGACGGGTTGAGCAAAGTTCGTTGGATCGCTTGGGCCGGCAGTCGGGCGCCGATATCTGTAAGCGCGGGCCCTGGCCCGGAGTTGCCGTTCTCACCAAATTGGTGGCAGGCGGCGCAACCCGACTGAGCTACGACCTGGCTTCCCGCCTCAAAGCTGGCAACCGCCTCAGGCCCCTGCGACGAAATGTTGGCTGGAACCGGAATGTCGATCTGCGTCGGTGGGCCGGCTGCGGCGCCGAGGTAGGTCAGGTAACCCATCGCGCAGACAACGAAGATACCGGCCGTCGTCGCGATCGGGCGGCGCTCGGGCCGGCGCTCCGCGCCACGGTCATAGAACGGCAGCAGGAAGAGCAGGATCAGGCAGATCGTTGGCACGCCGATCGTCGCCAACGGCACCAGCGCCGGCGGCTTGATCACCTTCAGTACCTCGAAAAGGAAGAAGAAGTACCACTCCGGCCGCGGCGTGTAAGTAGTCGATGATGGGTCGGCCTTCGGGCCGAGCTCAGCACCGAGCACGATTGCCATCGCGACGATCACGGCCATCGTGACGAGCGCCATCGCGCTGTCCTTGGCGACGGCATACGGGAAGAATGGCTTGCCTTGGTTCTTCAGCGTTCCGTAGTCGCGCAGGTACTGCTCTTTCTCTTGCTTGTTCATAGATTGACCGTGACCTTGTCTTCGCGCAGCTCCTCAGGAGCCTTGGCCTTGACCCAGGGCGGCGCAGTCGTGCCGAGCTTGGCGACGAGGTAGAGATGGAAGCCCATCAGCGCAGCGATCGCGCCCGGCACCATCAGCATGTGAATTGCATAGAAGCGCGAGAGTGTCGTCGCGCCGAAGTAGGGGCCGGCTCGGAGAAACTCCGAGAGGTAGGGGCCAACCAGGGGGCCGGTGCCGTTGATGTTGACGCCGACGATTGTGGCCCAGTAGGAGCGCTGGTCAAACGGCAGCAGATAGCCGCTGAAGGACATCGTCATCGTCATCACGAGCAGCGCCACACCGATCACCCAGTTGAGCTCACGCGGGTACTTGTACGCGCCAAAGAAGAAGGTACGACCCATGTGCAGGAAGATCAGGATCACCATCACCGACGAGCCCCAGCGGTGCATGCCGTGGACGAACTCGCCAAGGAAGACTTCGTTATTGATGTACTGGATTGATTCGTAGGCGCGTGTCGCCGAGGGGTCGTAGTAGAAAGCCAGGAAGACTCCGGTGACGGACTGTGAGAGGAAGGCGAACATTGTCGACGAGCCGAGCGTGTAGAACCAGTTGGTGCCCTTGGGAACCTTGCGGAACATCGCCCAGCGCAGGCCACCGGAGAGCGAGGTGCGCTCATCGATCCAATCGACGGCCGAGATGCCAGCCTCCTCAGCGTGGCCGAGCGCCCCGCTGGGACCGTATTCTTTGCCAGGTCGCTTCGGCGACGTGAGCGGGTTGCTGGGGGCGGCAGGAAGTTTCAGCTTCGGCATCGCTTAGGTTCCTTCGATCTTGCGCATTGATGGCCGAGATGGGTAGAGGTATTGACCAACGCCGTCAAGCGGCTCACCCGGATCGCGAGGCGAGAAGCGCTGCAGTTCGCTGTTAACCGAGAAACGAGGGCCGATCGCAACGATGTCTTTGTCAAGCTGCGTATAGAAGCGGTCGAGCGGGCGTACCGGAGGGCCGCCGGAGACTTTGCCGACGATGTCATAGACGCCACCATGGCAGGGGCAGATGAAGCGCTGGGCGGCAGCGGTGAAACGAACGGGGCAACCGAGGTGCATGCAGAGCGTCGAAATCGCGATGTACTTGTTGTATTCGTCGAGCGGCTCGGTATCGAGATCTGGGTTGTACTTGCGAATGTAAACCGTTGACTTACCGGCGTCACCGATTCCTTCGACCAGCGTGATCGTGCGCGGCACGTAGCTCTGATCGTTGAACTCGTCGATCTTGCCAACCGACTGCCAAGGCTGGTCTTGCTTCTCGAAGATCGGCCCCATCGCGAAGCCAAGCGTCGGCAAGATAAAGGCAGCTGCGGCTACGCCACCGGCGGCTTGGCCAGCAACAACCATCGCGCGGCGGCGCGTGACCGTCTCCCCCTCGAAGGCGCCGGGGATCTTGCGATCCGCTGTGTACTTGCTCTTGGGTTCTTTTCGATCAGCCATGGTTTTTCAGGTGCAGCCTCTGATTGCGCGCCAGCTTGAAGATACTGACGTCAATAGTACGGTGACGACCGCCTGAAAGCCTCCCTAGTCAGCGCAGTTATGCCTCGACAGCGCGGAGCTGGCGCGCAGCAACTATTAAGGCTGCGGCTGCGGCCGAAGCATCGCCGCAAACGGCGTCCTTCGCCTGCTCAGCTTCCGGCGACGAACCCCAGCCGATTGCGCTAGCGCCGAGCTGCCAGGCGGCACCCGCCAAGGCCCGGTCATTGAGCGCCCGGGCCTGGGCACAGATCGCGATCACGTCGGCTAGCTCGCGAACCGAATCGAGGTCGCCGACAGCGGCAAGCTCGGCTAGGCCGAGTGCATAGAGGCGATCACCGGCGAGGATGTTGAGCTCGTCATCATTGGCATTGAGGATCCGCGAGCTGCCGCCGTGGAGCAGAAAGCCCTCGTAGACGGCCTCGACTACGAGCGCGATCTGCGCTTCACGACCAGCCGAAAGTGGGCCGGTGGCGGCAAGCGCGCCCAGCGCTGGATCATCTGCCGCAAGCTTGACCGCATCGCTCGCGATCAGCGCCTCGGCCAAGAGGCCGCCCGCCTCGCTTAGCTGCGCGGCAACGCTGGAGAGCGCGATTCGCGTCTGCTCAGCGCTCACGCAATCTCCGCAAAAGCGGCGGCGGCGATCTCGATCGTCTGGTCGATCTGCGCCGACGTGTGCGCCAGCGACGGGAACCACGTTTCAAACTGCGACGGCGGCGGATAGACGCCGCGCGCCAGCAGTGCGCGGCACCAGCTTCCGTAAAGCTCAAGGTCGCAGCGCTGCGCCGAGGCGTAGTCGACTACCGGATGTTCGCTGAAGAAGACGGTGCAAAGGCCGGTCGTGTTGACAACGTCGACAGGCACATCGGCATCTCTGGCGGCCTCGCGGAGCCCCTTTGCCAACGCCTCGGTAGTTGCCTGAAGGCGAACGTAGGCGGCGTCGTCGAGCCGCCGTAGCGTCGTCAGGCCGGCGGCGACGGCGAGCGGGTTTCCGCTCAAGGTGCCGGCTTGATAGACGGCACCGGCGGGGGCGATCATCTCCATCAGCTCGCGCGAGCCGCCATAGGCGGCGGCAGGGAGCCCGCCACCGAAGATCTTGCCGACAACGGTCAGGTCGGGGATTACTCCCGTCAGCTCCTGCGCGCCGCCGGATGCGACGCGAAAACCGCTGATCACTTCATCGAAGACAAGCAGCGCGCCGGTTGCGCTGGCGCGCTCACGCAGCAGCTCAAGGAAACCATCGACCGGTGGAACGAGCCCCATGTTGGCCGGGTAGGGCTCGGCCAGAATCGCGGCGAACTCGTGCTCTTCAGTAGCCGCGATCAGCGCCTCTGGGTCGTTCCACGGAACGATTACGGTCGCCGCCGTCGCCGCGCCGGGCACCCCAGGGCTGCTGGGGATCGCGCCCGTCGCTAGGCCGCTCCCGGCCTCGGCGAGCAGTCCGTCGAGGTGACCGTGGTAGGCGCCGGCAAACTTCAGCAGCTTCTCGCGGCCGGTGGCGGCGCGCGCGAGGCGGATCGCGCTCATCGCAGCCTCGGTCCCAGAGCTCGTCATCCGCAGCATTTCGATGCTGGCGAATCGTCGTGATACCTCCTCCGCGATCTCTACCTCACCGGCCGTTGGTGCGCCGTAGGTAGTCCCCGCGGCAGCAGCGTCGGTGATCGCGGCGATCACCTCAGGGTCGGCGTGGCCGAGGATCAGTGGCCCCCACGAGCAGACGTAATCGATGTAGGTGTTGCCGTCTACATCGGTCAGTTCGGCGCCTTCGCCGCGCGTGATGAAGATTGGGTCGCGGCCGATCGAACGCATCGCGCGGACCGGAGAATTGACGCCCCCCGGCAGGTACTGCAGCGCCCGTGCGTAAAGCTCAGCGGAGCGCGTGTCGCGCAGCGAAACGCTCATTAGACGCCACCGTACTCCCGCTCCCAATCGCGGAAATCGTCGGTGAAGTAGAGCAGGCGAATCTTCTTAAACTCGGTGCTCGAGTAGAGCGTTGCGCGGTCCTCAATCGGGAACTCGTTGGCGATCGCATCAAGAATCGCGTCGCATTCTTCCTTCGAGCGCCCGTGGGCCATCGTGAAGATCTGGTAGGGCCAGTCGGCGTAGGTCGGGCGCTCGTAGCAGTGCGAAATTCCACGGTAGGCGGCCATCTGCGGGCCGATCTCGGCGATCTTGTCAGCCGGGACCTTCCAGACGCCCATCCCGTTGGCTGAGAAGCCGGCGCGGCGGTGGTAAAGGATTCCAGCGACGCGGCGCAGCAGCCCGCGCTGCTTCATCGCCTCTAGGTGGGCGAGCAGTTCATCAACGCTGATCCCAAGCTGCTCAGCGGCGCCAGCCCAAGGCTCGCTGACAACCGGCAGGTTGCCTTGCGTGGCGCGGATCACAGCGCGATCAAAATCGTCGTAATCCTGAGCTTCAAGATCGACCGGCTCTTCGGCGACTCCTCGCTTGGCGAGCGTGTCGGTGTCGCCGCTCATCTCAAGGTCCATGCGAATCTTGAACAGCTTCAGCGTTGGCAGCTGGCGGATCGACTCAGCTCCGGTCAAATCTTGGATCACGTCGAGCGTCCCCTGAAGGCCGAGCTGTGAATCCTCTTCAACAGCCAGCGTGAACCACATGTTGAACTCGTGATTGCGTAAATAGTTGTGTGAGACGCCAGGGTGCGAGTTCACAACCTTGGCGGCTCGCCAAGGATGCTCGGGATCAACCTTCGCGGCAACGAGCATCGAGCCATAGCCGAGTACGCGGGTGTCGTAGATCGGCGTGACCTGACGGATTATGCGGTCCTTCAGCAACCGTTCGACGCTGGCCAATACCTCGTCCTCAGTGATTCCAGCCTCAAGCGCGACGGCCTCGTAAGGGCGCGCTGCAATCGGGAACGAGCCCTGCATCAGATCAAGCAGCCTGCGGTCAAGCTCGCTCAGCCTCACGGCCGCGCCGCCCTTGCGGCTGCGAATCTTTGGCGTTGCAGTTACCTCTTTTGAAGCCATCGGGCTGCGTCCTTAGCGTGGTAGGTAATGACGAAATCTGCTCCGGCGCGGCGGATTGAAGTTAGAAGCTCAAGAACAGCTGCCTGCTCGTCAAGCGCTCCAGCCACGGCCGCCGCTTTCAACATCGCATATTCGCCACTTACGTTATACGCAGCTAGCGGCGCTCCGGTTTGATCGGCAATGCGCCTGATCACGTCGAGGTAAGGAAGCGCCGGCTTGACCATCAGCGCGTCGGCGCCTTCATCGAGGTCAAGCTGGGCTTCACGAACCGCTTCGCGCAGGTTGGCCGGATCGATCTGGTAGCCACGGCGATCACCAAAGGCTGGCGCGCCATCGGCCGCCTCGCGGAAAGGCCCGTAGAAGGCGGAGGCAAACTTGGCGCTGTAAGCGAGGATCGCGACGTCCTCGTAACCAGCTTCGTCAAGTGCGGCGCGGATGAAGCCGACGCGGCCGTCCATCATGTCGCTGGGGGCAATCACGTCGGCGCCAGCGGCGGCCTGGCTAACGGCCGTGCGAGCGAGCAGTTCCAGCGCAGCGTCGTTGTCAACTTCGCGCGAATCACGCAGTGGCCCGCAGTGGCCATGGTCGGTGTATTCGCAAAGGCAGCAGTCGGCAATCAGAACGAGGTCGGGGTGAGCGGCCTTGACTGCGCCGATCGCCTGCTGCACGCCGCCCTCTGGATCCCAAGCACCTGAGCCTTCGGCGTCTTTCTCGGCCGGAATGCCAAAGAAGAGAATCGCTGGAATTCCAAGCGCCAGACACTCCGCCGCTTCGGAGAGCGCGCCGCTGACCGGCTGACGGCTGACGCCAGGCATCGAATCGATCGGCTGCGGCGCCTCAAGTGCCGCTTCGACGAAGATTGGCAGCACCAGATCGCCGGCGTCAAGGCGCGTCTCACGCACTAGCTCGCGCAGCGCCGGGGTGCGGCGCAGGCGGCGCATTCGGGTCAATGGGAAGGCCATCGCTGCCAATGGTAGGGACGGCGCGTTCACGGGGCGGGAGCGAAGCTGCGAAAGTCTGCGTTGATGTCACAAGGTCAAGTAACAATCTGCTTCGTTGGCGATCTCGTCGGCAGCTGCGGACGACGCACGCTGCTTAACCTGCTGCCGTCGATCCGTGAACAGTTCGAGCCAACATTCATCGTCGTGAATGGCGAGAACGTTGCCGGCGGGCTTGGCATAACTCCGAAGATCGCCGACGAACTGTTCGAAGGCGGCGTCGATGTGATCACGCTTGGCAACCACTCCTACCGCCGCCCGGAGATCATCCCCTACCTCGATCAAAATGAGCCGATTCTGCGGCCGGCCAACTATTTGCGATCGCAGCCTGGCCACGGCCACTGCATCGTCGAGAAGGAAGGAACCAAGCTCGGCGTCGTAAACCTCTCCGGCAACCTTTTCCTCGACCCGGCTCACCCCGCCTTCCAAGCTGCCGACAGCGCCGTCGAGGAGCTGCTCAGCGGCGGTGCCGATCAGATCCTCGTCGACCTGCACGCCGAAGCGACGAGCGAGAAGGTTGCGATGGGCTGGTACCTCGACGGGAAGGTCAGCGCCGTCGTCGGTACCCACACCCACATCCCGACAGCCGATGCGCGCGTGCTGCCTGGCGGCACGGCCTTCATCACCGACGTCGGAATGACCGGCGCGCGCGGCGGCGTGATCGGCGTCAAGCGCGAGCAGGCAGTCAGCTCGCTGGTTTCAGGGATGCGAGCTCAGTTCGAGCCGTCGGAGGACGACCCATGGCTCAACGCGGTGATAGTCCGCTGCCAGGGGCCGCGGCGGGCGGAGTCGATCGAGCAACTCCTACTGGCCGCTCCGGCCAGCCCTCGCGAAGCCCCGTGAGCGCCGGACGGCCGAGCAAGGCGATCAGCGCAAAGGGGATCACCCAAGCGAGGTAAAGGTAGAACCAGTAGGTCGCGGAGAGCTGGACGGCGGCCATGATCGCGCCGGCCATCGCCGCCAGCGTGATGATGCTGCGCCGCCGCGGAATCAAGAAGGCGGCCAGTGCGAGCAGGATCGTCGCGGCCTGAACCACTTTCTGAGCAGTGCCCCAGCCGCCGCCGTAATAGCCCCAAACCGAGAACGGTGCCTCGCGGCCAAACTGGTATGCGAGCGTGCTATCCCAGAAGCTCTTTAAATCGGTCGTCGGAGCAAAGATCGCGGTGGTGACCGCGAGCACCAAGACCACTCCGAGGCAGTAGGCCGCAAACCCCTTGAGACGCGCAGAGCGTGATCGAGTCCGATCCCAAAGTCGATCACCGGCAAAGAGCGGCAGCAGCGCCAGCGGCGCGAACTTTGTAAGGCCCGCCGCGACGCTGAGCGCGCCGCGGGCGATCGGCTGACGATGGAGCCAGATCGCTGCCAGCACGAGCGCGGCTGGGATCGCATCGTTGCTGCCCGAGTTGGTGACGTAGACGGTGAACGGGAATGCCAGCCAGGCGTAAGCGAGGACAACACCGAGCGCGTTGTCGCTAAGCCGCCGCCCGATCAAGAACAAGAGCGCCGTGCAGGCAACGTCAACGAAACCGGCGACGGCGTGGGCAGAAGGCAGGTCATCCCACCTGCCCTGCCAGGGCCAGATCCACTCGAAGGGCACGTAAATCAGGTAAAGCAACGGCCCGTACGTGTCGCCGCTGCCATTGTCGAACGGGAAGGCGCCGTAGATCTCGCGCCCGTGGCTGAACTTGTCGGCCCCGATCACGCCGGCGTAGCCGACGTCGATCACGTTGCCGTCAACGATGTTGAGGCCGGCTCGAAATCCAACCAGAAAGAGGCCAATCACGGCCAGCCAGCGCCAAGGAACCAGCAGCCGCAGCGGCGGCGGACGGGCATCGGGGCGCAGCCCGATCGCGAGCAACCGAATAACCAGCCATGCTAGGAGGGCGCTGCTGATCGGCACCGAGACGGCAAGATTGGCGTCGTTGAAGAAGGCCAGCGAGAGGCTGAACCCGAGCAGTGCCAAGAGGTCGAAGTGGAGCCAGCGGAACGGTTTGCGCCAGTCGAAAAATGGAATCAGGAAGGCAACGCAGAGCGGAATCCAAATCCACGGCGAGTTGACCGAGCGGCCGAAGGCGCCGGGGTAGCCGCGCGCCATCGACCAAGCGATCTGAAAGCCGCTCCAAGCCTCGGTCACTTTTCCGTTGGCGGCGACCTTCGCCAGCGCAATCTGCTTTGGCTCCTTGCCGGTGCTGAAAAGACTTACCTCCCAGCTGCCACCCGATTTGCGCACGGCGCTGATCGAAGCACCCGGGTTTTCGCGACGCTGCTCGATAAATACTGCGGTCTTGCTGGCGATTGCCTCAGCGCGGTCGCTGGTCAGCGGCCGAGGTGGCGGTGCTTGCGCAAGTGCGCTGGCGGGAACCGCGCCCACGGCGAGCGCCAAGACGAAGCCTGCGAGCAGCCGCGCGCTAACTGTCGCCGCCGCCAAAGTCCTCAGGCGAAACTTGGTCGAGGAAGTCCTTGAAGCGGTCGACGACCTCCTCAGTGTCCTCAACCTCGTGTTCAAATTCGATCGCCGACTCGGCGATCACATCCTCGGCCGCGAAGATCGGCGACTCGGAGCGCACGGCGAGAGCGAGAGCGTCGCTTGGGCGCGAATCGATCTCGATCTCCTTGTCACCGATCTTCAGCGTGATCGTCGCAAAGAAGGTGTTGTCGCGCAGCTCTGTGATCGCAACTTGGGAGCAGCTGGCGCTTAGCTCATCGAGGATCTCAACTACGAGATCATGGGTCATCGGCCGCGCCGTTGGCTGACTCTGGAGCTTCATCAGAATCGCGGCCGCCTCAGGGTGACCGATCCAGATCGGCAGGAACTTGTTCCCGTCAACGGTCTTCAGCAAGACGATCGGCTGTTTGCCGACCATGTCGAACGAAACTCCGTAGATGACCATCTCCTGCACTTACAAACCCCCGGCGATTCGTGGCTCGTGGGCGCAGCATAGCCCGCGCAGGTCCCTCGACCGCTCCGCTCAGCCTGCGAGAGCCGCGACAGTCGCTTCGTGAACGGCCTCCTCGGTAGTCCGCGCACCGAGGCAGTCGCCGGCCCGTTCAACGTTGATTCCAGCCTCGATCAGCGACTCGTAAAGCGGGAAGTAGGGCTCGCGGCCGCCGACTACGACCAATGTGCCGACGTCATCGAGCATCATCTCCCGCTCCGAGAAGACGTTGCGCACGAGCAGATCGCCGGCGCCAAGGCGGAGCGGTTCGACGTGACTGACGAGCTCAACTCCTAGCTGATCAAGACGGCCGAGATAGAGATTGCGCTGGTACTGATGCATCCCTTCGCCGAAGGCGGCAGAGCTGCTGGCGAGGCGAACCTTGTGGCCAGCGACGGCGAGCATTTCGGCGGCGATAAAACCGGTCCAATCTCCTCCCCACTCCCAGACGACGACCGATCCTTCGACCTCTGCGCCGTCGAGCAGCGCCCAGCCGTCGAGCAGCTTCGACGCGCCCGGCTCAATCTCAAGCGGCGCGCGGTACTCGGTCGCACCGCTTGCCAGCACCACTAGGTCGGGCTGCTCGGCGATGACCTGCTCGGCCGTCACATCAACTCCAAGACGAACTTCGGCGCCCTGCGCCCAGCGCTCGAGGTTCTCGATCGTCAGCCGCGCGATCGGCTCGTGCGAGGGGCCGGCTAGCGCGCGGCGCCACTGGCCGCCAAGCCCATCAGGTGAGCGCTCGAAAAGCACGATGTCGGCGCCCGGTGCCGCCTTCACTGCGGCGCAGCCGGCCGGCCCACCGCCGACGATCACAATCTTCCGTTTCGATTCGGTTGGCAGAGGCAGCGTCGCCTCGCGCCCCGTCCACGGGTTGATTGCGCAGTTGATCGCAGTGCCGGCGTGATAATGGCCGATGCAGGCCTGGTTACAGCCGGTGCAGAGTTCGATCTCACCCAGTCGGTTGCTGGCAACCTTGTTCGCCAGCTGCGGGTCGGCGACCATCGCGCGCGTCATTCCGATTGCGTCGGCCTCGCCGCGGGCGATCATCAGATCGGCGACTTCAGGATCGGTGATCCGCGTAGTCGCGATCACCGGCACGCCGACCGCTTCGCGGACGCTGCCTGCGAGCGCAGCGATCGTCTCGTGGCTGACCGGCGCCGGCGGGGCAATCCAGGCTGAACCGCGGTAGCTGGACGAATCGCCGATCGAGGTCGAAGCGTAGTCGATCAGTCCAAGCTTGCCGAGCGCTTCAAAAACCTCTAGCGCCTCGGGCGCGCGCAGCCCAGCATCGGTAACGCTGTCAGCAGTCATCCGAACTCCCAGCGCACGGTCGCTGCCGATCCCTTCACGCATCGCTCGCAGAATCTCAACGAGCAAGCGCATCCGGCCTTCGAGCTCGCCGCCATACTCGTCCTCGCGAAGATTCACGCGCGGCGAGAGGAACTGCCCTAGCAAGTAGTTGTAACCAGCGAGTGCTTCGATTCCGTCGAGTCCTGCTTCACGCACGTTGATCGCGCTGATCCGGTGACCGTCAACGATCTCGTCGATCTCGCCCTTCGTCAGCGCTCGCGCTTCGGTGTGGAATCGCGGGCTAGGAACAGGCGACGGCGCTAGCGCAGGACGCCGATAGCCGCCGGTAATCTGCTCGCGGCCACCGTGGCAGAGCTGGATGAAGAGCTTCGCCCCTCCAGCGTGGACGGCGTCGGCGACCTTCGCCAGCACCGGCACCACCTCGGGGCGGTAGGCGGCAATCTGGTGGTCGCTGAGCTGGCCGCTCGGGTCAGGCGTGCTGGCCTCGACCGAAAGCAGTCCAGCGCCGCCAGCGGCGCGCGCGCTGTGGTAGGCGACGAGCTCGTCGGTTGGAAGGCTGTCAGCGACGAGGCTCGTCTGGTGCGAGGTGGAGACGATCCTGTTGCGGATCTCAACCGGCCCGATCTGCAGCGGTGCGAGTAGGTGTTCGAAACTCATCGACCTGGAACGGGTTCGAACTCGGGGGCCGGCAGTCCCAGCGCTGCGGCCGCGGCGCCACGGCCGGTGCGAACAGCGCCTTCCATGTAACCGCAGACCCACTGGTCGGAGCCGCAGACGTAGAACGGCGGCTCGTGCGTTCCGTGCAGCGGCCCAACGCCGAGCACGTCGCCGACGCGCCACTGCGTCACGTAGCCCTGCGTCCAGGGGTCGACGCCCCAAGGCCGGTAGAAGATCTCTTGCGGATCGAGCATTCCGCCACCGAAGATCCGCGCCAGCTCGTGCGTAATGTCCGAGCAAACCTCCTCTTCGCTCGCTGCCGCTAGCAGCACACCGATTCGCTCTGGGCCAACCAGCATCGAGACAACTGCCGGCGGCGCCTGCGTCCAGCAAGAGCCAATCAGGCCTTCACCGTAGGCTAGGCCGTTGGCGCCGACCTCCTCCCAGATGGGTGATGAATACCCCGCGACGACCTTCGCCGCGACGGCGCTGCGCTGCCGCGCGAGCGACTGCAGGCGGGCGCCGGAGACACCACTGATCTCGACGTCGCGCAGCGGCCCGACAGGCATTGCGCTGACAACCGCAGCAGCTTCGAGCTGCTCACCGCTGACAAGCGTGACGGTGCAGCCGCTCTTGGAGATCAAAACCTTCGCGACCGGCGCGCCGAGCCGCACGCGCTCGCCGAGCTCGTCGGCCATCCGCAGCGCCACGCTGGCCGACCCTTCGGCAACGCGCAGGCCCTCCCAGCAGACGCTGTCGTAAAAACCGCTTGCCCCGGCGGCAGCCTGTTTACGCAGCTCGGCCAACAGCGACAGCCGCTCCGGCGAGCCGTCGGCGAGGCCGAGGTGGAAGAGCGCGCGTTCGCGCACCACAGCCTCATCGCCGCCGGCGCTACGTAGCCAGTCGGCGAGGCTGGTGTTGTCGAGCATCGCCGCATTGGGGTGCGACCAAGGGTCGTCGGGGTCAACCGATAACGCCAACTCGCAAAACTTGGCCTCAACGCGATCGTGGTCGGCGCGCTGCTCGGCCGCCATCCAGTCGCCGCGAATAACGCCCTCAATCAGGTTGTAGCTGTCCTCTCCGCTCGCTTCGACGTAGCTCGATTCGATGTTAAGCCCGAGCTCAGCCGCCAAACCGAGGTAGGCGTGTTGGAATTCGCCGGTCAGTTCGCCGCCGAGCTCAACTACCCGTCCGTCGGCCAGCGTGGTCTGTTCGACGCGCCCACCGACGCGCTCACGCGCTTCGAGCACAAGCACGTCGCTGCCCGCTAGCGCGAGGTCACGGGCAGCACTGAGTCCAGCCAGCCCGGCGCCCAAAACGACCACATCATGGCTCATCAAAAACCGTCCTGAAGCTCGCTGCAGGCCGCCTCAATAGCACCCTGATGGTTTCACCTAATCACAGATCCCCGTCGCCGCGCAAACCGAGACCCTGAAGTAAAATGGCCCGATGATGGTCGACGAACCACCCGCCTCGGCACGCTTTGTCGTTATCGGCGGCGGCGTCCACGGGCTCTCGGCGGCATGGCACCTAGCCAAGGAGCTAACCGCAAGCGGCGAGAACCCCAACGTGATCGTGCTCGAGAAGTCGCAGATTGGCGCCGGAGCGTCAGGCATCTCAGGCGGAATTGTCCGCAATTTCTATCGCTCAGAGGCGATGACAGAGGTGATCGCCGAGTCGGTAGCGATCTTTGAAGACGACCGTGAAGGGTTCGGCTTTCACCAAGTCGGCTACCTCGCTGTTGTCCCCGAAGTGCAGCGCGAGGATCTCGAGGCGATCGCCGAGCATCAGTGCGAAGTTGGTTACGAATCAGAGCTCGCCAGCGGCGACTCAAATTGCCGCGAGTACCTCGAGTGGCTCTGGCCGGACGTCAACAGTGAAGGGGTTCAGGCGGTGCTGCACGAGAAACGCAGCGGCTGGGCCGACGCGATTGGCACGATCCGCAACCTCGCCCGCCACGCGCGTGAAGCGGGAGTGCGGATCTTCGAAGGAGTCGAAGTAATCGGCCTCGGATATAGCGGCGCAGAGGTAAGCGAAGTGATCACCAGCGGCGGCGCGATTGGCTGCGAGGCGGTGATCGCCGCCCCCGGGCTGTGGGCCCCTGCCTGGTGGCAGATGCAGGGGCTCGATCCGCTAGTGACGATCGGCGAAGGCGACTCTGCCGAGCAGCGGCCACTTACCGAATACTGGCTGGCGCGCGAGGGTGATTATCTGCTCCCGGGGGTCGGCCTTGCCGGCAACGCCGGCCGCGCCGCGCCAGTCGTTCACTTCGACCACACGGCGCCGCTCTATTCCGACCGCGACGGTGAACTGATCACCGACCAGCCATGGGGCATCTACTTTCGCATGGGGATGACCGGCGGCTCCGTCGTCGGCGGTGGATTGCCGCTGGAGATGGGCCCTGATTTCGAGCTCGACCCGTATGGACCGGAGAACCCCAAACAACTGGCCGGCGATGACCTAAGCGAGTTCTTCACCTCGGGCCTAGCGTTTGCTTTGAAGCGCTTCCGCGGCGCCAGCGACCTTTGGGATTCAAACCCGAACGGCGGCGTTTTGGCGTTGACCCCCGACCGCTACCCAGTTGCCGACTGGACGGCACCTAACGTTTACTCAATCCTCGACGCAGGCCACGGTTTCAAAATGCTGGCGGTCGGCCGCGAGGCGGCGAGGGAGATCCTCGGGAGCGCAAAATCTTCGCTGCTAGCCCCATTCCGGCTATCAAGATTTGGCTCCGGCGCCACGCACGTGGTGTCGAAAAGTCCTTACCCGTGGACTTGAATTGTGATCGGTGGACTTGCTTGCGAGTGCGTTGAGGAACACTGGACTTTTTTCCCGATAGCATGTCATCACCTACGTGCCCGCTGGGCTGAGATTTATCAATGACGCACATCCTTTACGCACTCGGCCACTTCTGTACCAAGCACCGCTGGACGGTCGTGATCGCTTGGGTCGTTATCGCCGCCGGCCTGCTATTCGGCTCGAGGGCATTGGGGTGGGATACATCGAACAACTTGACACTGCCGGGCACCGGCAGCCAGGACGCAACCAACCTGCTCGACGACCGCTGGCCCGATGCCGCCAACGGTTCGATCCCAGTGGCGCTGGGCGCCCCCGGCGGCAACCTGATCAGCGACTCGCAGTACAGCAACGCGATCAGCGAGACGGTCTCTAACTACGAGAATGACCCGGGCGTGATCTCCGTCGTCAGCCCGCTTGGCACGACAACGCAGTCGGAGTCGCTAAACAGCAAGGACGGGCAGATCTCCGTCATCAGCGTCACGATCAAAGACTCGCCCTCGGACCTCACAGTTGACGAAGGCAACCACCTCGTAAACCTCTCCGAACCAGCGACGAAGGCCGGATTGCAGGTCGGCGTCGGCGGTTACGTCGGTAACGCGGTATCCAATCCAGATGTCGACCTCAGCGTGATCGTCGGGATCGTGGCGGCGATCATCATTCTTCTTTTCACCTTCGGCACGCTCGTTTCGATGGGTCTGCCGATGGTCACCGCGCTGGTTGGGCTGGTTGCCGGTATCTCCGGCGTCTACCTGCTCGGGCAGCTCGTTGACGTTCCAACAATTGGGCCGACGCTGGCGATCATGATCGGGCTCGGGGTGGGCATCGACTACGCGCTCTTCATGGTCAGTCGCCACCGTCAGCACGTCGGCATGGGGCTCGATTACAAGGAGGCCGCCTCGCGCGCCACGGCGACCGCGGGCGGAGCTGTCGTCTTCGCCGGCTCAACGGTGATCCTCGCGCTGCTCTGCCTCGCCGTCGTCAAAGTGCAGATTCTCTCTGCGATGGGCTATTCGGCCGCCGTTGCGGTGCTCTTCGCGATGCTCTCGGCGCTGACGCTGATGCCGGCGCTGCTCTCAATCGCCGGCAAGGGGCTCGATCGTTTCGCGCTGCCGTTCATGTCGATCGAAAAGCAGGAGAAGACGGCCGAGTCGCCGGGCTGGATTGCCTGGGGAAAAGCAATAGTGCGATTCCGCATCCCAGCGCTGATCCTCTCGCTGATCGTGCTTGGGCTGCTCTCCTACCCGATCCATCAGCTCTACCTCGGCCAGCAGGACAATGGCTCATTCCCAACGAGCACACAGGCGCGGATCTCATACGACCTGCTCGACGAGGGCTTCGGCGTCGGCGCCAACGCCGGTTTCTTGATCGCGGTCGCGATCAACTCGACCGATGCCAGCACGGTTCAGACGCAGCTAACCGACCTGACGACAGCTCTGGCGGGCGCATCCGGCGTCGCCTCGGCATCACCAGCCTCGGTCAATTCCGAGAGCACAGCAGCGACGATCAACGTGACGCCGACGACCGGGCCATCGTCCGAGTCGACATCGAACTTGGTCACTTCGCTACGGGATACGACAATCCCAGACGCCACCAAAGGAACCTCTCTGACCGCCTACGTCGGCGGTCAGACAGCTAGCTACGTCGATCTTGCGACCTTGATCGGCGAGCGGCTCGTCTTGACGATAGTCATCGTCGTACTGCTGGGCTTCATCCTGATGACGATGGCCTTCCGCGCGCTCGGGCTGGCGCTGATCTCATTGCTGATGAACCTGATCACCGTCGCTGCCGCCTTCGGCGTCACCACGGCTGTCTTCGAAGTCGGCCGCGGGACTTCGTTGATCGGGCTTGATGGGGCGATCCCGGTAGTCAGTTACGTGCCGCTGATGATGTTCGCTGTCCTCTTTGGACTCTCGATGGATTACAACGTTTTCCTGATGAGCTCCGTGCGAGAGAAGTGGCTCGCGAAGAGGGATCCTCAGGCGGCGATCATCGAGGGCTTGGCCTCGACCGGCAAGATCGTCAGTGCAGCAGCGCTGATCATGACCGCCGTCTTTCTCGCATTCGTGATCAACGGCAACCCGATCGTCAAACAGTTCGGCGTCGGCACGGCGGTCGCGATCATTATCTACGCGACGCTGGTGCGCTGCGTGCTGCTGCCGGCAACGATGAGCCTGTTCGGTAAGGGCACCTGGTTCATGCCTCGCTGGCTCGACAAGATCCTGCCGAACATTTCAATCGAGGGCGACCAGTACTTCGATTCTCTGTCGGCTAAGCGCGCAGCGAACTAGCAGAGCGTTCGCGCTGCGCCCCTCGCTGCGGCATGATCTGATCTGATGCTCCAAATTATCCTCTACGCCGTTGGCTCTGCCTTCTTCCCGTCGCTGCTCGCCGGCGTATCGATAATCCTTACCCGCGACCGCCCAGCAACGCTGCTGCTGGCCTTCTACATCGGCGGCATGGTCATCAGCATCAGCGTCGGCGTAATACTGCTGGAGGTTGTCGGCAGCAACCCCGATTTCGGCGCGTCGGGCAGCAAGTCGAGCCCGGTCTTTCAGATTGGCGCAGCAATTTTCGCTTTCGCGCTTGCATGGCTGACCGGCAGCAAACGCGGCCACGCCACAATCGATCACTGGCGTCACAAGCGCAAGAGCCGCAAAGAGGCTAGGGAGCTCAAGAAGCACGGTGAGGTGCAGGCGGCTAAAGACCCTTGGGCCGTCCGCGTGCTCGATCGCGGCTCAGTCCTGGTGGCGCTGGTCGCCGGCATGATCCTCGCCGTTCCGGGTGCCTTCTACCTGTTCGCGCTGGCTGACATCGCTAAGGGGAACTACTCGGCAACCGAGGCGATCAGCCTCGTGCTCGTTTTCAACCTAATCATGTTCGTGCTCGCCGAAGTGCCGCTGATCGGTTACTGGCTCAACCCCGAGAAGACTCAGGATCGCGTCGAGCGATTCTCCACTTGGCTCGAAAGCCACGGCCTGCGGGTCATCTCGATCTTCGCTGTGCTCTGGGGAATCAGCTCGCTGGGTAAAGGAGTCAGCGACCTGCTCGGTTAGCTGCCTTAAGTCGGCTCAGGGCAGCTCACGCTGATGCTCGCGCTCAGCTGCTGGAAGTTTCGGTTGGCCCGCCTTTGGCTGTTTCTCAAGCAGCGGGATGATCCTCTCGAATGCCTTGCGAGGCCAATGAAACTCTAGTGAGAGGATCGCCAATCCAAGTGCGATAACGGCGAACCCGGGGCCAGGCAAGGGAATCAAGACGACGCCCAGTGGCAGCAAAACGATGCCGATCACGACGCCGGCAGTGCGCAACCAGATACTGCGCTCTTTATGAGCCTCTTGCTGAGCCTGAAGCCGCCGGTTGAACTCTGTGATCCGATCTCGCATCGCCAAGTAACGATAGCCCCGCGCTGGCCTGCGGCCGGTACCAAACCCCGCGCCCGGTCTTTATTGGTCTTCCGTGGCAACTCACGGCATCATTGACCCAATAAACGGAGGCGCTGGTGCTGTTCTCGCTTTCATGGGTGCGGGCGATGCGTCCCGCGAAGACATACAAGCCGCGCTGCCCGAACTTATAGCGGCGTATCAGAGCGCAAAGAACGAAGCCGGGGAGTAAAGCCACCAACGAAAGGTTGCGTTCCGAGTTCCCAATCCCCTGCGACTGGGCGGTGATCCTGCCAGAAGACACCCCCGGACTCAAAGAAGCCATTGCCCGCAAAGCGAAGCGTGTGGAAAACGAGGGTGGCCTGAACCCCTACCAATTCCTTCCGTCATTCTTTCTTTTCGACCCGCCAGCCTTTCGCCGGCGGCTGAAAGCCTTTGTATTCGTAGATCAGGTTCCGCCATTCCGCCAGCTCGTCGCGCTGCCAGAGCATATGGGCGATCCCGTGGTAGTGAAGAGTTCCGCCGATCTGGCGTTGTAGCACGCAGCCGTAAGCCCCTAACTGCTCGCGGTACCGCAAGCGATCCACGAGGGAGCGCCAGCAGTGGTGGGCTTCACTCTCGTCGGGTGCTCTATACGAGAAAACGGTGAGCGTGAAATACATCGGCAGGACAGGCGGGGT
>SYIT01000024.1 GCA_005798685.1 Actinomycetota bacterium | reverse complement strand
CCAGATTACCTCCAGGCGTGGTGGAACACGGTCGATTGGTCGGTCGTGGCCGCCCGCTACGCCGCCGCCTGAACGAGAACCTACGCCACAACGGCAGCCGAGCTGCTGTCATGGGTGAATGACGCGGATCATTTTTGCCGGGGTAGCGGTAGCGGTGGCGTCGCTAACGCTGATTAGCTCGGCGAGCGCCGGCGCGCTGATGAAAATTGGAGTCGCAGACGACAGGCTGATGCAGCGTCTTCCTGGCCGCGCCGCGAGCACTGCCGCGGCCTGGCAGCAGCGCGGCGTGAAGCAGAGTCGTTTGACGCTCGTCTGGGGTCTGATCGCACCAGCTTCGTCGAGCGTGAAGAAGCCAACCGGCTTCAATCCGCGTGACCACCAAAGCGCCGGTTATGACTGGAACTCTGTTGACGCCGCGGTGGCGGCGCTGAGGGCGCACTCGATCAGCATCGAGTTTTTAGTCACGACGCCGGCGCCGATCTGGGCCTCAAAGGTTCCTTCCCGCCGCGAGCCAACCTACCGCCCAAATCCGATTGAGTTTGGTGATTTTGTGCACGCCGTGGCTTCGCGTTATGGCACGAAGGTCGCCAGCTACGCGCTCATTAACGAACCGAACCTCTGGCAGTGGCTCACACCGCAATGGTCCTGCACGGGTGCGACCGAAGGCAGCTGTCGCGCTGTCAGCCCGGCGATCTACCGTGAGCTGTTTCGCATTGGCTACAGCGAAATCAAGGCGCTCACGCCGCGAGTGCCGGTTTGGGGCGGTTCGCTCGCGCCGCTTGGAAGCGTAACGCGGCAGGGCGCGAGGTCGTCGATTGGTCCGTTGTACTTCCTGCGCCGTCTTGGCTGCGTCAAAGAGAACTTCACGCGCGACCGCACCAGTAGCGATTGTCGGAGCTTCAAGCCGCTCAGTCTCGATGCGATCGCACACCACCCGCACAGCTCTTGGCACGCTCCGACGCAGTCAAATAATGTCCCCGACAGCGTTACGATTGGCACGATCCCCCGCCTGACGGAGACGGTTGACAAGATTCAGGCACGAGGTGGGCTGCGCAACGGGTCGTTCAGCGGTGCGGACGCCGCGCGCAGGCCACTCGACGTTCAAATCGATGAGTTTGGCATTCAGACCAATCCGCCGGACGCTTGGTCGGGGGTCTCGCTAGTCAAGCAGAGCGATTATTTGCAGGAGGCCGCTTTCATGATGTGGCGCAACCCTCGCATCAAGCTGTTCTCGCAGTACCTCTGGCATGATGAGCCGCTCGACAAGCTCAGCATCACGGCCGGCTCCTGGCAGTCGGGTCTCTACTTTGAGGATGGCGAGGCGAAGCCAGCGGCAGCGGCGTTCGCCAACCCGTTCTGGGTTGACCTGCCGAGGCGCTCACGCAAGGCAACAATCTGGGGCCAAGTCCGACCAGGCGGGCCGGTCACGGTGAAGGTGCAGTCGCGAACGGTGGGTCGTGCGCGCTACGCAGCGCTGCGCACGGTGAGGACAAACCGTGCCGGCTACTTCAGCTTCCAAGCGGTTGTCAATACGAAAACCGCATTCCGTTTCTATTACGACAGCGACGGCTACGGCGCAGTTACATCCTCAGTGCGCACTGTGAAGCCGCGGTAATCAGCGGTTTTGTATTGCCAGAACCGGCGCTTTTGGCCGCTCTCACTGCTTAAATGTATCTATGAACAAACGAGTCACAACGGGGGCTTTACTCGCTTTGCTCGCACTCGTTTTCACTGCCCCCGCGAGCGCCAGCTCGTCGCTGCAGGTAGGCATCGACGACGACGGCCTGATGCAGCGCACGCCCGCGGCGACGGCCCCAACGGCCGCGCTCTGGAAGAAGAAGGGCGTCGGTCAGGCACGGTTGACGCTCGTTTGGACGCGGATTGCACCGAATGCGACGAGCACGAAGAAGCCGGCCGGCTTCAACCCACGCGACCCAAACAGCCCCGGTTATGCCTGGAGCGACGTCGACCGGGCCGTTGCAGCGCTAGAGGCCAATGAGATCGACGTTTCGATCCTGATCGCCGCACCCAACCCGTATTGGGTATCTCGGGTCCCCTCGCGGCGCAGCCCCACCTACAAGCCTGATCCAAAGGCGCTCGGCGATTTTATTTTCGCGGTTGCGACTCGCTACAAGGGGCGAATCAAAAGCTACCTGCCGATGAACGAGCCAAACCTTTGGCAGTACATAACGCCGCAGTATAGCTGCAGATCGAAGTCGGCGAAGAGCTGCACTCTTTCCGGAGCTGAGATCTACCGTGACCTCTATCGCATCGCCTACACGAACGTCAAGGCAGCCGATCCGCAGGCGGCGGTCTGGATCGGCGGGCTCGCACCGCACGGCCGCCCCGGCGTATCTCCGACCGCCTCATCTCCCGGGCCAAGCGCGTTCTTCAAGGCGATGGCCTGCGTGAAGGCAAACTACGCCGTCGACAGAACCAGCCCGGGTTGTAAGAGCTTTAAGCCGCTGCTGGCCGACGGTATCGCGCACCACCCACACACCGTGCTGCTTTCACCGACCCAGCGCGAGGGGGGCGACGCGATCACGACGGCCAATATCTCAACGCTGACAGGACTTTTCGACCGGCTCCAATCGAGCGGGCGGGTTCTCAATGGAACGGCCAGCGGCCCAGCCCAGAAGAGCAAGCGGCTTGACGTTTTCATCGACGAATACGGCGTTCAGACGAACCCGCCCGACAAGCTCCAAGGGCTCTCGCCGACGAAACAGGACGAGTACTACCAGCAGGTCGCGTACATGATGTGGAAGAACCCGCGCGTAAAGCTTCTCGCCTTCTACCTCTGGCAGGATGAGCCCATGACGGCGGCTAAGAGCTGGGCTTGGCAGTCCGGGATGTATTACGCCGATGGCCGCATCAAACCATCGGGGAAGAGCTTCCCACACCCGTTCTGGGTAGACCTGCCGAAGGGCTCAAAGAGCGCGACGGTTTGGGGCCAGGTTCGCGGAAGTGACGGACTCAAGGCGGTCACTGTTCAAATTCGATCCGCTAATTCCACACCGTTCAAGAACTTGAAGACCGTCTCACCAGATGCTAACGGCTACTTCTCGTTCAAAGCCACGGTCAGCGGCAAACGCTCGTTCCGCTTCCTTTATGGAAGTCCGGCGACGAGCTCCGAGGTACGGACGGTCTCGCAGCGCCGCAAGTAATGAGACCGCGTGGTACAGAGGCGTGCGCTGCAGGCCGCTTAGCCCTGATCGTTTTCCTCTCAGCGTTTGTGTTCTGCGCACTGCCAGCCAGCAACACTTGGGCTGCGGCCAAGGAGCGCGCGATGGTAGGGATCTCAGACCCTGTCGCGACCGGCCCGACGACGGGACTGCTCGAAGCGCTCGCACCACGATGGCGCGCGGCTGGCGTCGACTGGGCCTCCGTCACCGCCGACTGGCGTGAGATCGCGCCGGAGAAGGACTCGAAGGCGCCGCCGGCCGGCTTCGACGGAGCCGATCCATCCTCGCTGCTCTACAACTGGACCAACCTCGATCGCGTAATCAGGCTGCTGCGAGAAAACAAACTAGCGCCGCTGCTCACGGTCACAGGGCCCGGCCCGCTCTGGACCAGCACCGACCCCGAGCGTGGTAGCGCCCGCTACCGCCCAGATCCTGCGATGTTCGCCGCCTTCGCCAAGGCGGTCTCGCTGCGCTACCGCACACAGGTTGCCCGCTACATCGTTTGGTACGAGCCCAATGACGCAGCCAACCTGCGTCCGCAGTTCTACTGCGCAAAGGGCGCCTGCTCGCCGCGCTCGCCGGAGATCTATCGCGCCCTCTTCAGCGGCGCAGCGGCGTCGATCCGCGCGGCCGACGGCGGCGCTGAGGTTTTTGCGGGCGCTCTGGCAGCGCGCGGTCGCAGCGCGCCGGAAGATTCTGATGATCCTGTAACGCCGGTCGCTTGGCTGCGCGCGTTTGGCTGCGTTGACGGCGATGGACTCGCCGATCGCAGCTCGCCAAGCTGCGATCAGTTCGAGGCTCCCGAGGTCAATGGAATCGCCTACCACCCTGACCAGCGCGCCGCTGCCCCGAGCAGACACCTTCGCAATACGGCCGAGGCTGGGATCAATGACACGTCGCGGCTGACCCGCGTGCTCGACGCGATCCAGCTAAGCGGCGGGATTATCAATGCCGCGCAGGCAGGCGCTCCGATTGACCTCTACTACAGCGAGTGGGGCTATCAGACCAATCCTCCCGACGTATTCAGCGGAATCTCGCTCTCGAACCAGAGTCGTTGGCTGCAGGAGGGCGCGAAGATCGTCTACGGCCAGCCGCGCGTGAAGCTCCTCGGTCAATACCTTTGGCGCGATCAGCCAGTGATCGACTTAGGTCAAGGGGTTGATGCCTACTCTGGCGGCCAGAGCGGCCTTTACGGCTTCGACGGCGTTGCCAAGCCTGCCGCGTCGGCCTTCCCAAACCCGTTCTGGGCGACGTCGCTGGTTGGAAGCCGCGAGGCAAGCCTCTGGGGGCAGGTTCGCCCCGGCGGGGTACACACAGTCGCAATTGAGCGACGAATCGGCAGCAACCGCTACCGCCAAGTAGCGCAGGTTGAAACTGACGCGCAAGGCTATTTTCGGGTGCGACTACCGCTCGCGACAACGGCGCGCTTCCGCTACTGGTGGGCCGGATCGAGCGCCAAAGCGCGGCGCTACTCCGACTCGATTTTGGTTCGCCCGCGCTAAGCGCTGATTAGCTGCGCGTGAAGCGGCGACCGGCCGACGGTGAGGCGTCTTCATCGATCGCCTTTTTAATCGTGACGCCAGCCGCTTCGAGAACGTCGTCTCCCCCGCCCGCCTGCTCGCTTGCCTGCGCCTCCATCGCGGCAAGACGCTCAGGCGTCATCGCTTCAGAGTCCTCATTCTCGGCTAGCCACCGGGCGGCCTCGGCGGCAGCAGCTTCATCACGGACGACCGTCTTACCGCTGTCGTAATAGCGATCGATCTCAGCAAAAAGTTCGTCGACCAGTCGATCGGTCGGTACCTTTTTCAGCGGCTCACCCTTTGAGAAGATCATGCCCGCGTCCTTAGCGCCGGTGATGCCGAAGTCTGCATGGCGCGCCTCGCCGATCCCGTTGACGGCGCAGCCGAGCACAGACACCTCAATCGCATCGGGATAGGCCGCTAGTCGCTCCTCAATCTCGATTACGACCGAATCCATGTCAAATTGGAGCCGGCCGCAGGTTGGGCAAGCGATCAGTACGGGGCCGCGTTCACGGAGCTTAAGCGCTTTGAGGATCTCCCAGGCGACCTTGACCTCCTCTTCGGCGTGAAAGGTTGAAAGTGAGATGCGGATCGTGTCACCGATGTTGTCGGCCAGCAGCGTGCCAAGCCCGACGGCCGACTTCAGCGAGCCTGTCCAGCGCGTGCCGGCCTCGGTCACGCCAAGGTGAATTGGGTAGGCAATTCGCTCCGAAAGCCTCCGATTGGAGGCGATCGTGTTCGGCACACTTGTCGATTTCATCGAGATCTTGAAGTCGGTGAACTCGAGTCTTTCCATCAGTTCAACAAATTCCGTTGCGGCGATCACTAAGGCCTCAACCGGGTCGCTGAACTCAAGCTCAATCAGGTGCTTTGGCAGCGAGCCGGAGTTGACTCCGATCCGAAGCGGCACGCCCGCAGCCGAAGCGGCCGCAACAACCTCGGCAACCTTCTCCGGCCCGCCGATGTTGCCGGGGTTCAGACGCACGCACGCGGCGCCGTTGGCGATTGCTTTGAGCGCCAGCGTATGGTTGAAGTGGATGTCGGCGATGATCGGGATCGGCGACCGCGCAATCAGTGTTTTCAGCGCCTCGGCGTCGGCCTCGCGCGGTACGGCGCAGCGGATTAGGTCGGCGCCAGCATCGGCACACCGCAGGATCTGCGCCAGCGTCGCTTCAACATTGGCGGTCTCGGTCTTTGTCATCGTCTGCACGGCAACCGGAGCACCCCCGCCGATTAGGACGCCCCCAACGCTGATTTGTCGCTCTGAGGCCATTTAGAGAGTGTACGAAGGCGGGCCGGGTGGCAGGTCATCGGTACCCTTAGCGCTGTCATGAGCAGGTTTCCCGAGCCCATCAACGTCTCCGACTACGAACGTCTGGCCAAAGAGATGCTTGACGTCGGCCCGGCCGGCTATTACAACGGTGGCGCGGGCGATGAAAACACGCTGCGAGCGAACGCGGCGGCCTGGAGTAACTTCACCTTGCGCCCGCGCGTCTGCGTCGACGTCGGCGACGTTTCGACAACGACAACGGTGCTCGGGGAGCAGCTCTCGATGCCCATTCTCGTCGCACCGACGGCGCTACAGAAGATGGCTCACGCCGATGGTGAACTTGCGATGGCGAGGGCCGCCGACGCAGCAGGCACGCTGATGGTCTGCTCAACGCTGGCGAGTTCCAGCTTAGCTGAGATCGCTACCGCCGCCCCGGGCGCTCGACGCTGGTTGCAGCTCTATCTCTGCCGCGATCGTTCGGTCAGTAACGCGCTCGTCGATCAAGCAGTTGCGGCCGGCGCTACGGCGATAGCGGTGACCGTTGACTCCCCCTACGTCGGAATTCGAGAACGAGACCCGCGCAGCGGCTTTGTCGTCCCGGACGAGATCGACATGCCTGGCGTGACCGCCGTGCTGGGCCGCTCAGCCGGGCTGACGGTTGAGGAGTTCTTCTCGATGGTCGACCCTACGCTGACCTGGGCGAAGCTCGAAGAGTTCATTGAACAGGCGCCGCTGCCGGTGCTCGTAAAAGGCATTCAATGCGGTGCGGACGCTCGTTTAGCCTGCGATCACGGTGTAGCTGGGATTGTCGTCTCCAATCACGGCGGTCGTCAGCTCGACAACGTGGCGCCAACGGCCGAGCTGCTGACGGAGGTTGTCGACGCGGTCGGCGGGCGCGTCGAGGTGCTCGTCGACGGCGGCATTCGTCGTGGCAGTGACGTCTGCGTCGCGATTGCACTCGGCGCGAGCGCGGTTCTTGTTGGGCGTCCAACTCTGTGGGGCTTAACCGTCGCCGGAGAGGCAGGCGCCACTCGGGTCCTTGAGTTGCTTGCGCGCGAACTTCAGATATCGCTCGCGCTCCTGGGCGTTAACTCGCCGAGTGAGTTAACGCGCTCTCACGTCGCCGGCGCGTAGAGCGCGTCGATCTCGTCCGCGTACTTTGCCGCGATCGGCTTGCGCTTGAGCTTCATCGTTGGCGTTAGCTCGTCACCGCCGGGCTCCCACGCCGTTGGCAGCAGCGTGAACTTCTTGATCTGCTCGACTCGCGCAAGGTGCGTGTTGCCCTCATCTACGGCTACTTGGATCAGCTCGAGCAGCTTCGCGTTTTCCGATAGCGAGGCGATTGTTGCGCCCTCCAGCCCTTCCTTCGCAGCCCATTGCGGCGCGAAGTCGGCGTCGAGTGAGATCAGCGCCGTGTTATATGGGCGCGCGTCGCCGATGCAGCAGACCTGATCGATCAGCGGCGAGGCGGTTTTGATCTGCGCTTCAATGTTGGCGGGCGACATGTTCTTCCCTGCGGCGTTGATGATCAGCTCTTTCTTGCGGTCAACAATTTTCAGGTACATATGGTCATCAAACTGGCCAATGTCCCCGGTTGCGAGCCAGCCGTCGGCGTCGATCGTCGCTGCCGTCTCTTCGTCCATGTTGCGGTAGCCGACCATCACAAGATCACCGCGAATCAGCACCTCACCGTCTTCAGCGAGCTTTAGCTCAACGCCAGGAACCGGCGGCCCCACGGTTCCGATGCGGACAGCGCCTGGCGGGTTGACCGTGCCGCCGCCGCAGGTTTCCGACATTCCCCAAAGCTCAGCGAGTGGCAAGCCAATCGCGTGGAAGAACTCGAGCACTTCAACCGGCGTCGGTGCCGCACCAACGTTGATTGTCACCACTTGATCCAGCCCCAACATCACGCGCAAGGCGGCAAAGTACTTCTCGTCGGCTTCGGCCACGGTTGCCGCCAATTCGGCAGGGACCTCCCCCCCGGACTGTTCAATGCGCACCTTCTCAATCGCCGCGTTCAGAGCGGCCTCGAGCGGTTCGCGCTGCTCATCGGGCTGGCCAGCAACCATCCCTTGTAGTCCGCCGCGGAGTTTCTCCCAGATTCGCGGCACAGCAAAGAACCAGTTTGGACGGACCTCGGGGAGCACCTCCATCACGAGCTTGTGGTCGGGAACTGAAGTGATCTCGAAACCCATCACGGCGGGGATGTAGTGGTGCGCCGCGCGCTCGGCGATGTGCGCCGACGGAAGCCAGCTGATGACGCGTGAGCGCCGAGGAAAGTTGACGATGTCCGACGTGCCCCGGACCATCCACATCAGGTTGTTGTGGGACAACTGAACGCCTTTTGGCGGCCCCGTTGTGCCGCTCGTGTAGATCAGCGTGAGGATGTCGTCAGGGCCGATCTGCTCGCTTGCCTGCTCGCCATCGAAATCAGGATCGATCTGCTCCAGCTCAGCAAGGCTAATCGTTCCCTCGACGCCGCTGGACGGGCCGTCAACGAGCACAACCTGCGGCGGATCATCGAGCTTTGAGCAGGCCTCCTGAACCGTCGCTAGATAGGTTGGTTCAGTGACGATCAGCCTGCTGGCTGAATCCTCGAACAGGTAGTCAATCTGTTCGGCGCTGTAGGTCTGGTAGATCGAAAATGGTGTCGCGCCAGCGATCATTGCCCCGAAGTCCAGAATGTGAAACTCCGGCCGGTTCACCAGCATCAACGCGACCGTGTCGCCCTTAGCGATGCCAAGCTTGCGCAGCCCCCCAGCTATGCGGTCAGCGCGTGCGAGGCCTTCACCCCAAGTGATCAGAACCGAGCCGTCGCGGTTCTTGACCCATGTTTCGTCGGCATTCTCTGCGGCGGTTATGCGCAGCGCTGCCGCCAGCGTCGGCGCCCTCATCGCTGCGTACTCCACTCGCTCCGTCATCGTCGCATCCCCCACGCTCAACTGGGACGGAAGGCTATCAATTTGACGGAGGGTTCGCGATCAGCGCAGCCCGAAACCCTCACCCTGAAGCCGCGAGATGTCATTGGTTAGGCCGACCGCAAAAAGAATCAGCACGAGTACGAAGCCGACCGCACTGGCTCGTTCCATCACCGAGTAGGCGATCGGCCTGCCGCGAAGCTTCTCGGCTAAGGCCCAAAAAATATGCCCACCGTCCAGCGGCAGAAACGGGAAGAGATTGATCAGGGCGAGTGAGAGCGAGATGATCGCGAGCACGCCCAAGGCCTGGGCTAGATCAAACTCAAACGACTGGCGCGTCACCTCGTAGCTGCCGACGACGCCGGAAATCTCCTTACGCGCCTGAGGGTCATAGAGCAGCCGCGAGAGTGCGCTCATCGTGAGTGTCGTTACGCGCCACATCTCAGTTGCGCTGCGAGAGGCCGCGTCGATCGGCCCAAGCGTTTCCTGATCGATCGCGAAGTTAAAGCCTAGACGTGTCTTCTTCGCCACTTCGTCATAGCGGGGCGTCAGCAGCAGCACCTGCGCCCTTCCGGCCCGCTCGACCACGACCCGTACCGGCGTCGCAGCCGCGCAGCCTTCAACTTGTGCGCCGGCGCACCGGTGCTTTGAGATTGCTGCGCCGAGCACCGCGACGTCGCCCTTCTTGCCATCAACGGAGATCAGTCGGTCACCTGGCTTAAGTGCTGCTGCCGCAGGGGAACCAGCTTCGGTTTTGTCGATTCGGTTCGATGGTTTGCTAAGCCCAACCGCGAAGAAGAGGCCAAAAAAGATCACGAAGGCGACAAGCACATTCATAAATGGGCCAGCCGCGATCACAAAGACCCGCTTGTTGACGGCCATCCGCGAGTACGAGCGATCTTGCAGCTCCGGCGCTATTTCCTCGTTCGGGTTCATTCCCGTGATCCGCACATAGCCGCCTAGTGGAATTAGGCCGATGCAGTATTCGGTTTCACCCTTTGTCTTCTTCCAGATATGCGGCGGGAAGAAGAGTGAGAAGCGCTCGACTCGCATCCCGACCCGCTTCGCAGCCCAAAAGTGACCGACTTCGTGGAGGATCACGAGCACCGAGAAGCCAAGGAAGGCGAGCAGATAACTCATCTCAACGAGTGTAGGCGCCTCAAGCTATGCCAGTGCTGCTAGATGCTCACCCGTAACCCGGCGCGCCGCGCGGTCGGCCGCGATCAGAGTGTCGAACGAGTAACTCTGCTCGATTTGTGCCTCATTGAGCGTTGCTGCAATTACTTCGGCGATCTGCAGGAAGCCACAGCGGTTATCTAAGAAGGCAGCGACCGCAACCTCATTTGCCGCGTTCAGGATGCAGGGTGCAGTGCCGCCCTCGCGACCGGCCGCAAGCGCCAGTCCGAGGCAGGGAAAGGCTTGATTGTCGACCGGCTCAAAGGTCAGAGAACCGAGCTGCGCGAGATCCAGCGATTTCAGCTCGAGCCTTGTGCGCCGCGGATAGTGGAGCGCGTAAGCGATCGGCACCTTCATGTCGGGGTAGCCAAGATGAGCCAACGATGATCCGTCCGCCAGTGAAATCATCGAATGGACGATCGACTGTGGGTGAATGACAACTTCAATGTCGTCGTAGGCAGTGCCGAAAAGCTGGTGGGCTTCGATCACCTCGAGTCCCTTGTTCATCAGCGTCGCCGAGTCGATCGAGATCTTTCCACCCATCTGCCAAGTTGGATGATTGAGCGCCCCTTCGGCAGTCACGCTGGCTAGCTCGTCACGGCTGCGCCCTCGGAACGGGCCGCCCGAGGCGGTCAGCGTTAGTCGTTGCACCGTCCCTGGAGCCTGGCCGCTCTCGCTTGCGATCAGCTGGTGCAGTGCGGAGTGCTCAGAATCAACCGGGAGCAGGCGGGCGCCGGTAGCGGCGGCAAGTTCGATCACCAGTTCTCCGCCTACAACCAAGGATTCTTTGTTGGCAAGGGCGAGGTCTACCCCTTCGCTGAGCGTGATAACGGTTGCCGCCAGTCCTGCAGAGCCGACGATTGCGTTGAGGACTAAATCCGGCTCGGCCCCCACGATCAGCTCGGCGAGCCCCTCCGGGCCGCTCAAGACCTCGCCGTCCCAAGCGGCGCGCGCCTGCTCGGCGCTTTCCGGATCTGCGATCAACACCTTGCGAACGCAGTGCTCGTTGGCCTGGGCGATCAGCTGCTCCCAACGTCGATCGGCGGAGATTGCGACGAGCTCGAGATCGTCGGCGGCCGCGACGAGCTCGAGCGCCTGAGTGCCGATCGATCCGGTGGAGCCGAGAATTACAAGTCTGCGCATCGTTATAGGCGCTAGAGCAGCGCGACCCAGACGTAGTAGCCGGCGACAATTGAAAAACAGACAGCGTCGAGCCGGTCGAGCACGCCGCCGTGGGCGCCGAAGATCGTTCCGGAGTCCTTCACATCGGCCTCACGCTTGACGTAGCTTTCGAAAAGATCCCCAAGCGGCGCGACGAGCGCGACGGCGAAGCCGAGGATCAGCGCGTCTACTCCACTGAGCCAATCGAAGTAGAGGCCTGCAAACCAAGCCGCGGCGGTGCCGGCGACGATCCCGATCAAAAGCCCTTCAATCGTCTTGGCTGGTGAGATCTGAGGCGCGAGCGCGCGGCGACCGAACGAGCGGCCACCAAAGTATGCGCCTGTATCGGTCATGAACGTCGCGATCAGCACGATGAAGACGATTGCTGTGCCGTGGATCAGCTCGCGCAGCATGATCGCATGAGCAAAAGCGAGCCCGATCCAGATCAGACCCATCATCACGATCGCCAGTCCCGGCAAGCTTGTCGGTTGATTGTCAACGATACTGATTAGGAAGACGACCGCGAGCGAGGCGACGAGTGCCATCAGTACGCGCGATGGCCCGCCCGTTTCCGCAGCGACAAGCAGCACCAACAGGCCGATGAAGCCCGCCAAAATCGGCGGTGAAAGGCGTTCAAACATCGAGAAGAGTTCTCGTAGCGCGATCACGCCGAGGATGAAAATGCCGATGGCGAAAACCCAGCCGCCGATTGCGACCAGCGCGATTGCCAGCAGCGCCAGGGGAACAGCTGTCGCGACCCTGGCCGCTAGGTCGGAGCCACCGTTGCGGACTTCGAGCCAGCGCGTCGCTCGTGGCCGGCTGCGTTTCGTTGTCGGCATCTCCTCGTTCATCAGCGAGCCCCGAAGCGGCGCTCGCGCGCAGCGAACAGCTCGAGCGACTGAACAAATGCCTCGCGATCGAAATCGGGCCAGAGTTCGTCGCGAAATACGAGCTCTGAATAGGCGCATTGCCAGAGCAGGTAGTTTGAAACGCGGACGTCTCCCCCGGTCCGAATCAGCAGGTCGGGATCGCTCATCTCAGGGGCGTAGAGAAGTTCGGCGAAGGCGTCTTCGCCGCCGCCTTCGTAGCGAGCCGCGGCGTCGACAATTTCCGCGCGCGAACCGTAGTCGAAGGCAATGAAGAGGGTCAGCAGGCCGTTTTCAGCCGTCTCGCTTTCAGCCCATTGGATTCGCTCAAGCAGCGTCGCGCCGATCCGGTCACGGCGCCCGATGAAGCGCATCCGCACACCCTCTTGCGCCAACTCCGGCGTTTCGCTCGTAATTCGCTCGGCGAACATTTCCATCAGGTCGGCGACCTCGGCCGCAGGGCGGCTCCAATTCTCGGTCGAGAACGAGTAGACGGTTAGCTCCTTGACACCGAGTTCGACGGCATCGCGCAGCCGCGCCTTCACGTTGTCAGCGCCCGCGCGGTGCCCCTCAAGCGTTGGCAATCCCCGCTTTTCAGCCCAGCGTCCGTTGCCGTCAGTGATAATCGCGACGTACCGCGCCGCCGCCGCGGGGACGGTCATCAGACCTCGGTGATCTCTGCTTCTTTTCCCTTGAGGTGGGCGTCAAGGCTGGCAACGTTCGCGTCCGTCAGCTTCTGCAGCTCCTGTTCAGCGCGGTGCTCGTCGTCGGCGCCCGCATCGCCTGCTTCGCGCAGCTCGCGCAGGTCGCCCATCACGTCGCGGCGCACGTTACGGATCGCGATTCGGCCCTCTTCGGCAATCGAGCGGACGACCTTGACCAGCTCGGCTCGTCGTTCCTCGTTGAGCTCAGGAATTGAGAGGCGGATCAGCTTCCCGTCGTTGCCGGGGGTTAAGCCGATGTCGCAATCGACGATCGCCTTCTCGATCAGCTTGATCGAAGAGATATCGAACGGTTGAACGGTCAGCAGTCGGGCCTCGGGGGCGTTGATCGTCGCGAGCTGCTTGAGCGGCGTGGGTACCTCGTAGTAGTCGACCATTACGCGGTCAAGTAGCGCCGGGCTTGCGCGCCCGGTCCGAATCGTTGCGAATTCAGCATTCGTGCTCTCGACCGTCAGGCTCATCCGCTCACCTGCGTCGGCGAGCAGTTCGTTTGTTAGCTCGCTCATGTTTTCACCAAGGTTCCCACAGCGCTTCCGCAGACTATCCTGTCGATGTTCTGCTCGTCATCCATGTTGAAGACGTAGATTGGCAGGCCGTTCTCCATACAAAGCGTGAGAGCCGTGGCGTCCATCACCCTGAGGCCGCGCTGGATCGCCTCCATGTGCGTGATTTCGGGAATCAGCTCGGCGTCCGGGTCGCGATTTGGGTCGGCGCTGTAGACACCGTCAACGCCGTTCTTTGCCATCAATATTGCTTCTGCTCGCACCTCTGTAGCGCGCAGCGCAGCGGCCGTATCGGTCGTGAAGAACGGGTTTCCGGTGCCGCCAGCAAAGATCACAACGCGCCCCTTCTCGAGGTGCCGCATCGCGCGGCGGCGAATGTAGGGCTCGGCCACCTCGGCTACGGCAATCGCCGACTGCACGCGCGTGTGTACACCGGCGCGCTCGAGCGCGTCTTGCAGCGGTAGTGCATTGAGCAGCGTGGCCAGCATTCCCATGTAGTCGGCGGTGGCGCGATCCATCCCATCGGCTGCACCGCTCATCCCGCGGTAGATGTTGCCGGCGCCAACGACAATCGAAACCTCGATCCCACGGTCGTGGACCACCTTGATTTGCTCGGCGACTGCGCTCACGCGATTCGGGTCGGTCCCGAAATCGAGGTCGCCCATCAATGACTCGCCTGAGAGTTTGATTAGAACCCGCCGGAATACCGCGTCGTCGGCCATGACCGAAGGCTACTCCCCTACGGCGTAGCGCTCGAATCGTGAGACGACGACGTTCTCGCCGGTCTTCGCCGAAAGCTCCTCGCGCAGTTGTTCGATCGTTTTTCCTTCGTAACGGTCGGCGTTGACGTGTTTTTGGCGCATCAGCACGATTTCGTCGAGCCACTTGTCGAGCATCCCTTCGATAACCTTCGCTTGGAGCTCTTCGGGTTTGTCTGCTGCCTGCTCGGCAAAAACCCGCTCTTCGGCTTGTCGCTCGTCGGCGGGAACCTGATCGTCGCTGACAAAGCGCGTTGTCGGCGATGCTGCGATGTGCATCGCGATCTCCCGGGCGAAGGCGACGAACTCGTCGTTGCGGGCAACGAAGTCGGTATTGCAGTTGACCTCGACTAGAACTCCGACCGTGCCTGTGGCGTGAATGTAAGACTGGACCGTGCCTTCGGCGGCGTCGCGGTCGGCGAGCTTGCCGAGCTTATTGCCCATCTTGACGCGCAGGATCTCCGTCGCCCGCTCGGCGTCGCCGTCGGCCTCGGCAAGAGCCTGCTTGCAATCCATCATTCCGGCGCCTGTCGCTTTGCGCAGCGCCGCCACGTCTGCTGCCTTTACTTCGCTCACTTTGAACCCTCGGCTGGTGGTTCTTCGGCTGTGGCTTCGGGCTCTTCCGTCGTCGCGTCGCCCTCGGCTGCTGGCTCTTCGGCGGCTGGTGGCTCTTCGGGGGCGGTCTCTGGTGCTGATTCTACTGCCGGCGCCGCTTCTTCCGGCGCGGCGGTTGGCGCCTCTGGCGGCTGCGCAGCCGCGTGTTCAACGGCTGCCGCTTCCGCGGCCAGCCGCTCGGCCTCTTGAACGCGCATCTGCTCGGCTTGCTCGGCTTCGATCTTCGCCTGCTGCTCAGCGTGGATGCGGGCCTGCTCCTCGGCCTCGACGCGCGCCTTCTCTTCATCGGCGAGGAAGCTCAGGCGGGCCTCGGCGATTACGTTGGCGAGCCCATCGGAGATTACTCTGCAGGAGCGGATCGCGTCATCGTTGCCTGGGATCACGTAATCGATCCCGTCGGGGTCGCAGTTGGTATCAACAAGACCGATCACAGGGATCCGCAGGCGCTGAGCTTCACGCACGGCAATCTCCTCAACGTTCACGTCGACGACAAAGATTGCGTCCGGCGCGCGCTGCATGTGCTTGACGCCGCCAAGGTTGGCACGCAGCTTTGTCAGGTCGGCGATCGCCGACATCCGCTCGCGCGTCGGAAGCAGCTCGAGCTGGCCCTCCTGCTCGTATCCCTCAAGGTCGTGCAGCCGCCGGATCCGCTGACTGATCGTCTGGTAGTTGGTCAGCAAGCCGCCGAGCCAACGATGGTTCACGTAAGGCATGCCTGCTCGTTCGGCCGCATCCTTGACCGAGTCGCGGGCCTGCTTCTTTGTGCCTACGAAGAGAATGATGCCGCCGCCGCGAGCGATCTGCTCGACAAACGCCTGCGCCTCCGCCAAAAGCACCTCAGTGCGCAGCAGGTCGACGATGTAAATGCCTTCGCGCTCGCCAAAGATGTAGCGGCGCATTTTCGGATTCCAGCGCCGCGTCTGGTGACCGAAGTGGACTCCAGCTTCCAGCAGCTCCCTCAGTCCAACCGCGTTTGTGGCGGTGGTCATACGTACTCCCTTGGTTGTCTTCGAATGAAGCCCGCAGCGGCTGATTGGATCCCAACTTCGCGCTTAGCGCGAGGCGGGCAGGGCCAATGATCCGTTGGTCCGCGGGGTAGCGGTTGATTGAGCACTCATATTAGCCGGAACGCGCGGCAATCGGCAGCTAGACGGCATTTTGGGCGAGCTCAAGCGCGCGCGCTAGGTCTACCGGCAACGGCGAGACGACGTCCACTTCGGTGCCGTCCCTCGGGTGCTTAAATCGCAGTCGCGCGGCATGAAGAAACTGCCGAGCAAGGCCGTAATCAGCGCCCTTGCCGTAGCTCTGATCGCCGACGACAGGGAGCCCGATTGCCTCGAGATGCACGCGGATCTGGTGCGTGCGACCGGTGTCGAGCTTCACCCGCAGCAGCGTCGTTGTAGGCAGCGCCTGTTCAATTTCGAAGTGCGTGGTGGCCGAGCGAGGACGGTCGCTGTCAAGCGAAACTTTCGTTCGATTGCGTCGGTCGCGGCCGATCGGCGCGTCGATCGTTCCACTCCTTGCGCTTGGTCTGCCGTTGACAAGCGCAAGGTATTCGCGCGTTACCTCACGCTTGGCCATCTGCGCGCGCAGAGTGCGGTGAGTCACTTCGTCGCGAGCGACGACGAGCAGCCCGGAGGTATCGCGATCGAGCCGGTGGACGATCCCAGGGCGCTCTGGGTCGTCGCCGCCCGCGGCGCGCCCGGCGAGGGCCTGAACGAGTGTGCCGGTGGTGTGACCGCGAGCGGGATGAACGACAACCCCGGCCGGTTTGTCGACGACCAGCAGCGAACCGTCTTCGTAGGCAATTCGAAACTCAGTGTCAGCTCCGTGATCGTCAGGCAACTCGCGCTGGTCGGCCTCGTTGATCTCAATTACCGCGCCGGCCGCTGGCTTTGACGATTTCGCTGCTACCTCCCCATCGACGGTTACTTGACCGGCGGCGATCAAGCGTTGAGCGCGCGCGCGCGAGCCAAGTGGGCTAGATAGCAATGCGTCGAGCCGCTCACCGGCGTCGGCTTCAGCGACGCTAAGTCGCACTCAGCCGCTCCAACTTGCGCTTTCTGCGAGCGTCGATCTCGACGAGCACGACCAGCGCGACAACACCACAGGTAATCGAGGCGTCGGCGAAATTAAAGGCCGGCCAATGCGGCAGCTTGATGAAATCGGTCACAGCTCCAGCTCTAACGCGATCGATAATGTTGCCAACCGCGCCACCGATAACTAGGCCGGTCGCCAGCCAGATCAGCGGCGTTCCCAGATGGCTGAAGAAGTACCAAAGCAGCGCGCCGACAGCGACAGCCACGATCACCGGCACCAGCGCACCGCTACCGCTCAGCTGCCCGAATGCGACGCCACTGTTGCGGACGTCGACGATCTTCACAAATCCACCAAAGAGCTCGTCACTGCCATTGCCGGAGATCGCGTTTCGCGCCAACGACTTTGTGAATTGATCGATCGCCACGACGACAACTGCGGTAAGACCGGCGAGCGCAACGACACCGCTCTGGCGGCCCTTCATCCGGCGATCAGCCCTACGATCAGCGCGCCACCGAAGCTCAGCACGAGGATTCCCACAATCGGGCTGAGGTCGAGCGGGCCGATCGGCGGAATGAAGCGTCGGAAGATGCTCAGGTACGGTTCGCAAACCTGACGCAGAAAATCAAGAATCGCGTTCAGCACACGGTTGTACGGAATTCTCCCGCCGAATGATTGATAGATCGAGCTGATGATGTAGGCGAAGATCAAGATCGTGTAGACGTCGATCAGCGCGGCGAGAAAGTCAGCAACAGTCGCCCTTACGGTCGCGATCGGAGGTGCCAGCAGAGCGATCATTTGCCGCGACCTAGCACAGCGTCCATCGCCGCCCTAAAGCCCTCGCGCAGCGGCGACGCCAGCACTGCCAATCCCTTCTCGGTCACGCCGCCGGGGGTCGCGACCTCGCGGCAGATCTGCTCGCTGTCGTTCGCGCGCGAAACGAGGAGCGCGCTAGAACCCTTCAGCGATGAACCAACGAGGATCTTCGCAGTCTGCTCGTCGATTCCCTCGGCAACTGCCGCTTTGACCTGTGTTTGAGCGATCAACGCTACGTACGCTGGCCCTACTCCACTGATACCGGTTAGAACGCCAAAGTCAGCCTCCTCAACAGCAACTACGTCGCCAAGCTCAGCGAGCAGGGCGACAATCTGGTCGAACAGCTCGCGATCACCGGCGTCGTCGTCGACGATCCCGATCGTTGCCTGTGCGATCTCTGCGGCGAGGTTCGGCATCATTCGGTAAACGCGAGCGTTCGGGTAGGCGGCCCGAAGTTCTTGCAGGCTGACGCCGGCCATAATCGAAAGCACTACTTCGGTCTGGTCAGCGATCTCGGTGGCCACCTCTTCGAGCTGCTTTGGCTTATGGCAGAGGACAACAAGATCGCTGCCGGCTGCGACCTCGGCGTTGCTGGCAACCGCCCTACCGCCAACGAGCGCTGCGAGCGCCTGCGCCTGTTCAATCTCCAGCGCCGAGCAGGTAACCGGCCTGGCCCAACCGACCGCCAGTGCTCGCGCCATGTTGCCGCTACCGATAAGCCCGATCCGCATAGTCACCGAACCGTACCGCTTGATCGAGCGCGCCAAAAGCGCAGCTCCGGTTAGCTCTGGTTGAAGAAGCCTTTTTCGATCAGCGAGGCGCGTTCTTCTGCTGAAATCTCGACGTTTCGCGGGGTCAACATGAAAACCTTCTCGGCGATCTTCTGCATCCCACCATCGAGGCCGTACGTGAGCCCACTGGTGAAATCGATCAAACGCTTACTCAGGTCCGCGTCGGTCGACTGCAGGTTGAGCACGACGGGAATCCCGTCGCGGAACTTGTCGGCGACCTGCTGCGCGTCGTTGAAGCTCTTTGGAATCACAAGGTGGACATGATCGGCGGAGCCACCGTTGCCGCCCTGAGGCGCCGCACTACGCGGCCTGCCGGCGCCGCGACGTGGCTCATCATCGGGAAAGATCTCTTCGATTTCGTCGCGCCTGCGGCGCTTGCTGAGCCGCTTTACGTTGGGCCGCTCGCTGTAGCGCCCTTCGAGCTCCGCTTCCGGCTCAAAGGAGCCAGTTTTGGGCGCATATGGGTCTCGATCCTCAGCCAAACCGAAGTAAACCATTGCGCGGTGCCACGTGTCACTAACAGCCATACCGTAAGTTTACCCACGCAGCGGCGTTTTCCTCCCTGAAGGCGTCGGTTAGCATCAGCGCAGCAGTCGGCTACCTATCCGCACGATGGTCGCGCCCTCCTCAATTGCTACCGCAAAATCCTGCGTCGTACCCATTGACAGCTGCTCCAGACCTCGGCCCTGGGCGAGATTTCGAAGCTCGGCAAAGTCTTTGCGGCTCTGCTCTGGGTCATCGGCAAGCGGCGGCATAGTCATTAGCCCGACGACCGGTACCGGGCAGCGGGCGATGAAATCGTCGAGTGCGGAGGGCGCGACGCCGGCCTTCCCTTCCTCCCCGGCAACGTTGACCTCGATCAGCACCCGCGTCGTCTCAGTGTGGTGTTTCTCGAGCTGAGCCAGAACCGATTCACTGGCAACCGAGTGGATCAACCTGACGTAGGGAACGATCAGCTTGACCTTGCGGCTCTGCAGCGCGCCGATGAAATCGATCGTGAAGCTGCCGGGGTAGGCCTGCGCCCTCGCCACGAGATCCTGCGCGCGATTCTCGCCGATCAAGTCGACCCCGGCCTCAAGCAGTTTGCCGCTCTCCTCCACTGGCACGTATTTTGCGGCGAGTAGAAGCTCGACGTCGGAGCGCTCACGGCCGGCGCGCTGACAGGCCGCAACTATCTGCGTCTCTACCGCGGCTCGCTCAGCCGCAATCGCTTCGGCGTTCAGTCCTCTGATTAGTTCTGCCATACCGCTCCCACCATCCTTCCTGTTTCGCCAGCGTCGCGCCGGTAAGAGAAAAACTCTTCAGGCTGCGAGCAGATCGTGCAGATACCACAGTCATAGCGATCTTCGATTCCAAGCGCACCGAGCTGCTCGGCTGCGATTAGCGCGAGATCAAGCCTGCCTGGCTGCTCCTGCGCGGCCGGATATGCGCTGAAAGTCGAGCGCAGATCATCGCCAACCTCGTAACAACAGCCGCGCGCGCCCGGGCCGATCGCCGCGCTGAGCGGCCCGTCGTCGAGCTTGCGCAGTTCGGCGACGGCCGCCGCGATCACGCCTTCGTCGAGGCCACGCCAGCCTGCGTGGATGGCGCCGAACGCTCTGCCGCCGCTGATCAGCACTGCAAGGCAGTCGGCCGTCCTGACGGCGCAGAGCAGGTCGTCTCGGTCGCTTACCTGGCCGTCGGCGGGGCACGTGAACGGCGCGATCTCGTCGCCAGCGCTGATCACATTGACGCGTGAACCGTGAACCTGCTCGTCCTGCGCCCAGCGATCGCGGCCAATCCCGCTGAGCTCCTCTAGCGCCGTCGCGGCGGGCTCGGAGGGGCCGCTGAAATCTCCGGTGGCGGCCGTGCTAAAGAGCATCTCAGTGCGCCCGACCTTCAGCCGCAGGCCGAGCGTGTCGGCGCTGAAGGCGCTGCCGCCAAGAGCCTTCGCGAAGCCATCCACGCCGCTCACCGAGCAGCTTCCCTGGCGCGTTCGAGCGCCACGTCGAGCTGCTGGTCACGGCCTACAACCGCGCCGTTGAGAGTTAGCGCTAGTGCGTGTGCGAGCCCCTCACCGATCGCTGGGCCCGGCGTTGCTCCAGCCTCAAGTAGGTCATCGCCGCTGATCTCGAGTCTCACGTAGCGCAGCTCGTCAAGCCAGAGTGCTGCGTTGGTGCCGCCAGCGAGCGCAACTGCCTCCAACGGCGCCGAGCGCGCCGCAGCAGCGATCTCAGCTCGGCTCTTCGCTCTGCGCAGCGGTGCGCCGGTCACCCAGCGCGATGCGACCAGCACGAGATCACGGTCATGGGCGCTAAAACCGAGGTAGCCGAGCCAGCGCGTCAGCAGGCCAAGCTCTACGCCCGTGCAGCAAGCCGCAAGCGTCAACAGGTCGCTGCGTCCCTCGTTGCCAAGCAGCACTAGCGCTTCGTCGAGCGTCGCTGGATTGGCGCAGAACCCCTCCGGGAGTGCCCCCGGGTTGAGTCCTTCGATGGCGAGAAAGACGGCAGTTGGCCTGGGCTCGCGCAGAGTGAGGAATAGCTCATTGCCGATTCGCTCTCCGCTTACCGCGCCAGGCGTCGCCGCGGCCGCCAGTGCCGCTGTCTGTGGATCGACGCTGAAGCCGAGCCGCGTGCTGTAGCGAGCGCAGCGCCAAAGCCGCGTCGGGTCGTCAAGAAAAGAGCGCTCGTACAGCACGCGAACCGTTCCCGACTGAAGGTCAGCGAGCGCCGCCGGATCAGCTTTGACGACCGAATCACTGATGCGCACTGCGATTGCGTTGATCGTAAAGTCTCGGCGGCTGAGGTCCTGATCAAGGCTCGCAGCGGTCACCTCCGGTAGCGCCCCCGGCTGAGCGTAGAACTCGGTGCGAGCGCAAGCGAGGTCAACCCGCACAGCGCCCAGCTCGACGGTCGCGGTGCCGAAGCGCTCGAATCGCTCGGCCTCACCGCCGAGGCGCGCCAGCATAGGTTCGAGCGGGCCATCTACGACGAGATCGATCTCGGTCGGCGTCCGCCCAATCATCAAGTCGCGGACTGCGCCGCCGACCAGCCAGACGCTCTCGTCGTTGCCGACGGCATCGATCACGGCCTGCCCCCCGGGCAACTCTGCAAGTTTGGCGACCACCATTGCTGCTTCCATACTGATTATGTTCCCGCGATCACGCAAAACGCGCGTCCTCGTAGGGCTCCTCGCTGCAGCGATCCTTCTGACCGCCGCCGCGCTCGCCGTCATCCTCAGCGCCCGCAACCCCGGAGACCTCTCCAACCCCGACGTTGCCTTTCAGACGGCGCCGACGCCGAAACCTTCCCCGAAACCGACTACTGAGGATTTCAGTTGGCCGGTCTACGGCTACGACGGCGCGCGTACTCACAACTATCCACTTGCCCAGCCGCTACGGCCGACAAAGAAGGTTCGCTGGTCGCTGCGAGGCAGCGTGCTCTTGGAGTTCACCCCGGTCGCCGACGGCGATTCACTGCTGCTGCTAAAGAACAATGCTTCGCTCTTCGCGCTCAAACGACAGACCGGCGCGGTCTACTGGAAGAAGAAGCTCGGCGATCTCGCCGCCTCTTCACCAGCCTATGTCGATGGCATCGCCTACTGCACGATTCTCGTTGGCACCCGCGGCAGCAATAAGGGTTTGATCGTCGCCGTCGATCCAAAGAAGCAGAAAATTCTTTGGTCGAAGAAGCTCGCCAGCCGAACCGAAAGTTCGCCCTTCGTGCGCGAGGGAGTCGTTTACTTCGGCAGCGAGAATGGGACCGTCTACGCGCTGCGCGCCAAGAACGGCAAGGTGCTCTGGACCTACAACGCTGGCGGTGCGGTAAAGGGTGGCCTCGCTTATGCCAACGGGAAGCTCTTCTTCGGCGACTACGACGGCACCGTTCACGCAATCAGCGCCAAGGATGGTAAAGCGATCTGGACCTCAGGCGGTGGCGGCGCGCTCGGTCTTGGCGGCGGTCAGTTCTACGCGACCGCGTCGGTCGCCTTTGGCCGCGTCTACATCGGCAATACGAACAGCAGCGTCTATTCCTTCTCAACCAGTAATGGTGAGCTGGCTTGGCGTCACGGAACCGGCGGTTACGTCTACTCCTCGGCTGCTGTAGCCGACATTCCAAAGCTCGGACCAACCGTCTACATCGGCTCCTATGACGGGAACCTCTATGCGCTCAACGCCAAAAGTGGAGCGGTTCGCTGGAGCAAACCGACCGGCGGCCGCATATCGGGTGGGATCGAGATAATCGGCGATCTTGTTTTCTACTCAACGCTGGAGAAGAAGACGGCTGCGCTCTCAGCACGCAGCGGCCGCACTATCTGGTCGGTTCCCAAGGGCCAGTTCAACCCGGCAATCTCGGATGGCGAGCTGCTTTTTGTGATGGGCATGACAAGCATGTTCGCCTATGAAACGAAAAGCGCTGGAAAGCTCAACTCTGCGCCGGCGCCGGCGAAGTAACGCAGCCCAGCTAGGCGGCTCCGTTGCCGCCAAGCCGCTCAATCTTCGCGCCGAGCTCACGCAGCCGTTCATCGATCCGTTCGTAGCCACGGTCGATCTGGCTGACGTTGCCGATCTCACTACGGCCATCGGCGCAGAGCGCGGCGATCAGGATCGCCATCCCCGCACGAATATCTGGCGAATCGACGCGCTCACCTCGGAGCTGGCTAGGGCCGCTGACGATCGCCCTGTGGGGATCGCAGAGCGTGATGTCGGCGCCCATCAGAACCAGTTTGTCGGTGAAGATCAGCCTGTTCTCGAACATCCACTCGTGGACTAGAACCGAGCCCTCGCACTGCGTCGCCAACGCCACGGCGATCGAGGTCAAGTCGGCGGGGAAGGCTGGCCAAGGGCCGTCTTGAATCTTCGACTTGTATTCACCGACGTCTCGCGCGACGACCAACTTTTGATCGCCGGGGACGATTACGTCGCCGCCCTCTAGTTCGGTATGGAGACCGAGCTTGGAGAAGACTAGGCGGATCATCTGAAGATCGGCCGGGTCGGTGTTGACGATCCTCATTTCGCCGCCGGTGACACCGGCCAGCGCGATAAACGAGCCGATCTCAATGTGGTCCGGGCCAATCGAGTGGTGACAGCCGCCAAGCTCGTCTTTGCCGCTGACCGTCATCACGTTGGAACCGATGCCACGGATGTCTGCTCCCATCTTGCTAAGCATCCGCGCCAAATCCTGGACATGCGGCTCACTGGCAGCATTGCCGATCAAAGTTTCTCCAGGCGTCAGAACGGCAGCCAGAAGAGCGTTCTCGGTGGCCATCACCGACGGTTCGTCCATAAAGATTTGTGCCGCGCGCAGGCCGCCAGCAGGAGCCTCAAGGACGATGTCTCGGCCGTGCGTCATCGTCGCGCCGAGTGCGCCGAGCGCATCGAGGTGCGGGTCGAGGCGGCGGCGGCCAACCACGTCGCCTCCCGGTGGCGGCATCGCCGCTCTGCCAAAACGCGCCAGCAACGGTCCAGCGAGTAGGAACGAAGCGCGGATCCGCTCGGCGCAACCGCGGTCGAGCTCTGCGGCGCGGTCGACCTCTTTAGCGCAGAGTGTTACCTCGTTCTCGGCGATCCATTCAGCCGCAACGCCGATCCCTCGCAGCAGCTCGAGCATCGAATCGACGTCGCTGATCCTTGGGACATTGGCGATCACCATCTCCTCGCCGGTGAGCAGCGAAGCGGCGAGAATCGGCAGCGCCCCATTTTTGTTGCCAGCAGGAACGACAGTGCCGGAGAGTGGTGTCCCGCCGTCTATTACGAAGGTTTCCATAGTTATCGCAGTCCGCTGCAACTTGGCTGTAGCTCAGGCAAGGCTAGCCATTCGGTTGTCGGAGGTTGTCGCGGCGATCGAAGCGGCGCCGCTGAAAGGCGAGCATCAACGTCGCCGCGACCAGCAATGAGACGATGTTTAAAGCCAACTGCATTGAGGCGCCGGCGATCGTTGCGGACAGATCCAACCGCGAAGGCCGCGATCGGCCCAAAATCGGGGCAGAGCGCCATTGCGCCGACGACGATCGGCGCTGAGTCGATCAGAATGGCGACGGCAGCGATCCCGCCGGCAAAGGCGAAGAGCGCCACCATTCCGCCACTGATCGGCCCTTCATTATCGATCCGCGCCTCGACGTTCTCCCAGATCACGGAGTCGGCTGGATTTCCTCTCGCCGAGCGCTCTGCCCGATCAGAAGCGAACGACAGCGACGAGTCGATCTCATCGATGTCGATCACCCCGAGCTGCGCCAAGCCCATCCGTCGCAGGTCTCCGACGACGTAGCTGGCGTCCTCCGAGGCAACTTACGCGCAGGTGGATCACGCAGCCGATCCTACGGGTCGCCGCGACTGCACGAAACCGTGCAATAAAAAACCAGTAGATTCCGTCCCGTTATGTAGATTCGGTGCTGCTGCGAACGAGCCGTCCGGCGCAGTTCTTAGCCTTGCGAACATATGTTCTGGTCAACGAAAACAGCCCTCTCCGCGGAACGAGCGAACCGCACCGTCATTTCAGTGCTCGATGGCCTCGTCGCGTTCGCCACGCTTGAATCATACGGCGTCATTGACGGGCGTCACGAGGGTCCCAGCGATCTAGCTGCCGGCCGTGCGCGGAGAGCTCGCCAGCGCGCCATGATCAGGGCAGACTGCGTCGCCGAGCGGGCGCTCCAAGCTGATCCGCGCGAGCGGCGCGGCGCACCGGTTACAGGCCTACGTTGACCGAAATCAGCTACGACGAGCATGGATTGATCCCGGTCGTTGTGCAGGATGACGCTAGCGGCGAGATCCTGATGCTCGCCTATGCCAACGCCGAAGCGGTCGAGCTGACGCTAAGCAGCGGCGAGCTGCACCTCTGGAGTCGCTCACGCAATCAACTGTGGCACAAGGGCGCCAGCTCAGGGAATACACAGAGGGTGGTCGCTCTGCGGCTCGATTGTGACCGCGACGCGCTGCTCGCAATTGTCACACCGGCTGGGCCGGCTTGCCACACCGGCGAGCGCAGCTGCTTCTTCAACGCGGTCAGCAAAGGCGACGTCCCCCACGAGGCGCTGCCAGCACTTGAACGTACATTGGACCAGCGTGAGGTTGACCGGCCCGAGGGCTCATACAGCGGCCAGTTGCTTGACGACAGCGAGCTGGCAGCAGCGAAAGTGCTCGAAGAAGCGGGAGAGGTAGGCCGCGCCGTCATCGGCGAAAGCGACGAGCGCGTTGACGAAGAGGCAGCCGATCTGCTGTTCCATCTCACAGCGCTGCTCCACAGCCGCGGGCACAGCCTCGCCCAAGCACAGCGCGTACTGCTGCGCCGTCAACGCTAGCGCGCGATCAAGCCGTCCGGTCGGAATCGGTAGTTGGTCGAACTGAGATGCCCCGGTCGGCAAGGAAGCGCTTCGCATCGCCGACGCTGAACTCGCCGAAGTGGAAAATGGAGGCGCAGAGGACTGCGTCGGCGCCGGCCTCCAACGCCTCTGCAAGATGTCCAAGTTCACCAGCTCCACCGGAAGCGATCACAGGGACGCCAACCGCTTCGCTTACGGCAGTAAGCAGCTCCAGGTCGTAGCCGGCTTTGGTTCCATCGCGGTCCATGCTTGTCAGCAGCAGCTCGCCGCAGCCCAGCTGTTCCGCTTCTGCAACCCATTCCAGAACGTCACGGCCGGTCGCCTCGCGCCCACCGCCGGCGAAGGCCTCCCAGGCAAGATCGCCGTCCTCCCTGCGCCGTGCATCGACGGCGACGACGACGCACTGCGAACCAAATTGCTCCGAGAGTTCTCCGATTAGCTGCGGCCGCGCTAGCGCTGCTGAGTTGACGCTGACTTTGTCGGCGCCGGCGTCCAAGACAGCCTGAGCATCTTTTACTGAGCGAATGCCGCCGCCAATCGTAAATGGGATGAACAGTTCGTCGGCTGTCCGCCGCGCCAGCGCGGCGGCCGTACCACGATCCTCATGGGTAGCGGTGATGTCAAGAAAGACGAGCTCGTCGGCGCCCCCTGCTTCGTAGCGGGCCGCGAGCTCAACGGGATCGCCGGCGTCGCGGATATCTACGAAGTTGGTGCCCTTCACAACGCGGCCGTTGTCGACGTCCAAGCACGGGATTATCCGTTTCATCTGCACGCTCAACGGCCCCCTTCGAGCGCTGTGATCGCCTCTTCGAGCGTGAACGCGCCGTCGTAGAGCGCCTTGCCCACAATCACGCCGTCGAGCGTGGGCAACTGTAACTCGGCGATCACACTGAGCTCGGCCAGCGAACCAACGCCCCCCGAGTAGATGAATGGAATCGTTAATAGCTCAGCGGTGGCGATAATTTGCGCGATGTTGGGGCCTTCCATCGTGCCATCGACCTCAATATCAGAGACGATCAGCTTCTCGACGCCGCGCGCCTGCAGCGCCGTCAATGCCGCTAGCGCGTCGGTGCCAGCACTCTGCTCCCATCCTTCAACTGCTGCGATCCCAGTGCGCGAATCAACACTGACAATGATCTGATCGCGATGCACGGCAAGTAGGCGCTCGAGCAGCGCAACGTCGGTCAGCGCCGCCGTTCCGAGGATCACCTGCGCGGCTCCGGCAGCCAGCGCTGCCTCGACTGAGTCAGCGCTGCGCAGCCCCCCACCAAGCTGGATTGGAATCTCGACGGCGGAGGCTATCTCAGCAACCACAGCGAGATTCACCGGAGCGCCGCTGCGCGCACCGTCGAGATCGACGATGTGGAGCGCGCTGGCTCCGGCCTCGGCCCAAGCCTCGGCGGCGCTGAGCGGAGAGTCGGAGTAGACCGTTGACTGCTCGTAGCTGCCCTGGCGCAGCCGTACTGCGCTGCCGCCGAGGATGTCGATTGCCGGGTACAGCTTCATCGCTCGACCTGCTCGCAGATCGAAGCAAAGTTGGCGAGCATCTGCAGGCCGTTAGCGGAAGACTTCTCCGGATGAAACTGCACGCCAAAGATGTTCGCCTGTGCGACGACGCTGGCAAAGCGGCTGCCATAGCTGCTCCAACCAACGACGACTTCTTCGCGCGTCGGTGCAGCGACGTAGGAGTGGACGTGGTAGAAGCTCGCGCCCTGATCGAAGCCGGTCGTCAGGACCGAACTGCCGGCCCACTCAACGGGCGCCCAGCCGATGTGCGGAAGCTTTTCGCCAGGCGCATCGAGCGCTACAACCTCGCCGGCGATCAGTCCAAGCCCCTCGGCCCCTCCGTGTTCGACCGAGCTGTCGAATAGCAACTGCATGCCAAGACAGGCGCCAAGGATCGGCTTGCCGGCCGCCGCTGAAGCAGCAATCTGCTCGTCGAGTCCGAGCGCGCGGATCCGTTCGATTGCCGATGGGAAGGCCCCGACACCGGGAATAACCAGCCCGTCGGCAGCAGCGAGCTCGGCTGGCTCGGCGCTAATCACAGTCTCGGCGTCGACCTTCTCAAACGCCTTCTCAACCGAGCGCCGGTTACCGACGCCATAGTCGACGATGCAGACGCGAGCGCTCACGCCTGAGCGGCCTGAGCGTCGGCGTCGGCCGTGAGCAGCGCCGTCAGCTCGTCGATCGCCTCGGCTTTGAGCCGGTAGGCCACGCGGTTGGCGACTAGGCGGGCAGTTACCGGCGCGATCTGTTCGCGCACCACCAGCCCGTTCTGCTTCAGCGTCACACCGGTCGCGGTGAGGTCGACAATCGCGTCGGCGAGGCCGGTCAGAGGCGCCAGCTCGACCGAGCCGTTGACTGTGACGATCTCCGCCTGCCGACCGGTCTCTTCGAAGTATGCGGCGGCAATACGCGGGTACTTGGTGGCGATCCGCATCACGCCGAGCCTGGCGAGCGCTTCGGCCGCTTTGTCGGGCCCGTCCTCTGAGGCGACAACCATCTGGCAGCCGCCAAAGGCTAAGTCGGCGAGCTCGAAGATCGCTCGCTCAGGGCTCTCCATCAGTACGTCCTTGCCGGTGATTCCAAGATCTGCGGCTCCGGCCTCAACGTAGGTCGGCACGTCAGAGGGCCGCATCGTGACTACGCCAACGTCGGCGAAGAGCAGCTTGCGGGTGTTGCTGCGAATCTCGCTGGTGCCGATGCCAGCCTGATCGAGGGCATCAAGACTGCCATCTAGCAGCGCGCCCCGCGGCACAGCGATTGTCACTCCAAAGCGATTCATCGGCCGGTCTCCCCTCGCTCTTCGCCAGCTAGGGCGGCGTGCAGCAGGTCGAGATCGATGGCAAAGCCGACGCCACCGGTCTGCAGGCCGAAGCGACCGAGCAGCTCCCCGTAGTAGCCGCCGCTGGCGATCGGCTCGCCAAGCTCAGGGTCATAGACCTCAAAAACGAGGCCGCTGTAGTAACCCATCCGCGGCGAGCGGCCAAGGTCGGGAATCATTCGCGTCGCAACCCCTGGCTCAAGCGCGTTGAGGAGAGTGCGGAGCGGTTCAAGCGCTTGCCCGAGCGCCTCGTTCAGTGGTTCACCGAGCAGCTCGGTGCCGCGCATCCGTGGCACCTGCGCCAGCAGCTCAGATTGCTCGGACGAGAGCCCTAATGCGGCGATCTCACGATCGAGCGCGACGAAGTCGCGGTTGCCAAGTTCGCGCAGCAGCCCGGCGCTGTCGTTCTGATTAACGCCGCACGAGGCCACCAGCGCAGGGAAAAGTGTGGCGTCGCCAATTCCGACGAAAAAGTTCTGCAGCCCGGTAGCTTCAAGCGCACGGCAGAGAACGGTCAACGCCTCGGCGGCACCGGAAACCGGCTCGGCGCCGACCAGCTCAATACCAGCCTGCAAGAACTCGCGTGGCTGGCCGCTGTGCTGAGCGACCGCGCGATAGGCCGGCGCGACGTAACAGAAGCGCAGCGGCAGCTTGGCGTCGCGGTAGCGCGAGGAGGCGACGCGGGCAATCGGCACCGTCATATCCGAGCGCAGCGCCAGATCCTCCCCCGGTTGGCCTAGGACGCGATAGGAGACCGGCGTGGCCGCACCGCCGGCGCGCTGAAGCGTCTCCTGATACTCGACGGTTGGCGTTGAAACCTCGCCGTAACCGGCGTCGATGAAGCGGGCAAGTAGCGCGGCCTCAATCCTCCGAAGCTCGGCTCTCTCTTCAGGCAGCACGTCGCGCGTACCGCTCGGGATCCGCGCATTCACGGCTGGCGCTGCTCACTGGGGGTGTTTACGGCTGTCTTCATACCGAGACGACGATACGGCAATGGGCGCGAGATCTGCGCTCTTCCGTTGCAGCTAGGGAGAACGAAGAAGGGGCCGCCAGTGGCGACCCCCGTGCTTCAAGTAAAACCGGCGGCGTCCTACTCTCCCGGGCCTGAAAGGCCAAGTACCATCGGCGCTGAGGGGCTTAACTGCTCTGTTCGGAATGGGAAGAGGTGTTTCCCCCTCGCGATAACCACCGGAAATTGTCGAGACCCCCGCCTCGGCGCATCCTTGAAAACCGCACAGCAGCCAATTGGGTACCACAAAAAAGCCGTCAAGACCTCGGATTATTAGTATCAGTCTCCTACACGCGTCACCGCGCTTCCAGAGCTGACCTATCAACCTGGTGGTCTGCCAGGATCCTTACCCTCTCTAGGAGGTGGGAGAATTAATCTCGAGGCCGGCTT
>SYIT01000023.1 GCA_005798685.1 Actinomycetota bacterium | reverse complement strand
GCCGGCGGCTCAACGCGTGAGAAGACAATTGAGATCGTCTCGCGCATCCGCAACGACTTTGGAATCGAAGCGATGCCGCACTTCACCTGCGTTGACTCAAACGTTGATGAGCTGCGCGCGACGCTGGACCAGATGGCTGAGCTGGGGATTGAGAACGTGCTGGCCTTGCGCGGCGACCCGCCGCAGGGGGCGAGCGAATGGACGCAGACCGAGGGCGGTCTCGAATTCTCACAACAGCTGGTCGAACTGATCAGCGCCGAGTATCCATTTGCGATTGGCGCCGCGGCGTTTCCCGAAACGCACATTCATGCTGCCAGCGCAGAGGCAGATCTCGGCTTCCTCAAAGAGAAGGTCGATGCTGGCGCGGACTTCCTCGTCACGCAGCTCTTCTTCGATAACGACGCCTACTTCGACTTCGTGCTGCGGGCGCGCGAGGTTGGGATCACGGTTCCGATCATCCCGGGCATCATGCCGATCAGCAACGTTGCCCAGCTGGAGCGAATGACGACGCTCTGCGGCGCGACAATTCCACCGGAGCTGCTGGCCGCGCTCGAAGCGCGCAGCGATGATCGGCGCGCCGTTGAGGCGCTCGGCGTTGCCTACGCAACGCTGCAGTGCGCTGAGCTGCTCGCTGGCGGAGCGCCGGGGATTCACTTCTACACGCTCAACCGTTCACCGGCGACGCAGGCGATTCTCGGCGCGCTGAAGCTGCAGCGCCCGTGGCTCAGTCAATAACTTCGCTGACCTCAAGCTGCTGAGCTACCGCGCTGCTGCCATCGGCGCGCGACCAGCGAACATCGATCGAATCATCTTGCCGGTAGGTGCCAACGCCCCAGGCGCCCAGCGCCCAGCGCCAGCGGCTGATCTTGTCTTTCGCCAGTGATCGGGGGAAGACGAGCGCTCCATCACGGACCTGATAATCGCCTGGCTGCTGCTGGAGCACACCGTTGACGTACACCTCGAATGGCGAGCGCACATCTTTTGGGAGCGGGACGATCGATTGGGCCACAGCTGGATCCTACGAGCCCGCCGCGCGGCAGCATAGGCTCGCCGCGTGACTACAAGCGAACAGTTCACCGTGCGCCGCTCGCCGCGCGCTCGCCGCGTGCGCGTGCGAGTCGAGCCGGACGGCTCGCTGCTGGTGACGCTGCCGCAAGCGGCGAGGGCCAGCGAGGCCGACGAGGCGATTGCCCAGCTTCAGCAGTGGATCGCCGACCGTCGCGCAAAGCTGATGCAGGCGCGGAGCATTCTTGTGCGCCCGGCGGGAACGCTTCCCTACCTCAGCGAGCTGCTCAGCGTCACCGAGCAGGCAGGTCGATCGCGCGCCCACCGCAGCGGTTCGCAGTTGCTCGTTCCAGCCGATCAGCGGCGCGAGCCGGCGATAGAGCGCTGGTACCGGCGTCAAGCCAAAGCAGAGGTGCGTGAACGGCTCGTGCCGGCGCTCGACGCGCTCGGCGTCGAAGCTGGGCCGATCTCGATCCGCGATCAGCGAACCCGCTGGGGCAGCTGCTCATCGAGCGGCGCGCTCTCGTTTAATTGGCGGCTGCTGCTCGGCCCACCACAGCTACTCGATTACGTTGTCTGGCACGAGGCCTGCCACCTAGTTGTGCTCGATCACTCACCGCGCTTCTGGGCGCTACTCCAGCAGCACCGCCCCGATTACCGCGAGCCGCGCGAGTGGCTGCGCCGGAACGGCTCCGCGCTCCAGCTCTAGGCCGCCTAATCGCTACCGAGCACGCGGCGCAGGGCCGCGTAGGAATCCTCATCTTCGCGCGGCTCAATAACGGCGCGACGGACCCGCCCGCTGAAAGCCTCGACCGAGCCGTCGCCGCGCAGATCGATACCGCCGCGCACACCGGGGCCACTGACCTCGGCTCGCACTGCGACTAGCTCGGCGGGCTGATACTCGCGCCCGAGCGACTTTGTCGTTTCCTTGCGAACCGTTTGCGCCATCGCGCGGACCTCTGTCTCAAGCGCATCGAGCGCGCCATCGAGCGTCACGAAGCGCTGGCGTTCGGAGTCGCCCTCACGGCGGAGAGTGAGCGAATAAGAGCGGGCCAAGGGGTTAGACGATGACGAGCAGAACGATCACCATCGTCGCGACCGCAAGCGCGACTGAGACGGCGCCAAGCGCGATCCCAGCGCCGCGGCTGGGCGGGAATGATTCCGATGCCGTTCCGATTCCGCCGATGATCACTGCCCAAGCGGCGAAGACGATGCCGATGATGAAGAACGGTGTTTCACTGTTGGCTGCCTCGCTGGCGAGGATTAGAGTTGCTTGCGTCATATCCGGCACGCTACCCAACGCCGCCGCCGGACGCGACCTGGCCTCCCGACCCGCCCTCGTAACGACTCTCGGTCGCTTCGCGCTGACCGTGATAGTGGCTACCGAGTTCGGGGTGACCGTACGGCCGCTCGGCGGCTTGATCGAGCGTCATAAATGAGAGCTGCGCGATCGGCAGTCCGGCCCAAAGCTTGATCGGCACGCGCGTTAGGTTGTTCAGCTCCAGCGTCAGCGTTCCTTTCCAGCCCGGGTCGCAGAAGCCGGCCGTCGCGTGGACGATCAGCCCCAAACGGCCAAGCGAAGATTTCCCTTCAATCCGCGCGACGATGTCGTCGGGCAGCTCAACCCACTCCTCGGTGCGGCCGAGGCAGAACTCGCCGGGATGAATCACAAACGGTTCGCGGGGCTCGATCGTCACCGGCTCGGTCAGATCCTGAGGCGGGTTCTTCAGGTCGATCGCGCTAACGCGGTGGTTGTGGAAAACACGGAACGAGTTGCCAAGCCGCAGGTCAACGCTGGCCGGCTGAACCATCGTTTCGTCCCAGGGGTCGATCACGATCCGCCCTTCATTAACGAGGCGGCGAATCGTTCCGTCGGAGAGAACTGAAGCAGTGGCCACCGGCTGATCCTAAACGGCTCTGCCCACGGCTCGTCGCGAGCGTCAGGCGCGGTCGCGCTGGCGCGAGCTAGTGACGCGCGTGCGAGCCGGCGCAGGCGCTGCCGGTTCGCCGTGCGGGCCGCGCCTCGGTGAGCGCGGAAGTGGGCTGCGCGGGTGCGGCGAAGTGGGCTTCAGCGAGCCGCCACCGCCGCTCGCGTCTTCAGCCTCTTCAGGCGTCTGCTTGACCGCCCACCAGATGATTGCGAAAATCGCAACAATCGGCAGCTTCAGCACAACCATCATAAAAATAAATACCCAAGTGTTCACAGTAGATCGATATTACCCGCCGCAACCGTGGCGCGCACGCTTTTGGCACGCGAGCGCTCTCGCTTCTGCCAGCGCTAGCTGCGCAGCGCGATCGGCTGGTGGGCGAAGGTTGTCATCTGCTGCAGCTCGCCAACCCGTTCAGCGATCTCCTCGCCGGTAAGCCCGACGATTCGCTCGGTGCCGAAGTCTTCAACGTTGAACGAGGCCAGCGCCGTTCCGTAGACCATCGCTTGCGTCAATAGCTGATGATCGATCGGGCGCTCCGGGTGGGCTGCGACGTAGCCGACGAAGCCGCCGGCGAAGCTGTCACCGGCGCCGGTCGGGTCGACGACCGATCGGAGCGGGAAAGCCGGCAGCGCGAAATAGCCTTCGGCGGTGAAAAGGGCGGCGCCATATTTGCCCTGCTTGGCGATCACCGAGCTCGGCCCCCAGCCAAGAATCTCGTTCGCCGCGGCGACGAAGTTCGGCGCCTCTGTCAGCAGCTCAAGCTCCTCGTCGTTGAGGATCAGGCAGTCAACTCCGGCGATCGTCTCCACGAGCGAGTCGCGCGCAATGTTGATCCAAAGGTCCATTGAGTCCATCGCCACGAAGCGCGCCTTCTGGCACTGACCACGTACCTCGTTCTGCAGATCGGGGACGATGTTGGCGAGGAAGAGGACGTCACAATCCTTCGCTTGCTGCGAGAGCTTCGGCTTGAACTGCTCGAAAACGTTCAGTTCGGTCACGTGGGTTTCGCGGCTGTTGAGATTGTCGTGGTACTCGCCTTTCCAGAAGAAGGTCTTGCCACCGGCGATCTGCTCGACGTCGTCGGTGATTGTGCCTCGCGTCTGCAGCGCCTCCCATGACTCGGCGTCAAAGTCGTCGCCGACCGGCCCGATCACGCGGATCTGATCAAAGAACGAGGCGGCCAGGGCGAAGTGGGTTGCGGCGCCCCCGAGCATCCGCTCACGCTCGCCAAAAGGCGTCGTCACTGCGTCATATGCGATCGATCCAACGACGGTAAGACTCATACGCGCAGCGAGGTTAGCTTGCCGGCGCATCGGCGCGCCGAGCCGCTGGGAGATCGTGCCGATTCTCGCCAAAGCCCTAGTCTGCCTGCCGTGACTTCATTTGCTGAGCTCGGGCTCTCCGAGACGACCCTCCAAGCGCTGAGTGACGTTGGCTACACCGAGCCGAGCCCAATTCAGGAGCAGACGATCCCGGCGCTGCTCGAAGGGCGCGACATCATCGGCCAGGCTCAAACCGGCTCCGGCAAGACCGCGGCCTTTGGCCTGCCGCTGGTCGAATACATCGACCCGGAGGTCAAAGACTGCCAGGCGATCGTCCTGACCCCCACGCGTGAGCTCTGCATCCAAGTGACGCAGGCACTGCGCGCCTATGGCGAGTCGAAGGGCGTTGACGTTGTCGCCGTCTTCGGCGGCGCGCCGATCCGCACCCAGCAGGCGCAGCTGCGCGCCGGTGGCCAGATCGTCGTCGGCACCGTCGGGCGCGTGCTCGACCTAATCACGCGCGCCTCATTGATTCTCCACGATTGCCGTTTCGTCGTTCTTGATGAGGCCGACGAGATGCTTG
>SYIT01000022.1 GCA_005798685.1 Actinomycetota bacterium | reverse complement strand
TCGGTCACCGGCTGGCGCTGAACAACGCCCGGCGCTTTGAACTCGGCGAGGCGCGTTTCGGTCGTATTTAGCGCGCCCTTGCCGTCGAGCGGCCGCCCCAACGGATCAACAATCCGGCCGAGCAGCTGATCGCCGACTGGAACCTCAAGTAGGCGGCCGGTGCGCTTGACGATGTCGCCTTCGACGATCTCGGTCCAGTTGCCGAAGAGGACGGCGCCGACGTTGTCAGATTCAAGGTTTAGTGCGAGCCCGGTTACGCCATGGGGAAGCTCGAGCATCTCCAGTGACTGGCAGTTCTCGAGCCCGTGGATGCGGGCGATTCCGTCGCCGATCGACAACACTGTGCCGACCTCGGTTAGCTCAGCTCCGCCGGCTTCTAAGCCTTCGATGCGGGACTTGAGGATGCTTGTGATCTCGTCGGGCTTGATCTGCATGGTTTTCTTATCTTCTCCTTAGGATTCGCCGCGCCTTTAAGCGCGCGCGACCTCTGTTCGAAGCTGCTCTAGTCGGTTACGGATCGATGCGTCAAGAATTGAGTCGCCGGCGCGGACGATGAAGCCACCAATGATTGCTGGGTCTACCTCTTCTGCAAGTTCGATCTTGCGGCCGGTCTGACGGCCAATCTGATCACCGATCCGGCTAACAACGGCCGGATCGAGCGCCACCGCGCTGGTGACGGTCACGGCGAGCAGATCCTCTGCCTCGTCGCAGAGTCGCTCGTACTCCTCGCGGACGCGGAAGATCACCGGCAGCCGCTGGTTCTCAGTCAGCAGCATCAGGAAGTTCTGCGTCGCCGGGTCGGCGCCATTGATCGCCTTCATCAGCCCAGCCTTCTTCTCCTCGGTCGAGAAGTAGGGCGAGAAGCAGAACAGCTTCAGCTCTTCATTTTCGCTCAGCGCGTCAGCCAGCTGGCCGAGCTGCTCGCGCACGAGCTCAACGTGATTCTGCTCGCTCGCGACCTCAAAGAGGGAGCGCGAGTAGACCTGGGCGATCGCTTCCATCTGGGCTAGTTCCGCCGTTCGCCGCTGATCGAGGAGAAGTCAAGCTCACCAAGCGCCTCGTCAACGAGCCGCTGCTGGTCGGCGTCGGTCAGTACGCGACCGGTCACCTTCTCGGTGGCGAGCACGGTCAGGTCCGCAACCTCGGAGCGAATCTCTTCGATTGCACGGCGCGTTTCGGCGTCGATGTCGCGGCGAGTCTGTTCGAGCATCTCGGCCCGCTTTGCGCGCGCCTCCTCGCTTGAATCATGCTCATACGTTTCGGCGGCCTTGCGTGCGCGAGCGACGATCTCGTCGGCCTGAACGCGCGCGTCCTTGAGCCGCTCGCGGTACTCAGCGAGCAGCGCGTCGGATTCCTCGCGTGCCTTCTTGGCGTCCTCGATCGAGTCGTCGATCATCTTGACTCGCTTGTCGAGCGCGTCACGGATCGCTGGGAAGGCGAACTTGTTGAGCACAACCAAGGTCACGCCGAAAGCGAGCAGCGTCCAGATCATCAGCCCCAGATTTGGGCTGACGAGGAAGCTGCTGCCGCCGCTCTCAGACGAGGCCAGTGGCGTTAGTACGGCAAGCATCGCCTTATCCGAGGAAGAAGGCGATCAGGCCGAAAATGAAGGCGTAGAAGACGATCGCCTCAGTCAGCGCGAAGCCAAGCCACTGGATCGAGGTGATCTCGTCCTTCATCTCAGGCTGACGGGTGACCGATTCGATCACCTTGCCGAAGATGAATCCGACGCCGATGCCAGGGCCGATCGTGCCGAGACCGGCGCCGATGCCAAGAGCGATCGCTTTCATGCCCAGACGCCCGTAGTTTTGCGCCACTTCCGTGGTGACGCCCGACTGGGCCAGTTCGCTAATCAGGTGGAGGTCCACTGTGGTCTTGCTCCTTAGTGTTCTTCGGCGACGGCGCCGCCGAGGTAGATCGCTGACAAAATGGTGAAGATAAAGGCTTGAAGTGTTGCGACAAGGCCAACCTCGAAGATGAAGAAGGCTACGGCCAGCGTACCGGTCACGAGGCCAAGGATCAGTGACCCTATGAGCGCCAAGTTGAGCAGTACGACGAGGCCGCCGCCCATGAAGAGGATCAGCAGGTGGCCGGCAAGGATGTTGGCGAAGAGACGGACTGAGAGCGAAACGATCCGCACGAACTGCGAGATCACTTCAATGAAGAAGATCGGCACCGCCGCCACGCCTTCCACTCCGGCCGGAACCCAGCCCTTCATGTACTTGATCGGGCCCTTGGCGCGGACGCCTTCAAAGTGGTAACTGACCACGACAACCAGCGTTAATACGAGCGGAACCGAGATGTTGGCGGTCGCCGCGTAGAGCGCCAGCGAAGGCACCTCGATGCCGAAGATCATCACCGGCTCGTGCGTGTTTGTTGGGAGCGGGATGTAGCCGATCATGTTCGAATACCAGATGAAGAGGAAGATTGTGGCCAGGAAGGGGAACCAACGGTTGACCATTCTGCCGCTGAGATTGCCCTTCGTGATGCCCTCGATCAAGCCGTAGTACATCTCGACTGCGGCCTGAATGCGGCCCGGCTTCATCTTCATTCGGTGGCCAACGTAGATCAGCGTGACGCAGGAGAGAATGGCGGCGATCGCCACGTACATCACGGCCTTGTTGATCGACATGTCAATCCCGAAGATCTCGATTGGGATCCACGGATCGAGCGCAAACTCGTCTTGGGGCTTGTAATCCTCGTTGACGTTGAGCGCAAAGGCGCCGGCCGGCGAGGCGAGCACGGCGGCGAAGGTCGCAGCGGCGGCGAACAGGCGAGCTTTGATCATCCCGCAGAGCCTGTCTTCGGCTGGTCGAACGGGCGCGTCGCGATCGAGATCGTGAAGTAGAAGGTGAAGACAACGATGAAGAGCACGCCAGCCGCGAGCCCGGCGTCGTTCTCGATCATCCCGACGCCGAAGACTGAAAGCGCGACCAGCCAGCCGCGGCCGATCATCGAAGCGGTGACTATTCCAGCGACGCGAGCAGGATTCTCCGACTCCAACGCCTTCTTGTTCGTCCAAGCCTGAACTGCGCGCTGGGCGCACCAAGCGAAAGCGCCGCCAAGGTAGCCGAGCATCGGCCAACCTGCAAGCAGGAATACCGGCAGCGCAGCGGCCAGCAGGATCAGGTCGGCATAGCGCAGGTAAGGCATTTTCCTAGAGGTCACGAAAGCGCGAGCGGACAAAGGCGATGCCGGCGATCGGGCCGATGATCAGGCCAGCAAGGCCGACCGCGATTGGCAGCCCAACGAGCGAACCGAGCGCGTAGCCGACCAGCGCGCAGAGGCAGACGACGACGAGCAACATGATCCCCGCGCTGGCGGCCCGCATCGTCGGTTTTGGTGATTGCTCGCTAATGGCGGTGGCGGGAAGGCTCGTGGTCGATGAAAACATTTTTTACGAGAGTTGGCCGCAAGCGAAAACTCGCCGCAGGGACGGCGAGCGTATCGCATCGGCGCACGTTTCTGCGCGCCCGTAACAGTTCGTAACGGCTGCCACAATCGGCGCTGAGCGACTTTTACGCGGCGACCGAGCGCAGCCGCTGACGCGAGCCGCCAGCCAGCTCAAGCTGCAGCAGATTGCCGACCTGCTGATAGACCTCAAGGTTGATCGCCATGCCGCAATGCGAGCTGTCGACTTCAATCTGAATTGCCTCCGAGTCAAGGCAGGCGCGCCAGTTGAGCACGCCGTCGCTGCGCGAATAGATTGAGGCAAAGAGCGTCCGCGCGGGGATGTCCTCGTCAAGATCGCTCCAGAACTGGCTGCAGCAGCCGTTCGGCTCAAGGCCAAAGGCGTAGGCCTGCCAGCTGCGCTCACAGGCTTCGCCGAGCAACCCCGGCGCGCCAAGCCGGCTTGCTCCTTGAAGGGCGCGGATCTGCAGCCGAAGCAGCAGGTGGATGTCCTCCATCTGTGCCACCAGCGGCGAGCCCAGCGCAATCACGCGATTGACGCGACCGGGCTGGCGCACCGCGAGCACGCGGGCGCAGCTGCCACCGCGGCTCTGCCCCACCAGCGCGAGCGGCTGGCCGTATCGCTCGCTCAGTGCGACTACGCGCTGCTCAATCTGGCTGACAGTCTCCTCCGAGCAGCCAACGTGGGCGCTGATCCCCGAACCATGCGTGCGGTAGCCGATCCGCCGCAGCCACTGCCCCATCAGCGTCATCGAGCGGTCGCCGGCGAGAAAGCCGGGGATCAACATCACCGGCTGCCCCTCACCGTGGGCCACGCCGTGACCGCGCCAGAGCGGGCTGCGCAGCAGTGAGAACGCTTCCACGGCGCCACGGCCCTCGCGCCACATTTCAGGGCCATGGTCACCTGCCATTGGTCGAACCGTACGCGGCGGCTAGGACGACCGCCTTGCGCCCCCGAAAACCCCCGCAAACAGGCGGGTAGGGGCGGCCCGCTGGTAGCCTCGCAGTAATGGCTGCACCATCTAGACAGAGCACCGCGCCAACGGCAAAACGGGCCGCGATCGAAGCCTCCCTCTTGGAAGCGACCGAAACCCTGCTAGCCGATGGCGCATCATTCGCCGACCTAGGAGTCGAGCGGATCGCCACTCAGGCCGGAATCACGCGAACGGCGTTCTACTTTTACTTCGCCGACAAGCTCGAGCTGCTGATGGCGCTGACGGCCGACGTAAACGAGCTGTTGCTCGAACAAGCGAACCTCTGGTGGTCGGGCGAAGGGGAGCCGGCGGTTCGGCTTGAGCGCGCGCTGACGAATGTCGCGCGGCTCTTCAACGAACATGCCGTGCTGCTGAAGGCTCTCGGTGAGGTTGCGACCTACGACGAGCAGGTCGCCGAACACTGGCAGCGGCTGATCGGTCAATTCCTTCAAGCAACCGAAGAACGGATTCGAGAGGAGCAGGCGACCGGCCTGGCTACCTGCAGCAACCCGTCGGCAACGGCCTTTGCGCTCACTTGGATGACCGAGGGAGTGCTCAGCCAGCAGATCCTTCAACAGGGATTGCCGGCAGATCCGCAGCTGATTGACGCGCTGGTTGAAATCTGGGTTCGTTCGCTTTACGGATCTGCCTGAGTCGCGTCTGGGTCGTCTGGCTTGACGGCGTCGAACTGACCGGTTTCAAGCTTCGTGACGACGTCGCGCGCGAGCTCCTCGTCTGAGAGCTGCGGGTCGGCGCGGCGCAGCCGTCGCTCGCGCAGCCTGCGGAACTTGAGGATCTCAAGCACGTAGATGAGGTAAACGCTGGCCGCCAGCACCAGCAGCCCAGCCGCAACTAGAACCAGCGACCAGCCGAGATTGAGTTGCCCGGCGCCGTCGGAGTAGGGAACGAAGCGCAGCGCAACCGCAAAGCCGGCGACCAGCGTCGTCCAGGCGTAGAGGTAAAGCACCGTCTTGCGTTGGCTAAAGCCGATCCGGTTCATCCGGTGGTGGAAGTGGCTCTGATCGGCCACGTAGACGGGGCGTCCGTACTTGAGCCGCTTGAGCACGACAAAGGTCGTGTCGAGGAACGGCACCGCTAGCACGAGCAGCGGAAATACGAGCGCCAAGACGACCTGCGTTTTGACTGCCCCTTCAACCGCTACGCAGGCCAGCAGCAGGCCGAGCAGGTTTGAACCGGCGTCGCCCATAAAGACCTTTGCCGGGTGAAAATTAAAGACGAGGAAGCCGGCCGCTGCGCCGGCGATGATCGCCGCCAGCACCGCGGCTGAGCCGCGCCCAAGGTCGAAAGCGATTATCGAGAAGGCGACGGCGCTGATCGCACAGACACCGGCCGCGAGGCCGTCGATGCCGTCGGAGAAATTGACGACGTTGACCACAAAAACGATTCCCAGCACCGTCAGCGGCGCCCCGGCTGAGCCAAGGTCAACGGCGCCGATAAATGGCAATGTGATGTTGGCGACCTCAACCCCTGCGAGAACCGGAATCGTTGCCGCGACGATCTGCCCGATGAACTTCACCGCCGCGGGCAGATCGAAGCGATCGTCGAGCGCGCCGACGAGCGTGACGATGACCGCGCCGGCAAGAATCCCTTGAATCTTTTCGTCCTCGCCGGCACCCGGCTCGAGGAAAATCAGGCTCGCGAGGAGAACCGCAGCGAGGATCGCCAAGCCGCCCAGCAGCGGCGTTGGGTGTTCGGAGAGGCCGCGTTCACGCGGCTGATCTACGGCGCCAACGCGGCGCCCCAGCCTCGCCGTCAGCGGCGTTAGCGCGACGGCGACGATGAAGGCAACGGCGAAGGCAAGGATCGCGTCGCGCTCGGTCATCTAGGCCCAAGCCTAAAGCGCCCCGCGGCGCGGCGCCGATTTGCCTTTACGCAGAGACGAGCTGCTCGTAAAGGGGATACCGGTCGGCGAGCACGGTCACGCGCTCGGCAAGCTCAGGGCGACGGCTCTCGAACTCATCGGTCAGGGCAATTCCTATGATCTGACCGATCTCACTGAAGTCCTCGACCTGCAGGCCGCGCGTCGCGAGCGCGCTGGCACCGATCCTTAGGCCACTCGTGACCATCGGCGGGCGCGGGTCGAATGGCACGGCGTTGCGATTGACGGTGATGCCGACCTCATGCAGGCGGTCCTCGGCCTGCTGGCCGTCGATCTGCGAATCACGTAGGTCGACGAGCACTAAATGAACGTCGGTGCCGCCGGTCAGGACGGTTACCCCCTCTTGCGCCGCGGCCGAACCGAGGATTGCCGCGGCAACGGCGCGCGCGCCTTCGACGGTGCGCTGCTGACGCTCGCGGAACTCTTCCCTCTGGGCGATTCCCAAAGCGACGGCCTTGCCGGCGATGACGTGCATCAG
>SYIT01000021.1 GCA_005798685.1 Actinomycetota bacterium | reverse complement strand
GTCACACCGCCTGCTAGCTCTGAGCTACGCCCCCGGGCGCTTGCGAAGTATGACAATCCCGCCTCAGCATCGCTCAGCGATGACCGCAACTCTTGATCGCAATCGGGGTTTTAGCGGCCAGATCAGCACCAACCACCCCAAGGGAGGGAACCCAAATGCAACGTAATCGAATCATCCCAATCCTCACGGCCTCATTGGCCGCACTTGCAGCTACGGCCTCTGTCGCATCGGCAGCCAGCGTCACCGGCACCGACTCCGGCGAACGACTTGTTGGAACAAAGGCAGCAGATTCAATCTCCGCCCTCGGCGGCAACGACCGCGTATTTGCGCTCAATGGCGCTGACGTTGTTAGTGCCGGCGAAGGCAACGACCTTGTAGTCGGTGGCCGCGGCGACGACGCGGTGTCAGGCGACGCAGGCAACGACCTGCTGTTCGCGAACGCCGGCGTTGACGTCCTAAACGGCGGCGACGGCGACGACCGCCTCTGGGCAGTGGCACGCGTCGACGTTGCTGCGGGCGCTGATGGCGCCGTCGACAAAGTTGGCGACACGCTCAACGGTGGCGCAGGCAACGACCGCCTAAACGCCCGTGACGGCGAAGCCGACACGATCAGCTGCGGCGACGGCACTGACGTCGCCAACCTCGACAACGCCGATGTGATCAGCGATGCGACGGCAGAGGCTCCGAACGGCTCCTGCGAGACCGTCAACCGCGCCGAGCCGAAGACACGTGACGCGAACGCTGTCAACGAAAACCTGCAGCAGCGTCTGGCGGACATTCTCGCCAAGATGCGCAGCAACCGTTAAGCAGCAGCACAACACTCAGCAGTAGCGAACGGCCCCGTCCCCCCGGGGCCGTTCGTCTGCTCAGGGCTAGGCCACTGCGGTAGCCTCAATCGTGATGCTCGAAGGCCCCGCCCCGCACAGCCCTAACCCGCTGAAGCTGATGCTCCAGGATGTTGTCGACGACCGCGCCGCGACGGTTCCGTGGCCTCCGGGGCCAAGGCACTTCAGTGTCGCCAACACGCGCCGGTTCTCCGACGACCCGCTCAGCATGTACCTCGAGTACTACGAGCGCTACGGGCCCGTCTTCACAATCAAGGTGCTGCACTTCAACGCCGTGATGATGCTCGGGCCTGAAGCGAACCACTACATGCTCGTCTCGCACGCCGACAACTTCACTTGGCGCGACGGTTACATGCGCGACCTAATTCCGCTGCTCGGCGACGGGATGCTGACGATCGACGGCGCCTTCCACCGCTCGTCGCGCAAGCTGATGCTGCCTGCCTTCCACAGCAAGAAGATCGCCAGCGCGACCGAGATCATCAACGATGAAGTTGACCGCGCTGCGGAGGACCTAATTCCCGGCGCCGTGATCGACCTTTACGACTGGGTCCGTCACCTCGCGCTGCGCGTCGCTCTGCGGGCGCTCTTCGGCCTCGACCCGGACAAGGCCCGTGCCGGAGACTTCGACGCCGTGACCGAGTTTGAGAACGCGCTCTCATTCCACGCCCGCGAGTTCGCTCTGCAGCTAGCGCGCGGCCCTTTCACTCCCTACTCCAAGCTGATCAAGTCGCGTGAGCGTCTAGACCAACTGATCTACGGCGAGATTGAACGCCGCCGAGCCAACGGCGAGCGCGGCGACGACGTCCTCTCACTGCTGCTCGACGCTGAGGATGAAGATGGTCAAACCCTCGAGGATCGCCACATCCGCGACCACGCGATGACGCTGCTCTTCGCCGGCCACGACACCACGAGTTCAAGCGTCACCTTCATGTTTTATGAGCTCTCAAAGAACCCCGAGCTGCTTGATGATCCGGTGATCACGCCGGAGATGATCTTCGACGAGACCTTGCGGATGTATCCGCCGGCCTACATCGGCCCGCGCCGCTCGGTCAACCCATATGAGTTTGCAGGCGTAACCGTTCCCGGCAAGGCGCACGTCAACTACTGCTCGTGGGCCAGCCACCACCTGCCTGATGTTTGGGATTCGCCCGAGATCTTCGACCCGATGCGCTTCACTGAAGCGGGTAAGAAGGCGATGAAGAAGGGGCAGTACATCCCTTTCGGTGGCGGCTCGCGGACCTGCATCGGAATGCGCTTCGGCAAGGCCGAGGTAGGAGCGATCATGCGCGCGATCTTCGAGCGCTGCCGACTCGAGGTGCTGCCCGGATACGAGCTGAACATCCGCCTCGCGCCTACGATCTCACCAACTCAAGGAATGCCTGTGATCGTCCACCGCGCCGAGCCGGCCAGGGTCTTAAGCAACAAGCAGCAGGCTGAAGTCGAAGTAGCTGCTTAGCGCGGAAAAGGCTCTTACCGATAAATAGCGTCTGATAGCTTGCCGTTATGTCAGCTAGCCAAAATGCAGCACTTCAAGCCCCTTTAGCCCCGATCATCCCGAAGCAGAAGACAACTGCGGTGCTACTTGCGGTCTTTCTTACTTTTTGGACTTGGATTTACACATACAAGGTCGATGCTTGGAAGTTCTGGTTGAACTTTGCTCTCAGCATCCTGTCACTTGGATTGTGGGCTGTCTTCGTCGCTTGGCCTTGGGCGATAATCGATGCCGCCCGGCGCAGCGACGACTGGTACTTGGCGTTCCCGAACGGTGACATCATCAATCATCGTCAGCAGAACGAGCGCGCGCTGGCGTACCAGCAGGCGCTGGCCGCGCAGCACGCACCGGCCGCGCAGTTGGCTCAAACCCTGCCGCCGGCACCGACCGCCCCACCACTCAGCGAACCGCCAAGCGATCCGCCGGCGTAAGCCAGTTATCGCTTGCTCATTCACGGCTGCTGCGCGCTAACGGATAGCGTTCAGATTCGCCAGTGCGACGAGCCACGGCCCGAGCAGCAAAGCGAACGGCAGCGCGACGACGGCCGCTGGATGGGTTTGCAGCCAGCCTCCGAACCGGTGGAGCCAATCCGGCAGTGCTGCTCGCTGCTGCCAGAGCCGCCAAGCAGCGGTGAACATCGCACCGACGATCACAAACCAGATCACGAGCCAGCTCCAGTTGAAGCGCATTGCGCCGCCCACGTCGCCGTGTGAGAAGAGAACGAAGGCCCGCGTCGCGCCGCAGGCCGGGCAGGGAACGCCGGTTGCCTGCAACATCGGGCAACCGCCTCCGCCGTTAGCAATCGAAGTGCTAAAGCAGAGCAGCGCCGTAAGCAGCGGGGCGACCAGAACTGCCATCGCGCCGCCGCCCAAGTAGAGCGCACGCTGGCGCTCCGCGGTGAGCCGCGGCGGTGACTGAGCGTGCTCGCAGCTGCTGTGTGAAGTTGCCATCAGCCGCCCTGCTAGTTGGTGTTGAAGTTGATGTTTTCGTAGCTCGTGTTAGCAGCACCAATGATCAGCATGATCACGAAGATCACGAGTGCAACTGCTCCGAGAATCAAACCTGTCATCCACATCCAGTTCGAGGCGCCACGCTTCTCTGCGTCGCCCTTACCGAGGATGCCGCAGACGACAGCGGCGATCGCCAGTGGCACGCCGATGCAGCACCACGAAGTAAAGATGCCGCCGAGGCCGCAGACAAATGCAGCAATTGCGAGCCCGCCCTGGCCTGGGCTCACGCCGCCGGCAACCGGAGCGGCTGGTTGAGCGACCGGTGGGGTCGTCGGCGGCTGCATCGCCGGCGGCGCGGGTGGCTGAGCAGGCGGCGGCGTTGGCT
>SYIT01000020.1 GCA_005798685.1 Actinomycetota bacterium | reverse complement strand
GTGTCGTTCTCGTTGACGACCGGCACGACACCCCACTCGAGCAGGCGGCTGAGCGTTTGGCGGGCGTTGAGGTAATGGCTGCGATGGCCGACGTCGAAGAAGGTCAGGAGCACCTGCGCGCTGGTTATGCCGCGTTCGCGCAGAAGTTCGTCGTAAACGCGGTAAAGCTTGCCTTGGCCGACGGCGCTTGCGGCCTGCAGGTCGGCCATCGCCTGCGGCCGTCCATCGAGCTCAAGTACCTCGATGCCGCGCGCGATCGCACCGCTGGAAACGAGCACGACCGAATCACCGGCCGAGTGGCGAGTAGCGATCTCACTGCAAACGGCCGCCAATAGATCTGCACGCAGCGCTCCCGCTTCGTCGGCGACGATGTTGGAGCCAAGTTTTATGACGTAACGAGCCATTGCCTGCGCAGCGTAGCCGCGCGCGGCTAGGCTGCATCCAATTCGAAGACCACACCGGCGATCGAAACCTCGTCGCCGGACTCAAAGCCAGCCTCTGCGAGGGCGTCGATTACTCCCATCCGTCGCAGCCGCTGCTCTACCTGCGCGAGCGCCTCATCGTTCTCGACGTCATAACGCGCGAGCAGCCGCTCGACCGACTCACCGCTAACCAGAAAGCAGCCGTCGTCGAGCTGGTCAACCTTCCATTCGTGCCCAGCGCCGGGCCGGAAGACCTGATGTTCGGCGAGAGTTTCGCTGGCCGCCAGCTGCGGCACCGCCGCCTCTGAGGGCACCCGCTGGACGAGCGCGTCGCCGAGCGCGTCCAAACCTTCGCGCGTAGCGCTTGAGGTCACCACGACTGGAATATCTTCGCCTAACCGTGCGCGCCACTGCTCCGCAACCGCGGCAGCTTCGTCGGCCGGTACGAGGTCGGCCTTAGAGAGCGCGAGCAGGCGTGGCAGAGCCGCTAGCTCAGCGTTATAGCGCCCCAGCTCGCGTTCAATCAGTTCGAAATTTGCCTGCGGATCACTGCCGTCGAGCGGCGCAATGTCGAGAAGGTGAACCAGCAGCCTAGTCCGCTCGACATGGGCAAGGAACTCGTGGCCGAGGCCGGCGCCGTCGCTGGCGCCCTCGATCAACCCCGGAATGTCGGCGAGCACAAGCTGGCGCCCACCATGGTCGAGAACGCCGAGCTGCGGCTCTAAGGTCGTGAACGGATAATCGCCGACCTTCGCCGCGGCGCGCGTCAGCGTCGAGATCAGCGACGACTTGCCTGCGTTTGGCACGCCAACCAGACCAACGTCAGCGAGCAGCTTCAAGCGCAGGTCGATCGAAAACTCCTCCCCTGGCAGCCCGCGCTCGGAGAAACGCGGCGTCTGCCTAGTCGAGCTCTTGAAGCGGTTGTTGCCGCGACCACCGGAACCGCCGCGGCAGACAACCGCGCGTGAACCCGGCAGAACGAGGTCATGGATCGTTCCGTCGTCAAGCTCAGCGACGGTGCCCGGCGGCACGCGAATCTCGAGCGAGCTGCCGTCGGAGCCGGAGCGCAGTGCGCCCTCGCCGTGGCCGCCGCGACCGGCCTTCAGCTCGCTGCGCCCGGCCAGTGACTGAAGGTCGCGAAGCGAACCATCACAAACGAGAACGACGTCGCCGCCGCGGCCGCCATCGCCCCCGTCGGGGCCTCCGCGGGGGACGTGAGCTTCGCGGCGGAACGAAAGGCAACCATCGCCACCACGCCCAGCCTGCGCAAAGATGCGAGCCTTGTCATGAATCATCGCCAACAAACCCTAGGACCTGCGCGCACCGAGGCCTGAACAGGAGCAGCCATGCCAGACGAAAAAGTCATTCTCATCACCGGCGCATCAACCGGAATCGGCGCTGCCACCGCGCGCGCAGCCACGGCGCTCGGCCACAAGGTCGTGCTCGCCGCCCGCAGCGCCGACAAGCTCGACGAGGTCGCCGAACAATGCGGTGGCAAGGACAACGCTCTGGCAGTAACGAGCGACGTAACAAGCTGGGAAGCAAACGAAGCGCTCGCCGACGCCGCGCTGGCCGAGTTCGGCCGCATCGACGTCGCCTTTGTAAACGCCGGCTTCGGCGGTAAGGGCAGCTTCAGCAAGGCCGGTGCAAGCGTTGAGCACTGGCGCGCGATGGTGCTGACGAACGTGCTCGGCACAGCACTCACAATCCGCGCCACGCTCGACGCCATCAAGGAGACCAAGGGCCACTTCCTGCTGACCGGCTCAATCGCCGGCCGAGTCGCAATTCCCGGCAGCCTCTACTCGTCAACTAAGTGGGCCGTCAACGGCATCGGCCAATCGCTGCGCGGCGAAATTACCGGCAGCGGCGTGCGCGTGACGCTGATCCACCCCGGCATCGTCGACACACCCTTCTGGGACAACGGCTCCCCAATCCCCGACGGGCTAACAGACGACGACATCGCCAACTCAGTCCTCTACGCGATCTCCCAGCCCCACCACGTAGACGTAAACGAAATAGTCATCCGCCCCACCTCCCAGAGCGTCTAGGCCCGAAACAAAACCCGGCGCCGGTGCCCGCGGTCGGTTCGCCGACGCGGGGAACTCCGTGCGGACGCCTGGAAGGCGGCCGGACGCCCCGCTCGGCGAGGCCGACCGCGGGCGCCGACGCCGCGTCCCGAACCGCGCGTGGAACGAAGTCCCGCCAGCCAACTAGGCAGCTTCAGCACTAACAACGTTCACGATGCGGCCGCGGCGGCCGCGGGTGAACTCGACCACGCCGGGCGCAGTCGCAAAGAGCGTGTGGTCGCGGCCGATGCCGACGCCGTCGCCTGGGCGAAAGACGG
>SYIT01000019.1 GCA_005798685.1 Actinomycetota bacterium | reverse complement strand
GATTACTGGGGGCGCAAGTTTAAAAAGGCCGGGCTGCCGGTAATCGGCGACGACATCAAGAGCCAAGTTGGCGCGACGATCATTCACCGCGCGCTGGCGCGGCTCTTCCATGAGCGCGGCGTGAAGATGCTGCGCACCTCGCAGCTCAACGTTGGCGGCAACATGGATTTCTACAACATGCTCGAACGCGAGCGCTTGGAGTCGAAGAAGGTCTCGAAGACCCAGGCCGTTACCTCGATCATGGGTCACGAGCTACCGGCCGATGACGTTTACATCGGGCCTTCCGACTACGTGCCGTGGCTGACCGACCGCAAGTGGGCCCACATCCGGCTTGAAGGCCAGGCCTTCGGCGACGTGCCGCTGAACGTTGAGATGAAGCTGGAGGTTTGGGACTCGCCGAACTCGGCCGGCATCGTGATCGACGCCGTGCGGCTCTGCAAGCTGGCGATGAACAACGGAATCAGCGGCCAGCTCGACGGCCCAAGCTCCTACCTGATGAAGTCACCGAAGAATCAGCGCCCCGATGATCAGGCGCGACTCGACACCGAGAGCTTCATCAAGAAATACCGGCGCAAGGCTGCGACGAAGCCGAAGGCCAAAGCTAAGGCGAAGCCCAGGCGCGCAGCCGCCAAGCGCTGAGCAGGTGGACGAGAAGCTTTCGATCGCGCAGGTAACTCCGTTTGCTTGGGAGCTTCCAAGCGAAGTGAACGAGTTTGTCGGCAAGGTCAGCGACGAGCTGGCAAGTAGAGGCCACCGCGTCGCGATCATTGCGCCTTCAACATCGGCCGCCAAGGTTCGTGATGGACGGCGGCTGATTCGCAGCAGCAAGGCGGATCTGCTCGCCAGCGCCGCCGACGCAGCGCTGCTGGTTGCCGTCGGCCAATCGCTCGAAACCACGCCTGGTCGTCGGCGTTTGGCGCTGCCGAGTGACGCCGCGCGCACGCTTGGCGCGCTCTTTGAACAGACGCCGCTCGACATCTGCCACCTTCACGAGCCGTTCGCGCCATCGATCGCGAGCGCCGCGCTGCGCGCCTCAAGCTCACTCAACGTCGGCTCGTTCCATGCGCCGACCGAGCGGCTGCTGGCGACGCAGGTGACGCGCAGGCTGGTGCGGACGCTCTTCGGGCGGCTCGACGCGCGCAGCGCCAGTTATCGGACAACGGCGACGATGATGGAGCGCCACTTCCCAGCTGAATACGAGCTGATCTCACCCGGCGCGCCGCAGCCGAGGCGCGCGGAGCAGCCGGCCGGGCCGAACACGCCGCTAAGAATCGTCTTCATTGACGAGGAGGAACGCTCGGCGCTGCGCCTATTGCTGCGCTCGCTGCGCCTGATCAAGAGCGAGCGCCCGTGGGAGCTGATTGTCAGCAGCGCCGCCGGGCGATCATCAACACCGCTGCGGGCCGAAATCGCTGCCTGCGTCAGTTACGTCAGCCCGCGCGAGAGGCCAACCGACGAGCTGCTGGCGAGCGCCGACATCGTCGTCGCTGCATCCTCCGGGGCGCTTCCGCAACCAGGGCTACTGGCGCGCGCCGGGGTGGCAGGGGCGGCGGTCGTAGCCTCAAGGCTCGCGATCTACGAGGAGGTGATCGGCGACGGTGAACGTGGCCTGCTGTTCGCGCCGCGCGAACTTATGACGCTGGCGGCGCAGATCTCGCGGCTACTTGGCGATGATGCGCTACGCGAACAGCTCGGCTCGGCGACAAGGCCGCGCAGCTGGGAGCAGGTAGCTGACGAGGTCGAAGCGACCTACTCGGCGGTTACGGCGCGGCGCAAACCGCTCGTCGGAAACCCGGCGCTGGCGCGCAAGCTTGCCGGGCGGCAACTGATTGACGTTGACCTGCACATGCACACCGACCACAGCCACGACTGCGCCACTCCGGTCGAATCGCTGCTCGAAACGGCCCGCGACCGCGGCCTTGGCGCGATCGCCGTGACCGAGCACAACGAAATCTCCGGCGCAGTTGCGGCGGCCGCGATCTGCGAGCAGTACGGCATCAAGGTGATCCTCGGCGAGGAGGTCAAGACGGCCTCGCAAGGCGAAGTGATCGGCCTCTTCATCACGGAGAAGATCGAGCGGGGAATGACGCTTGAGGAGACCGTCGCTGAGATCAAACGGCAGGGCGGCCTCGTCTACGTGCCGCACCCGTTCGACCGCATGCACGCAATCCCCGACTACGAACATCTGCTGCCGATCGTCGACCAGATCGACCTGATCGAGATCTATAACCCGCGCGTCGCGCTCGACACGTTCAACGAGGAGGCCTCGCGCTTTGCGGCCAAATACCGGATCCCCGCGGCGGCCGGCTCCGACTCGCATGTAACTCAGGGGCTAGGCACGGCGCGCGTGCGGATGCGCGACTTCGACGGGCCGGAAGAGTTCCTCGAGTCGCTGCGCGAAGCCGAGATTCACTCAACGCCAACGAATTATGTATACGTCCAAGCGCTGAAGTTCATTCAGACGAAAGCGACCCCGCCGAGCGCCCGCCGAGCCTCACGCAAGCGCAAGGCCCGCAGAGCTCCGCGCAAGCGCTGATGCAGCCAAAGGGAGAATCACGGCGACCGTCGAAACTGACTGAGCCGATGCCTGCAACCGAAGACGAGATCCGCGAGAAGTACCTTGAGCGAGCGATCCGCGAGATCAACTCCTTGTCGCGCGACGTGCAGGGCTGCAGCCACTGCCCGCGCGGCAACCTAATGCCGGTGCTTGGCTCGGGCCACCCGCAGGCCGACATCATGCTCGTCAAGTACACGCCGACGGTTTCAGAGATCGAGGAAGGCGTAGCCTTCTACGGGCGCTCCGGCAACGCTATGCGCAAGTCGCTCAGCCGCCTCAATATTGACCCGCTGGCGGTTTACGGAACACTCTTCGTCAAGTGCCCGGTCGGCGACCCGGCGCTGGGCGACCCGGCCTGCCTGGCGCGCGTCGCGGAGGACATCGCGATAGTCCAGCCGCGGATCATCGTTGTGATGGGCGAGCCAGCGATGACGGCGCTTAATGAGTTGCAATTGCCTTTGGCACGGCAGATCGAGTGGAAGCCGGGCGAGATTCAGCCGCTGACCGATGCCTGCGGGGTGCTCGTCACAGCGAACATCGATGAGTCACTCGACGCCGAGGATTCAAAGCGTGATTTCTGGGCCGCCTTCCGCTCGCTCGGCGAGTGGTGGAGCGACCTCCCTCCCTACTGAGCGGGGTTAGCTCACTACGCCGCGAGACGGGAAGCGCTCGCCGCCCGGCACGAGCCAGAACTCATCGATCCGTTCGATCAGTCCTTCCTGCAATTCGTAGAAGCCGGCGCAGACGAGCATCGTGTCGGGGCGCTGAACTTGAGCGTGAACGGCAATATCGAGCCCGCGCCCGGTGATCACGCGCTGGATCATGGTCTTGTTGTCGGGGTTGTGGACGAAGTGAAGCAGCGAGAGATACTCCTCGCGACTGGGCTCGCGACCCTGATGGGGAAGCGATATCCGCACGCCCGGGCGAACTAGCGCCGCGACTGCATCCCAGTCTCCGCTCTGGCGCGCGCGCCAGAGACGTTCGATTGCGTTAACGCTCATTGTCCGGTCACCAAGACGATCTTGCCAAGTTTGCCGCCGCTGGCAAAACTTTCGTACGCAGCGGCGGCTTGATCGAGCGGAAAAGTCTGATGGATCGGCACCACGAAGGTTCCGTCATCGAAGCCGCCGAGAACGTTTTTTTCAAGCGCCCGTGCAGCAGCGGCCTTCTCTTCCAGCGGGCGAGCTCGCAGCGTCGATCCGCGGATGCTGGCGCGGCTTCCCATCAGCGAGAGCAGGTTCAGCTCGCTGCGAAAGCCGGCTCCAACGCCGATCACGACGACTCTTGCTCCACTTGCCAACGCCGAAATGTTGGCGTCGAGGTTGGGGGCGCCGATCAGTTCCAGCAGAACGTCGTAGGGGCCAAGCGCCTCGCTCTCGTTCGGCGCGCAGACAACATCGGCGCCGAGCGCTGCGACCTCTTTGCGACGCCCCTGATCTCTAACTGAGGCTGTCACGTGAGCGCCGGCTGCTTTTGCCAGCTGAATTGCCGCCGTGCCAACGCCGCCGGCGCCGCCGCTGATCAGAACCCTCTCGCCAAGCTGAAGACCGGCTTGAGCGAAGAGCGCGTCATCGGCCGTCGTAAAGGTTTCAGGAAGCCCGCCAGCCTGCGTCCAGTCGAGCGTGGCAGGAACCGGCATCAGCTGGCGCTCGTGCACAACGCAAAGCTCTGCCTGAGCGCCGCCGCCAACGATTGCCATCACGCGGTCGCCGCCCTCGAAGCGCTCGGCGCCAGGGCCACGGGCAACAACCTCACCGGCCAGTTCAAGGCCAGGGATGTCGAGCGGCGAACCTCGTGGCGGCGGGTAGGCACCGCGCAGCTGCAGCTGATCTGCGCCGTTTAGGCCGGCGGCACGAACCTGTACGAGAACCTCCCCCGCTCCAGGCAGAGGTTCAGCGTGCTCGGCGATTACTAGCTGCTTCTCTCTAATCGTGACGGCCAGCATCGGCTTAGTCTAAGTCAGCCGCTGCCACGTGGGCGGGCGGCTTCAATCTCGTCGTGGAGTCCTTGCAGATCATGCGAATGCGGCTGCAATGGAATCACGGCGTCGTCATTGCCTCCGGGCTTGCTGTGCAGCGCATTGCGCGCTTCCTCAAGCGACATTCCTGTTGCCCGCAAAAGGTCATTGGCGATCATTCGTACCTGGCCTACGACAATGCTGACGGCAAGGTTGCGGGTGTGGTCGAGCGCCGCCGACGAGGCCGTCGCGGCGCGCAAGGCGGCAACACGAGCCTTGTCGCGCTCCTTCTTGTCGGTCACCGAGGCGGCAACATGGTCGGCCGAGACGGCGAGGTCGCGCAGGCCAACTAAAACCGTCGGCGGCACGGTGCTCCCCTGGCGCAGCGCGGCCGAAGCACCGCGCGCCAGCGAGACGACGCTCACCTGAACACGCGTCACCTGTTCGACCGCGTAGGCGTAGCGATCAACGGTGCCTAGCTGGCCGCGCCGGGCGACTGCCATGCGCGAGGTCTCATCACTGACGGCAGCAGCAGTTCGCAGCGGCTCAACCCCGTGCTCGAGATCGCGGGCGGCGTCGACGGCTCTGTCGGCCTGCGTCGAGCTGCCGCTCTCCAGCGCATCGGCAATCTTTCGCAGCGCGATCGAGATCTGCTCAAGCGCCGGATGGAGCGCGTCCTTGGCCAGCCGCGACGGGTTGAGCGGGAAGAGGACGAGCGTAAAAACCAGAGCAACACCAGCGCCGACGAGAATGTCGAGTAGGCGCGAGAAACCATGCGGGTCGGCGGGGATCGCGAGGATCGCCACCAGCACGCCGCTGGCCGCCGCCTGGTTGACGGCCAAATTGTCGCCGCCCGCAAAGACAACGACGCACATCACGACGAAGATCACGAGCCCAAGCTGCCAGGCCCCCACGCCGGTGTACCGAACCATTAGATCGGCGACGACGATGCCAAGCGCAACGCCGAAGGCCATCTGCAGCGCCCGCTTAACCGTGCGGCCGACGGTCACGCCCATCACAAGCACGGCTGAGATCGGGGCGAAGAACGGTTGCGGGTGCCCGACGACGTAGCGGGCGAAGAGGTACGACACCATCGCCGCCAGCGCCACCAGCGCCAGCCGCGGCGCGAGCGCGCGCAGATGATCGAAGCGCTGGCGCAGCGTGGTCTTCTCGATCGTTATCTCCAGCATCGGCTCAAACCCTGCCCTCAGCTGCGGCTTCTCGCAAGCAGCACGCTCACGCCCGCTCGAAAAGAGCCACGCACTCGATGTGCGGCGTTTGCGGGAACATGTCGACCGGGCGCACACGTACCAGCTTGTAGCCAGCCTCAACTAGTTGAGCTGCGTTCGGCGCCAGCGTCGTCGGGTTGCAGGAGACGTAAACGATCCGCTTTGCGCCGGCCTCGGCGACGCGCGCGATCACCTTCGCCGAGAGGCCCGAGCGTGGCGGGTCAAGCACGATTAGATCGGGGCGGCCGAGCTCGTCAACGTCCTCTTTGAGGACTACTCGAACGTTGCCGGCAACAAAGCGGGCATTGGTTATTTCGTTGCTGCGGGCGTTGCGACGCGCATCCTCGACGGCCTCTTCGACGATCTCGACGCCGATCACTTCGCCGGCGCGCGGAGCCAAAGTCAAACCAATCGAACCGATTCCGCAGCAAAGGTCGTAGACGCGCTCCCAGCCCTTTAGGTCTGCGTACTCGCCAACCGTCGCGTAGAGCTTCTCAGCCATCTCGGTGTTGGTCTGAAAGAAAGCTTCGCTGCCGAGCGAGAATCGCAGCCCCGAGCACTCCTCTTCGATCGAACCAACACCGTCAATCAGGATGTCGGTGCCGCCCTGAGTCGTTTCGCCGCTGCTAGGGGCGACGGTACGGATCACGCTAACGGCACCGGCCTCGATCATCGCATCGGCGAAGCGCCGCTGATCAAAGTCACCGGGCGAGGTGACGATGCGGGCCTGAACCTGGCCGGTGCGGCGGCCCTCGCGGACGACAAGATTGCGCAACAGCCCCTCATGGGTGCGGCGGTCGTAAGCCTTCAGCCCGATCTCTTGGCAGACCTCGAGCGCCGCCTCGCGGATCCTGTTAACCGCCTCCGATGCCAGCAGGCAATCGTCCATCGGCAGAATTCGCGACCACGAACCCGGGGCGTGGAAGCCGCAGCAGAGCGTGCCGTCTTCCTCGACTCCGAAAGAAAACTCAAGCTTGTTGCGGTAGCGCCACTCTTCTATCGCGGGAACTATCGGCTCAAGCTCGAAACCCTCGAGCTTGCCGATCCTTCGCAGCGCGTCATCGACCTGTTCGCTCTTGACCTCCAGCTGGCGCCCGTAGCTGAGCACCTGCCAGGAAGCTCCGGGGTGGTCGGCGAGCGGCTCAATCCGATCGGGGCCAGGTTCGAGCATCTCAAGCGGCCGGGCCTCGGCGAAGGCGCGCTTGCGCTTCGTCACTTCGATTCGAACGAGATCGCCGGGGACGGTGTCGCGGACGAAAACCACGTAGCTTCGCTCACCTAGAGCGACGCGGGCGATCCCCTTCCCGCCGTTGGCAAGCGCCTCGATTCGAACCTCCAAGCGGTCACCGCGATTGACCCGTGTGCGTTCTTCCTCGGCTGTCGGCTGCTCGGTCATTGAGACGAGGATCGCAGCATCGCTTGCGCTAAGCCGAGGCGAGCAGCCACTCGAGCAATGCCTTCTGCGCGTGGCGGCGGTTTTCGGCCTGATCCCAAATCCGCTGACGCTTGCCATAGAGCAGCTCGGCGCTGATCTCCTCGCCGGGATGTGCCGGCAGGCAGTGGAGCGCAATCGCGTCATCAGCCGCTAGTGACAGGAGCTCGTCGTCGAGCTGATACGGCGCCAAGGCGCAGCGGCGCTGATCGGCCGTCTGCTCGTCGCCCATCGAGACCCAGACATCTGTGTAAAGCGCGTCTGAGCCGGCCGCCGCGGCATGCGGGTCGCTGGTCCGTTCGCCGCCGCACTCAGGCTCCAGTTCGTAACCCTGCGGTGATGCAACGACGACTTCGAGTCCGGCGGCCCCGCCGAGAATCGCCAGCGAGCGGGCGACGTTGTTGCCGTCGCCGATGTAGGCCAGGCGTAGCTCGTCGAGCGGTCGGTTGGGGAATGCCTCCTGCAGAGTCATTAGGTCGGCGAGGGCCTGCGAAGGGTGATGGAGCTCGGTCAGCATGTTGAAGACGGGGATCGAACCCTCGGCGGCCAGCTCTTCGATCAGCGCGTCAGGGCCGGTCCGCACGCCGACGGCGGCAACTTGGCCGGAGAGCACGCGGGCGGTGTCAGCGATCGACTCGCCGCGCTGGAGCTGCATCTCACCGGGGCGCAGCACGACAGCGTGGCCACCTAGCTCGGTAACGCCAACCTCGTAGGAGAGCCGCGTGCGCGTGCTTGGCTTCTCAAAGATCAGCGCAACGCTCTTGCCGGCCAACGCTTCGGAGGAGCCAGGAGCGCCTTTCAGCTGGTGGGCGCGCGCTAGCAGCGCGAGCAGCTGCTCGCGATCAAGCTCTTGGCCAGTGAGAAAGTGTCGTGGCAAGCTCGGGAGAATAAGCCCGCAGCGTGGTTTGTGGCGCGCTATTCGTTGCAGCAACGGCGAATCGCTGCGGCCTTTTCAACGGCTCTCATCAAGCTCTTCGCTGCTGCCCCGACGGATTCCGAAGCCGCGCAGCGCGAGTATTGCCCGTTCGCCGAGCGACCCACGCTTCGGTAAGACGCCAAGTTGGACGGTCGCGTCGTAGGCGTCAAAAAAGGCGCGGACGCGCCAAAGTTTCTCGCGCGGCGGATCGAGCTCGCAGTAAAGGACGGCGTGAACGGTGATCATCTTGTTCGTTGCCGGTATGCCCGCCAGCGAGCCTCGGTGGACGCCACTAACGAGCACCGGCACGGCGACGTAGCGCCCATCGCTGAGCCGCTCGCCGGCGCTCTCAACGGTCGCATCGGGGAAGGCCTGCCAGAGCTGAGCGGCGCGATCGGCGAGTGCGTCGGGGCCGTAGAGCGGCTCCGGGCTGGACGGGTCGGTCCAGTGCAGGTCGGCGGCGCAGACGTCGCGAAAGGCGGCGCGGCGACGCTCGGTCCAAGCCTGCTGAAAGGCATCGAGAAGCTCGTCCATCGCACTTCAGCGTAGAGCGGCTTGAGCCGGGCTGCCGGCCAGTGCTGCCAAACTGTAAGCCGATGGGACGACGCGGCCGCAAACAGAGCCTTACCGAACCTGGCGCCCAGCCGGCGCCAAAGCAGCGCCTCAGCGGCGCTGAGCGCGACGAGATTGCGCGCGCAGAGCTTCAGCCTATGGCGCCCGGCGAGCGACCACTGCCGGTGAAGATCGCATCCTGCTTGGCCGCCGCACTGGCGATCGCGAACGTCGCTTTCTACTTCGCCGGCGTTGAAGTTCAAGGCCAAAAGCCGGCGCTAACCGGCGTCCTGCTGTTCGCCGCCGTGATGCTGCTGGCGGCTTGGGGCATGTGGACGCTGCGCTACTGGGCGCTGCTCGGCTTTCAGGCACTGCTGGCGATAACGCTGGTGATCGCCGGGCTCTCACTGATGGTCGCCGGCAACCTCCTGGCAGTAATCCTGTGCGTCGTAATTCTGCTCGGTGGCGGCTGGCTCTTTTGGAAGCTGATCCGTGTGCTTGGGCGCGCCAAGGTTCCGACGCTGCGCGGCAACTAGGCCGCGGCTCCGCCACTTTCATACACTCGCCCTATGGCCAAAGAAAGCTTCGACTGCATCATCATCGGCTCTGGGCCGGGAGGGTACGTCGCAGCGATCCGCGCCGCGCAGCTCGGACTGAGCGCCGCCGTAATCGAGAAGGACAAGATCGGCGGGCGCTGCCTCAACTACGCCTGCATTCCGGCGAAAGCTCTGCTGCGCTCAGCCGACATCGTCTCCGAGATCCGTGATGCGGCCGAGTTTGGGATCACGGTCAGCGAGCCAACCGTCGACTTCAGCGCCGTTTGCGCGCGCCGCGAAGAGGTGATCGGCACGCTCGTCGGTGGCGTCGAGATGCTGATGAAGAAAAACAAGGTCGAACTGATCCACGGGGCCGCTGAGATCACAGGCGTCAAGAGCGTCAGCGTTGACGGCCGCGAGCTCGAAGCGACGAAGGCGATCATCCTTGCGACTGGCTCGGTTTCCCGCTCGATCCCCGGCGCGACGTTCGGCGCCAGAGTGATCGACACCGCCGAGGCCTGGGCGCTGGAGGAGCTGCCGAAAAGTTTGGCGGTCGTCGGCTCCGGCCCGTCGGGCTGTGAGATCGCCAGCGCCTACGCCCGCTTCGGTGTCAAGGTTGAACTCTTCGAGGCACTCGACCGGGTGCTGCCGGCCGAAGACAAGGACATCTCGAAGCTCGTTGAGCGAAGTTTTGCAAAGCAGGAGATCACGGTTCACAGCTCCACTCTGATCGGCGAGATCAAAGCCGCGAAGAACTCCGTCAGTTACAGCTATGCGGACGCCGAGGGCGAAGCCGACTGGCTCGTAATTGCCGCAGGCCGCGGCGCCGACGTTGAAGGCCTTGGGCTCGGCGCCGCCGGGCTCGAGCTCGACGAGCACGGCCTGATCGCTGTCGATGGCCATCAGCGCACGAGCGTCGAAGGCATTTACGCGATCGGCGACATAGTTCACGGCCCGGCGCTGGCACACAAGGCCAGTGAGGAGGGAATCATCGCCACCGAAGCGATTGCCGGCGAAGATCCTGCGCCGCTAGATTACATCGACATTCCTCGCGCAACCTTCTGCGCCCCGAACGTCGCCAGCTTTGGCCTCACCGAGGAGCAGGCGAAGGAGCAAGGTTTCGACGTAACCGTAGGCAAGGTTCCTTACGGCGCCGTCGGCGCAGGCACACTTTACGGCGACCGCGCTGGACTCGTCAAAATTGTTGGCGACAAGGAGTACGGCGAGCTGCTCGGGGGCCACGTCGTCGGAGCGAAAGCGACCGAGCTGATTCAGGAACTCGTGAACGCGAAACTGCTCGAAGGCGGCTACCCAGAGGTAGCCCGCTCTATCCACGGCCACCCGACGATGAGCGAAGCAGTGCTGGAAGCGGCCCGCGCCGCCGACGGCTGGCTGATTCACGGCTAGGCGCAGATGGATCAGCAGCCGGCCTTTTACTTCGACCTGGCCAGCCCTGAGTCTTACCTGGCGGCGGAACGGATCCTCACATTACTGCCGCTTGCTGCCGAGTGGATTCCAATCCGCGGTTCGGCGCTACCGGCGCTGAGCGACGCGGCGGCGCAGCGCGATCTGGTTGAGCAGTTAGCCGATCAGCGATCACTGCAGCGGCCGCGCTGGCCAACTCCTTTCCCTTTCGACAGCGAGCGAGCAATGCTCGCCGCGACCTACGCCAAGCAGATCGGTCGCACCGTGCCCTTCGTGCTGGCGGCCTTTCGCCAGGCATACGCTGGCGGCCGCGCGCTCGACAACGAGGACAACATCGTGATCGCCGGTTCAGCCTGCGAGATGCACCCCGCCGCGCTACTGAAAGGGTGCGGGTTGCGCACCGTTCTGGGCGGGCTTGACGCAGCTACCGAGTTGGCGCTGGAGCGCGGCGTGCGCGACGTGCCAGCCGTGTGGGTTCCTAGCGCGGGCGGTGGGCCCGACCAGCTCTTCCACGGCGACGACCAACTCGAGACAGCAGCAGCAGTGCTGAGCGAGCAGGTGGCGACTCAATGACAGCCTTTCGCGACTACGACGTGATCGTTACGCGCACCGGCATCACTCCCGGGCGCCTTGCCGCCGCCGACCGTTTCGATCACGTTGAAGTTGTATCTGTCGAGGATCTCGAAGTAGTTCTCTTCTGGGATGTTCCGGCCCGCGCAACCAGCCGCATGGAGGCCTCGCTGCGTGAGGATCTGCAGCGGCTCGGCAGCGACGAGTTCATCGCGCGCTGGAGCGCGGTCGAGAGCGAAGATGACTACTAGGCTGGTAGGCGATGGCTGATCGCCCGCTACCGCCGCCTGAAACGGCGATCAACTGGTTTAAGTCGATGACGCTAATCCGCCGCTTCGAGGAGCGCGCTGGGGAGCAGTACACGCGCGCGAAGGTCGGTGGCTTCCTTCACCTGGCGATCGGCGAAGAGGCAACAATCGTTGGCGCCGTCGCGGCGCTGCGCCCGACCGATTACATGATCGCCACCTACCGCTCGCACGGTCAGGCGCTGGCGCGCGGCAGCGAGCCGGGCCGCGTGATGGCCGAGCTGTTCGGTCGCGTTGACGGGCTCTGCCGCGGCCGCGGTGGCTCGATGCACATGTTCGATCTTGAGCGGCGCTTCATGGGCGGCTTCGGAATCGTCGGCGGCAACCTGCCGCTGGCGGCAGGCTTTGGCCTCAGCAGCGACTACCTCGGCAATGACGATGCGACACTCTGCCAATTCGGCGACGGAGCCAGCAATCAAGGCACATTTGGCGAAACGCTCAACCTCGCGGCGCTCTGGAGCCTGCCGGTCGTCTTTATGGTCACTAACAACCAGTTCGGGATGGGTACTTCGCTCGAGCGCCACTCAGCCCAGACAGATCTTCAGGTCAAAGGCGAAGGCTTCGGCGTTCCTGGCCTTGAGTGCGACGGGATGGATGTGATTGACACCTGGGCGGTAACAGAGGAGGCGCTGCGCATTGCGCGTGAAGAGCGCCAGCCGGTTCTCGTTGAAGCACTCAACTACCGCTTCCGCGGCCACTCGATCGCCGACCCTGAGGATTACCGCAGCGCGGAAGAGGTACTGGAATGGAGCAAGCGCGATCCGCTCCTGACATTTGGTGATCGGCTGATCGCGGAGGGCGTAATCAACGAACAGCAGCGCGAAGCGATCGACCTTGAGGCAATCGCGACAGTCGACGAGGCCGTCGCCTTCGCCGACGCCTCGCCGGAGCCGGAGCCCAGCTCGCTCTACGACGACGTTTACGTTCTCAGCGACGAGGTTCGCGGCTGGTACTCGGCCGACCATCGCGGAGCCGGCCTGCAGAAGGGCGAGGAGCTCTGCTGATGGCCGAGATGCGCTACCGCGAGGCACTCAACGAGGCGCTCACCGAGGAGCTCGAGCGTGACCCGAACGTCTACCTGATGGGGCAGGACATCAGCGTCTTCGGCGGCGCCTTCAAGGTGACAGAAGGGCTGATGGACCGCTTCGGCGAGAAGCGAATTCGCGACACGCCGATCTCGGAAAACACGATCGTCGGGATCGGCGTCGGATCCGCGATGACAGGGCTGCGGCCGGTGATCGAGCTGATGACGATCAATTTCTCGCTGCTGGCGCTCGATCAGATAATCAACCACGCTGCCCACGTGCGTTACATGTTCGGCGGCCAGGTCAGCGTGCCTCTGGTCGTGCGGATGCCGCAGGGCGCAGGCCATCAGCTCGGGCCAACCCACTCACACAGCTTTGAGGCGCTCTACCTTCACGTTCCTGGGCTGCTGGTCGCTGTGCCGAGCACCGCCGCCGATGCCAAGGGTCTTCTCAAAACGGCGATCCGCGATGATAATCCGGTGATCTTCATCGAACACGAAACTCTCTACGGCCAGCGCGGCGAGGTTCCCGACGACCCTGACTTCACGGTTCCATTCGGCCTCGCGGCGATTCGCCGCGCAGGCAGCGACGTGACGATCATCGGCATCTCACGGATGGCCCAGACGGCTGAGTGCGCCGCCGAGCAGCTGGCAGCCGAGCACGGGATCGAAGCCGAGGTAATTGACCCGCGCACACTGCGCCCGCTTGATCTCGACACGATTCTCGAATCGGTCGCCAAGACCAACCGCTGCGTGATCGTAGAAGAAGGTTGGCCGCACGGCGGCGTCGGCGCCAACCTCGCGGCACTGATTGGGGAGCAGGGTTTCGATGATCTCGACGCGCCGGTTGGCCGAGTCACCGGCGTCGATGCGCCGATGCCGTACGCAAAGAACCTTGAACAGATCTCCTTTCCGCACGAGCAGCAGGTGATCGAAGCGACGCTGGCACTCTTTGGTGACAGGAAGCGAGCATTGCGTGGCTGAGATCGTGATGCCGCGGCTCTCCGATTCGATGGAGGAAGGCACGATCGTGCGCTGGCTAAAGCGCGACGGCGACGAGGTGGCCCGCGGCGAAGAGCTGGTCGAAATCGAGACCGACAAGGCGACGATGGCCTACGAATCAGACACCGCCGGCACGCTTCAGATCACCGCTCAGGAGGGCGCAACGCTGTCGGTCGGGGCGAAGATCGCCGTTATCGGTGATGACGATCCAGCGCCGAGCAACTCAACGACGGCGGCGGTCGAGGTTCCTCAGCCACCAACGGCGCCAACACCCGCTATTGAAACGGCGCCACAGGCGCCAGCCTCGGCGCCGCTTGGCGGCGAGCGCGTCAAGGCCTCGCCGGTTGCCCGCCGGATCGCAGGCGAGAGAGGCGTAGACCTTGGCTCGTTGTCCGGCAGCGGCCCGGGCGGGCGGATTATCAAAGCCGACGTTGAAGACGCCGGCACCGCAGCGTCGGCGAGCCCCCCGGCCGCCAGAACAAGCGGCGGCGAAGCGAGCGGCCGCGGCGCCGTTACCACGACCGAGCCAACCCGCACGCAGACTCTGATCGCGCGCCGGATGGCCGAGTCGCGCGCCACCGTTCCCTCCTTCACGCTGCAGATCAACGTTGACATGACGACCGCGACAACGCTGCGCGCTGAGCTGAAGGCGAGCGCGGGCGAAGGCCAAGCAGTGCCAACGATCAATGACATGATCGTCAAGGCCAGCGCGCTGGCGCTGCGCGAGCAGCCACAAGCCAACGGCGCGTGGCGCGACGGCCACTTTGAGCACTACTCGCGCGTGAACATCGGCGTCGCCGTGGCCGCAGCTGGCACGCTCGTAGTGCCAACCATCTTTGACGCCGACACAAAGACGCTGGCCGAAATCTCGGCCGAGAGTGGCGCGCTCGCCGAGAGCGTGCGCAGCTCCGCGATCACGCCGCCGCAGACCAGCGGCGGCACCTTCACCGTGAGCAACCTCGGCATGTTTGGCGTGCGCAGCTTCGACGCGGTGATCAACGCGCCGCAGGCGGCGATCCTCGCCGTCGGCGCGGTCGAGCAGCGGCCGGCCGTCCACAACGGCGAGATTGAACCGCGGATGCTGATGGAGCTGACGCTGGCCTGCGACCACCGGATTCTCTACGGCGCCGACGGCGCCAAGCTGCTGGCGCGGATCAAGGCGCTACTGGAAGCACCACTCTCGCTCGCGAGCTGAGAATAGGCTGGTGCGGCAATGACCGATCGAGCTAAGCAATACTCGCTTGTCCACCTCGGCAGGCTCAATTACCGCGAAGCCAACAAACTTCAGGAGCGAGTTCGCGACGCGCGTGAGGCCGGGCAGATCGGTGACACGCTGCTGCTGCTCGAGCACGACCCCGTATACACGCGCGGGCGCCGCAGCAGCCCAGAGGAGTTTCCCCGCGAGGCAGCTTGGTATGCCGAGCGCGGGATCGAAATCATTGATGCCGACCGCGGCGGGCGCGCCACCTACCACGCCCCCGGCCAGCTCGTCGGCTACCCGATCGTCAAAACGAGCGACGTAGTAGCCCACGTCCGTTCGCTCGAGCGCGTTATCGTCGCCGCGCTGACCTCGGTTGGCGTCGATGCCCGAGCACGAGTTGATGAGGGCGCCGACTTCACTGGCGTTTGGGTCGAGGATCGAAAGATCGCCTCGATCGGCGTCCACCTACGCCGCTCAATCACAACGCATGGTTTTGCGATCAACGTCGACATGGATCTCGAGCCCTGGCAGTGGATCGTTCCCTGCGGTTTGCCGGCCCAAATCACCTCGGTCGCGGCAGAAACCGGCGCAGCGGTCGACGCCGACGCATTCGCAGCCGAGCTGAGCCGTCTTTGGGCGGCCGAGCTCGGCGGCGCGGCGGCGGAGATCAGCGTCGAGCGGCTGATCTCGCTCATCGCACCGACCGACACGCCGCTAGCCTAGCTCTGTGGCCAAAGAGCCAACGATTCGCGCCCACCAAACACGCTCCCGCTCGAACCCGGGCGGAATGGACGTGAGCGCCGTACTCGGCACCGATGTGCAGCCGATCGGTGGGCGCAAGCCGCCGTGGTTCAAAGTGGCGCCACCTGGAGGCGAGCGCTACCGCCAGCTCGCGGCGATGATCAAAGCTGAGAACCTCCACACCGTCTGCCAAGAGGCCGCCTGCCCGAACGTTGGCGAATGCTGGGAACGCGGCACTGCGACCTTCATGATCCTCGGCGACACCTGCACGCGGCGCTGCGGCTTCTGCAACGTGCAGACCGGCAAACCGACTTGGAACGACCCGCTTGAGCCGGCCCGCGTTGCCCGCTCGATCGCGAAGATGGGCCTGCGCCACGCCGTGATCACGAGCGTCGATCGTGACGACCTCCCCGACTACGGCTCAGGGATCTGGGCGGCGACGATCCGCCAGTGCCGCGCCCAGGCTCCGGACTGCAAGGTTGAAGTCTTAACGCCCGACTTCCGCGGCGAAGAGATGCCGCTGGCGAAAGTCTTGGCTGAACGGCCCGACGTCTTCAACCACAACGTTGAGGTCGTGCCACGGCTCTACTCGGTCGCGCGCCGCGGTTCACGTTGGGAGCGATCGCTGCGCGTGCTGAGCAACGCTGGAGCGATCGGCGGCGGCGAGCTAGTCACAAAATCCGGGCTGATGGTCGGACTCGGCGAGACTCACGATGAGATGGTCGAAGCCTTCACAGACCTGCGCGAAGCGGGCGTGCAGGTGTTGACCGTCGGTCAGTACCTGCGGCCGACCAAAGACCATCTACCGGTCGTCCGTTATTGGCACCCCGACGAATTCAAAGCGCTCGAAGCGGCCGCCTACGAGCTTGGCTTCTCGCACATCGCCGCCGGGCCGCTGGTGCGTTCCAGCTACCACGCCGACGAGCACGTCCGCCAAGAGCGGCCCGGCGTCGGCCCGCTCAGCGCCGCCGTCGGCGCCTAGGCCAAGGAGCGGCCGAAGATGCGCGCCGCGCTACTAGCAATCGTCTTCATCTTCCTGCTCGCCTTCTTCGCGATCACGTTTGTGACAATCCAAACCGAAGGACTGACCCTGCTCACAGCCCTCTCGGTCGTGATCATCGCGCTAATGGCGATCGGCATCTTCGGCGCGCTCGCCAGTGGGGCTGATCGCGATGAATGAGCGCTTCGTATTATCTTTTAAACAGAACATTGACCGACCAGTCAATCAAAGGAGTAGTTCGTGGACCTCAACGACACACCTGAGCAGGCCGAGTACCGCAAAGAGGTACGCGCCTGGCTCGACGCAAATAAGGCAGATGCCCCCATCCTTCAGGGTGAAGGTGCTCTCACCGACCCCGACGAAATTCTCGTCGCTCACCGCGCTTGGCAAGGCAAGCTCGCCGAAGGCGGCCTGGCTGGAGCCACGTGGCCCAAGGAGTACGGCGGCCAGGGCATCGGCCCGGTCGAGTCTGTCGTAATCAGTCAAGAGATGCAGGAGGCCGGTGTTCCCGGCATCCTCGACGTGATCGGCGTCGGCATGCTCGGGCCAACAATCATCGCCCACGGCTCAGAGGAGCAGAAGCAGCGCTACCTCGGGCCACTGCTCCACGCCGATGAGATCTGGTGCCAGATGTTCTCCGAGCCGGCAGCCGGCTCCGACCTCGCCGCCGTTCAGACGCGCGCCAAGCACAACGACGACGGCACGTGGACGTTGAACGGTCAGAAGGTCTGGACGACGAACGCACAGTTCGCCGCTTACGGCCTGATTCTTGCCCGCACCAACCCCGACATCCCGAAGCACAAGGGGATGACGATGTTCATCGTGCCGATGGACGCCGAAGGGATCACCGTACGCGGCCTCAGGCAGATCTCTGGCGAAGCAGAGTTCAACGAGGTCTTCTTCGATGACGTCGTAATCGATGCCGATTCGGTCGTCGGTGGCGAAGAGAACGGCTGGGGCGTTGGCCTGACGACACTGATGTTCGAGCGCCTGGCGATCGGCCTCGGCTCGTCGTCATTCGGTTACCGCGCAACTCGCTTTGCCGAGGCAATCGTAGCCGACCCAGTTGCCGCGAGCGACCACGAGGTGCGCCACAACTTCGGTGAGCTCGCATCAGAGCTGGAGGCGATCCGTTGGACCGGCTACCGCTCGATCAGCGCGCTTCGGGACGGGCAGATTCCAGGGCCCGAGTTCGGCCTCGCGAAGGTAACAACTGTTAACTGTGCCGTCCGCGCTGGCGACCTGATCGCCGACATCATCGGCCCAGAGGCTCTCGATGAGGAAAGCGAGTGGGCTTACATGATCTCCTTCCTTCCGGGCCTCAAATCGGCCGGCGGCACTGAAGAGATTCTCCGCAACACGATCGGTGAGCGCGTCCTCGGACTGCCGCCGGAGCCACGGCTCGACAAGGGCATCCCGTTCAGCGAACTGCGTGCCAAGGAGAAGGAAGGGGCGCCGGCATGAACCTCGGACTCTCAGATGAGCAGCAGTTCCTGCGCGACGCGGCGGCGGACGCCTTCTCGCGCGTAAAGACGGTTGAAGCAGCCCGAGAGGCGATCGAAGATGATTCCGCGCTTCCCAACATGTGGCCAACGGCCGCTGAAGCCGGCTGGCTTGGGCTGCTCGTCAGCGAAGAGAACGGCGGCGCCGGCCTTGGAGCCTACGACGCGATGTTGATCGCACAGGAGGCTGGCAAGGTGCTCGCAGGCGTTCCGCTTTTAGGCGCACTTCCGGCCTCGATGCTGCTCGACATGGGTGGCAGCGACAAGACGGAAGCGGTGGCCGCAGGTGAACTGAAGGCCTCATGGCTTCCAGCCTGCCCGCCGAGCTCGCTTGAGCCTCGTTGGACGGTAGAGCCGGTTGAAGGAATGGCCCGCCCTGACGCTCCAGCAGCGACCGTCGACGGTGACAGCGTGACCTTCACCGGCACCGTTGGCTGGGCGCCTGACGCAGGCGAAGCCGAGCTGCTCGTCGTGATCGGCGTTGACTCCAGCGGTGAGCCTGTTGCGGCCGCGGTCGACGCAGACGCTTCCGGCGTGACCGTTGAGGCCGACTGGCGCTACGACGCGACCCGTCGGCTGGCGACGGTCACGCTTGATGGCGCCTCCGGAACGAAGCTCGACCTTGGCGCGGAGCAGATTGCGCGTGCCTGGTACCTCGTTCAGGCGCTGATCGCCTCGGAGTCGGTAGGAACAATGGAAGCGGCGCTTGAGGTTTGCCTTGAGTACGCGAAGGAGCGCTATACGTTCGGCCGCGCGATCGGCTCATACCAAGCGATCAAGCACGGCATCGTCGAGATTCTGCGCCGCCTCGAGAACTCCAAGTCGCTCTGCATCTACACCGGCTTCGCTTTCAGCGACAAGCCCGATGAGATCGCTTACGCCGCCAGCTGCGCACGCTCAGTCGCCGGTGCCGGGCTCGACTTCACGGCCCGCCAGCAGATCGCCGTTCACGGCGGCATCGGCGCGACTTGGGAGCACGACGCGCCGTTGACGTTCCGCCGCGCGCAGCTCAACCGCCGCCTTGTCGGTGGCCACGGAATGTCAACCGACCGCGTTGCCGACGAGCTGCTCAATGGCCGTGGCCCGGTTGTCAGCGTCGGCTGAGGGGAACCAGCGAGAAGAGATCGTGGGCGAGTAAGGTCGGCTGATGGCTGACCCTGCGGGCCCATCGGAATCGACGGTTCAGCGCCACGCCGAGGCGCTTGCCTCGCTCCCTGCCGACGACGGTGGCGACGCAGCAAACGCAGCCCGCGGGCTGATTCTGGCCGCTCCCAGCGACCTGCAGATCAGTAACCGGGAAGGCCGCGTTCTCTGGAGCCTCGCCGAGTACGAGTTCCTTGCATCTGCCGAGGCTCCCGCAAGCGTTCACCCCGCGCTCTGGCGGCTGGCACGGCTGAACATGAACGCCGGCCTGTTTGAAGTCGCCGAAGGCGTCTACCAAGTGCGCGGTTACGACATCTCAAACATGACGCTGATCGAAGGTGACGAGGGAGTGATCGTCGTTGATCCGCTCGTTTCACCGGAGTGCGCGACGGCTGCGCTGGCGCTCTACCGGCAGGCGCGCGGTGAGCGGAAGGTCACCGCGGTGCTGCACACGCACAGCCACGTCGACCACTTCGGTGGCATCCGCGGCGTTGTCAGCGAAGGCGAAGAGATTCCGATCTGGGCGCCGCAGGGATTCATCGACGCGGCCGTAAGCGAGAACGTGATCGCAGGCTCTGTGATGGTGCGGCGCGCCGCCTACATGTACGGCTCAAACCTTCCCCGCGGGCCGCGCGGGCAGGTCGATGTGGCGATCGGCAAGGGCGTATCAACGGGAAGCCCCTCGCTGATTGCGGTAACCGATGAGGTTAAAGAGACAGGCCAGCAGGCCATGATCGACGGCGTCCGCTTCGAGTTCCAGATGGTTCCGGAAACCGAGGCACCGGCCGAGCTGAACTTCTTCCTGCCGGAGCGTGGCGCGCTCTGCGTCGTTGAGACGGCGAGCCACGTGCTGCACAACATCCTCACGATCCGTGGCGCGCAGATTCGCGACGCGCTCTGGTGGTCGCAGTGCCTGAATCAATCGATCGAGCTTTTTGGCAGCCGCGCCGAGGTGCTCTTTGGAGGCCACCACTGGCCCACGTGGGGCCGCGACGAGATAGCGCAGTTCCTCGGCGAGCAGCGCGACCTCTACCGCCTGCTCCACGACCAAACGATCCGTCTTGCCGGGGAGGGCTTCAATGGCGAGGAGATCGCCGAGCGGATCGAGCTGAGCGAAGCGCTGGCCGCGCTCTGGCACACGCGCGGCGCCTACGGTTCGCTGCGCCACAACGCTCGCGGCATCTACCAGCGCTACTTCGGCGTCTATGACGGCAACCCAGTCAACCTTGACCCACTCGCCCCTTCCGACGCTGGCAGCCGCTACGTCGATGCGATCGGCGGCGCCGACCGCGCGCTCGAAATCGCCGCGCAGGCGCTTGCCGATGGCGATGAGCGCTGGGCAGCGACGCTGGCCGGCCACGTCGTCTTCGCCGAGCCCGATAACGCTGCGGCGCTCGAACTTCAGGCTGCCGCCTTCGAGCAGCTCGGCTACCAGACTGAGAATGCGACTTGGCGCAACGCCTACCTGACAGGCGCTAGCGAGCTGCGCAACGGGGTTAGCGGCGCGAGCCTGCGCGCGCAGGCGCCGGACATCGTCCGAGCGCTTCAGACCGGCCAGCTTTTCGACGCGATGGCAACGCGGCTCAACGCCGAGCGGGCAGCTCAGAACGACCTGATTATCGCTTGGAACTTCACCGATCTAGACGAGCAGTGGACGCTTCGCGTAACGAGCGGCGCGCTCAACACCGTCGTCGGCAAGCTCGACGAGAATGCTCAGGCGACCGTCACGACGACGCGCGCCACGCTCAACTCGCTGATCCTTCAGGAGATCGAGGCGATCGAGGCTTTCGGCTCCGGGGCGATCAGCGTTGACGGCGATCCGATGGCGCTCGCTGGATTCCTCGGCCTACTCGACGACCCACCGCACGACTTTCCAATCGTCACGCCGCGGGGCTAGTCGGCAGTGGCGCCGCCAACGTTCGGGCCGGACGGCGCCTCGGCGCCGCCGTTTCGCTTGCTGCGTGCCGGCGAGAAGCTGCGCACCTTCCAGCTGCCGTCAACCTTGACCAGCGAGATCTGCCCGATCCGAAGCAGCTGCGCAGTGGCAGTGTTGCCACTCACCTTGACGCCTTCAACCTTCAACTGCGAGAGGCCCGGAAGGTCGGTCAGCGTGATGCCAAGCTTCGATGCACAGGCCTGCGCCGCCGCTGCGCCGCTGGTCGCTGCGCCGGTGTTCAGCTGCAGCCCACAGATCGTCGTCGCGTCGCCCTCCTCAGCGGCCTGAACGTAGCTGGTGACCGTCGCCTCAACCTGCGCGCTGCTGGACTGCGACGAGGTGCTCGTTGTCGCAGTTGTCGTCGCAGTTGGCGCCGCAGTTGTCGCCGTTGGAATCATCTCGCTGACGCTGACCGTGTCGGAGCTGCCGCCTCCGCCGCCGGAGACCAACGCCGCGGCTGCGATGGCGGCGCCGATGACCACCAGAACAACGACTAGGAGTGTCGTTCGAGTCACTGCACAAATGCTAGAGCGTCAAGCGGAGAGTGCTTTCCGCAGCCCAGCGATCGCCTTGTCGGCAACCTTGCCAAAGCCAAGGCTTAAGGCCGGATCAAAAACCTTCAGCGCACCCTTCAAAGTCAGCTCAGCGTCGTAGGTGACGATCGAGCCTGCCCCATCGGCTTCAACCGTGATCTCATCGACGCTGACGACGGTTGAGCTTTCGCCACGGACGATGAAGCGATGCGGCGCTTGATAAAGCGTCGTTTCGTAAATCAGCGTGATCGTGCGGCCAAAGAACCCGGCGTCAAGCTCGACGCGGTTGCCGACTCCGAGCGGCCCGTCATCAAGCCTGCGAGCAGCCGAGATGCCTGGATCCCACTCAGCCGTGTTCGAAAAATCTGCCAGATAGGCGAAAACTTCCGCCGGTGGCTTCGGGCTGGTGACTTTTTTGTGGGCGTGAGCCATCGTTGGGGGTGTCGCTTATAACGCTCCCTACACGCTAGCGCACTGATTAATGGAGCTAGCCGGACTCGAACCGGCGGCCTCCTGGGTGCGATCCAGGCGCTCTCCCAACTGAGCTATAGCCCCTCAAATGCGAGTGTACTTAGGGTTGAGCGCCACAGGCCGCTGACTTGCTTTCTCTCCGCTAGGCTTGCCGAATGGGAATGCTTGATGAGGCGATACGTGAGCATCTGGATCTAAAGCGCCGCCAAGGCGCTGACCCTTCGGAGATCGCGCAGCTTGAAACTGAGGCGCTTGGCGGCGGCAAGGATGCCGAACCAGAGCTAGATGTCGAGGCTGAGGTCGTCGAGGTAGAAGAGAGCGTTGAGGTAGAGGTGGTCAACAGCGACGAGACGGCTGAAGCCGAACCGGAGCTGCTTGTCGTCGAAGAGAGGGCCGAGCTTGAGCCTGCGGTGAACCAGCCGACGGAGCAATTCACACCGGCCGAGGTTGAGGCAGCGCTGCGGAACGAACCGATCGTTGAGGCCGAAGCGGAACTGTTGGAAGCCGAAGAGCTAGCCGAAGGTGCTAAGGAAGCCGACAGCGGCGGCGCCGAGGCCCGCGACGAGCTCGAAGCAACGCCCGATTTCCTCGAAGAGACCCCTGACCACGACCGGCTCTGGTTCGAACGCAAGCCGCCGCGCGACTTCGACTTCTAAGCCGCCCCGCTACGGAACGCGGTTCGTCGTCATCGCACGCTTGAGCAGTTTTACGCTGGCGCTGCGTGGCTTGCGCTCGAGCGTCTTGCCATTGAACGAGTAGACCCCGAACTTCGGTGTGTAACCGTGAACCCACTCGAAGTTGTCGGTCAGCGACCAGCCGATCCAACCAAAGACTTTGGCCTCTTTCGCAGTGATTGAGGCACGCACCTGACGCAAGTGGTCACGCAGAAAGGCGGGACGCTGGCGATCTTTCGCATCGGCGATCCCGCTCTCGGTCACGATCACCGGCAGCTTGTAGCTGCCAGCTGTCTTCAGCGACTGACGAAGACCGGCCGGGAAGAGCTCAGCGCCGAACTCGCTGCAGGTCGTTGGGCAGGGGGGAGCCGTGGGCGCGCGCTCCCAGCGGTAGGCGAGTGCGGGCAGGAAGTCGAGCATTGGGATCTGCGGCGTGAGAGAAAATCCGAGCGCAGCGACGCGACCGCGGAAGTAGTAGTTGACGCCAACGAAATCGGCCCGGCGGCCGTGAATCGCGCGCTCACCGGCGCCGATTGTTCCATCAAAGTTGGCGTCAAAATCCCCACGCACCGCAGCACTGATCAAGAGCCGGTTGAAAAGGTAGTCGGCGTTCTTAGTCGCAGCCACGTCGGCAGGACTCGACGGATTGCTCGGCGTGAAGGCGATCATATTCTGCACTAGGCCGACCTTCGAAGTGCGGTCAAGCTTCTTGACCGCCTGATAGGCGACGCCGTTGGCTGCCTCAAGGTTGCGGAGCGCGGTCGCCGCCGCCGTGAAGCTGTAAACGCCGGGCGGGAAGTTGCCAGCAAGGACGCCAGGAATGTTGGCGTAGCCGTTCGTCACGACGACCATAGGCTCGTTGATCGGCGCCCACCGGTCAACTAGGTCGCCAAAGCGCCAGGCGGCCCAGGCCGAGTAGCGCTCAAACTCGGTGACCGTGGTGGTGCTGAGCCAGCCGGAGCGCTGCAGCGGCGGCAGCTGTGCATTGGGGTCAATACCGGCTAGCGATTTGTTAACGGCAAGCGGATCGTGGATCCAGCCCGGCAGCGTGAAGTGGTTGAGCGTCACGAACGGAGACATCTTGCTGGCACGAATCGACTTCAAAATTTCGCGGTATCGACTGACCGCTTTGGGATCGGCCTGCCGGTCAAGCGCGCGAAGCATCTCGGTGCTGGTTGCGGCGCCCTGCGGCATGTTCACCGGCTGCTTCGGGAAAAGCCGGCTCCACTCAAGACCCATGCGAAAAAGGTTGGCGCCGAGCCCCGAGCGGGCGAGCTTGATATCGGCCTCGTACTTCGACCAGAAGCCAGGCCCGTTCTCCGGCAAATCTCCGCTAACTATTTCGCGCTCAATGTTGCCCCTGTCGTGAGTCCAGGCCCACCAGTCGCTAGTCGGGTCGGTGTCGCGGCCACGGCCCATCTCCGACTGGAAACCGGCGATCGCCGTTCCCCAGAGGAAACCCTTTGGCATCGCCCCTCCAGCTGGCTGCTCTGCGGCGCTGGCTGCCGGGAGCGCCAACAAGGCGGCTACTACGATTGTGGACGCTGCAGTCCCTGCAGCTGATAAGGGTCTCCAAGCAATGCTCATCAGAGCCCACTCTAATGACACTAAGCTGGTCGGGACGCCGGTTCTTGGCCGAGCGCTCTAATCTTTTAGCCTGAGGGGCCATAGCTCAGCTGGGAGAGCGCCGCCTTTGCAAGGCGGAGGTCGTCGG
>SYIT01000018.1 GCA_005798685.1 Actinomycetota bacterium | reverse complement strand
GCCCTCGATCGCGGCGATCACGGGCTTCGGCGCGGTAAGCCGCGTGAAGCCGAGAGGCCCTTCCTCTGCGGTCAGCCTTGGTGCGAGCGTTTCGATCGCTTTCAGGTCGGCGCCGGCGCAGAAGGCCTCGCTGCCGGCGCCGCTGAGGATCATCACCTTCGCCTCGTCGTCGGCAATCCAGCGCTGGTAGGCGGCGGCGAGCGCGTCGGCGGTGGCGCCATCAACGGCGTTGCGCCGCTCAGGCCGGTCGATCGTGATCACGGCGCAGTGGCCGCGAAGTTCGTAGCTGACTTGGTCGTGATCAAGCGGGCTCATCAGCCATCTATACCTCAGTTGCGCTGACTAAGTGCGAGCGGTGCCAACATCAAGCGCCGCCAGCAGCTCGTGCTCGAGCGCGGCGACCTGCGGATCGGCGAGCGTTTCGAGCGTGCGCGGGCGCGGCAGCGGGATCTCGAGCTCCAGCCGCACGGTTGCCGGGCGTGGGCCAAGCACGTAGACGCGGTCGGAGAGCAGCACCGCTTCGCGCACGTCATGGGTGATCAGCACGACGGTCCAGCGCTCGCGCTCCCAGATCTGTTCGAGCCAGAGCTGAAGGTCGGTGCGGGTGAGAGCGTCGAGCGCTCCGAACGGCTCATCGAGCAAGAGCACGTCATGACCCTGCGCGACGGTACGGGCGAGCGCGGCGCGCTGGCGCATCCCACCGGACAGCTGGAACGGGCGCGAATCAGCGAACGCTTCGAGGCCGAAAGTTGGCAGCAGCTCAAGCGCCCGTGCGCGGGCATCTCTGCGAGCCAGCCCGCCCGCCACCTCAGCGCCGAGGGCAACGTTGCCGAGCACCGTGCGCCAGGGGAAGAGAACGTCGTCCTGAGGCATCCATGCGAACGGCTGGTGTCCAGCGGCCAGCTCCTCACCGCCAGCAAGCAGCGTTCCGGAATCGGCCGCTTCGATCCCCGTAAGCAGTGAGAAGAGCGTTGATTTGCCGCAGCCGCTCGGGCCGAGGATCGAAACGAACTCGCCGGGTTGAACGCGGAGCGAAATCCCATCCAGAACCTCGAGCTCGCCTTCGCGACCCTTGAAGCTCTTACTCACTCCTTCAAGCTCAATCTGCGTCATGACGGACGCTCCCGTGACTGCGCGTACCAAGGCATCAAGAGTCGCTGCAGCGCGAAGGTCAGCGCGTAGAGCGCCAGCGTCAAAAGCGCGCAGAGGATGACGGCCGCCAGCACCAGATCGGTGCGGAACGAGTTCTTCGCCGACTGCATGTAGATCCCAAGACCGAGCTCAGCGCCGGCGTACTCGGCGAAGATCGCGGCGACGACGGCGTAGGTGACGGAGATTCGCAGGCCGGTGAAGAAGCTCGGCAACGCCGACGGCAACCGCACGAGCCGCCATGTTTTCCACCAACCGGCGCCCATCGTCTCCATTAGAGTCATCGCCGCGCGCGTAGTCGAGGCGTAGCCCTCGAGTAGGCCGACGAGAAGCGGGAAGAAGGTGACGAGCGCGACCAGCAGGATCTTCGGCGTCAGGCCAAAGCCAAACCAGATAACGACCAGCGGTGCGAGCACGATGATCGGCAGCGTCTGGCTGCCGATCAACACCGGCGTGAGTGCGCGGCGGACCGCCTGCGAGCGGTCAAGCAGGATTGAGAGCGCGAAGGCGAAGCTCAACGAGAGCGCAAAACCGAGCACAACTTCGCGCACCGTCGGCAGCAGGTTGTCCGACAGCGAGCTGCGGTCGGCCCAGCCAGCGCTGGCAACGCGGCTTGGCGCCGGCAGCAGGTCGCTACCAACGTCGCCGAGCGTCGAGTAGAGCTGCCACACGATCAGCAGCAGGGCAATTACAAGGAGTGCGGGAACGAGCCTGCCTAACTGTCTCATCGGCCTCGTCAGCGTACCGGGCTGCGAGCTTCACACCCGCCCTCTGGCCGCTCAGCCAAGCCCCTAGAGTGCTTAATCCAACGACTCGACGGAGTAGCCAATGAAACAGTCGCGTAGCTTCACGATCCCGGCGCTAATCACCACCACGCTCGTTGCCGTCGTTGTCAGCAGCTGTGGACAAAGCGATTCGGCCGATCGAAGCGAAGCCAAGGCGCCGGTCAGCATCGCGCTCGATTGGACCCCAAACACCAATCACATCGGCATCTTCGTCGCCCAGCAGCTCGGTTATTACAAGGGCGAAGGGCTCAGCGTGAAGATCCTTCCCTACGCCAACACAGCGCCGGAAACGCTCGTCTCGCGCGGCAAAGCCGACTTCGGGGTTGGCAACCAGGCCGGGATTGCATACGCCCGCGCCTCCGGCCAAGATGTGCTCCAAGTGATGGCCAACATCGCCAAGACGCAGTACGCGATCGGCGTCCAGGCGAGCAACAAGGCGCTCCAATCACCAAAGGATCTCGACGGCAAAACCTACGCCGGCTTCGGTACTCCCGACGAAGGACCGGAGCTTGAGTACGTGATCAAAGCCGACGGCGGCACCGGAATCTTCAGGACGATTACGCTAAATACGACCGCCTACGAAGCCGTCTATAACGGATCTGCCGACTTCACAATCGCGGTCACAACCTGGGAAGGGATTCAGGCCGAGCTGATCGGCAAGCCGATGCGCTTCTTCGAATTCACCGACTACGGCTTCCCGGTTCAGTACTCCTCGGTAATTGAATCAAGCAATAAATACCTGAAAGCGAACCCCGACACAGCGAAGAAGTTCCTCGCCGCAACGCAGAAGGGCTACCAGTACGCGCAAGACAATCCAGCAAAAGCAGCGGCGCTGCTCACCAAAGCCAACCCACAGACGATCAAGGACGCGCGCCTGGCCAAGCAGAGCGCGCTGCTGCTGGCGGACGACGACTATTACAAGGGCGCCGGCGGCAAGATCGGCCCGGTCGACCCGGCGATCTGGGAGAGGTACGGAAGCTTTCTTTACTCCTCGAAGCTATTGACCGGAGAGAACGGCAAGGCGCTTGCCAGCGAGCCGGACTGGTCGAAGTTCTACACCAATGACTACCTGCCCGGCGGCTAACGAACGAGCTGGCATGGCGATTGAAGTTGGAGAGCTGGCGGCGAGGATCAGCAAGCTGCCAGCGCTGGCCGGTTCGACGCGCGTAATCGCAGTCGACGGGCCCGCAGGCTCGGGGAAGACGACGCTCGCCGCGCGGCTCGCCGCGCAGCTCAGCGGCGCGCAGATTCTCAACACCGACCAGCTTTACCACGGCTGGAACGGCCTCGCCGATGGAGCGCAGCGGCTCGTGGACGATGTTCTGCTGCCGCTTAGCGAGGATCGGGCGGCAACGGTTCGGCCATGGGATTGGAGCGCCGGCAGCGAAGCTGAGCCACGCGCGCTGCCGGCCTGCGAAACGCTGATCGTCGATGGCGGCGGCTGCGGCAGCCGTGCGGCGGCGGAGTTCCTCAGCATGATCATCTGGCTAGACGCCGACCAAGCGCTGCGCCAAGAGCGCGCGCTCCAGCGCGACGGCGAAATATTCTCGCCCTACTGGCAGATCTGGGCGGCCCAGGAACGCGAGCTTTTCGGCCGCGAGCAAACACGTGAGCGCGCCGATCTCGTGATCCTCACCGACGATGATCCGGCACAATCATCTTGATGAAGATCAGCACTTCCGCCGCGCTCCGTGCGGGCATCATTCAGCTCATTGCCGTTGGCGTGCTGGCGCTAATCAGCCGCCTGCTGCTGCCGCACGCGGCATTCGAGAGCTTCGGCTGGCTGATCGGGCCGCTCGCCTGGGTCGTCGCGGCCACGATCACAGCGCTAGCGGTCCAGCTGCCGCTTCCTCCCTCATGGCTTGGCGCCGTGCTCGCAGGCATCCCGAGCGTGATTGCAACTGTGCTCGGCGCGCACTGGCTTGGGGCGCTAATCGCAATTGTTTGCTTCGCGCTCTGGTGCGGAGGGCTCGCGGCGCATAGGATCACAGCCTGATGGATCTTGGAATCGAAGGGCGCATAGCGCTCGTAACCGGAGCATCGAAGGGACTCGGGCTTGCCGTGGCCAAGACGCTGGTGGCCGAAGGCGCGAAGGTGGCAATTACTTCACGCGACGAGGGGAACATCCAGAAGGCCGCAAAGCAGATTGGTGCGACCGGCTTTGCTCACGACAGCGGCAACCTTGACGGGATCCCCGTTCTCGTCCATGAGATCGAACACTTCCTCGGCCCGATCGACATTCTTGTAACGAACACAGGCGGCCCGCCACTCGACCCGAACGCGCTCGGCTTCAGCGACCAGCAGTGGCACGAGGCCTACGAAGACCTCGTCCTTTCACCGTTGAAGTTCATCGAGGCCGTGATGCCAAATATGCGCTCACGGAGCTGGGGCCGGATTGTCAACGTTGGTTCGACGACGATCCGCGAACCGGCTGCTGGCCTGATGCTCAGCAACGCCAACCGGTCCGCGACGCTGGCAGCGATCAAGACGATCGCCCACCAAGTTGCCCGTGACGGCGTGACGCTAAACAGCGTGCTGCCTGGCCGGATTGCGACCGACCGCCTCTATGAGCTTTATGGCTCGCGTCAGGGAGCCGACGAGATGGCGCGTGAGGCGATTCCAGCAGGCCGGCTCGGCAGCCCAGAGGAGTTCGCTGCCGCGGTTGCGTTCCTCTGCTCCGCGCAGGCCAGCTACGTCACCGGCGTTGCCTTGGTCGTCGACGGCGGCATGATGCGCTCGGTCTAGTTGACTGCGCCGCAGAAACAGGTACGCTCATTTTTATTCACTAGATAAACTACCCACGGAAGGAACCAATGACCCGAGCCGGCCACCTATTGATCGCACTGCTCTGCGCTTCGTCATTAGCCTTTGGTGCGGCGGCGTGCGGCGACGATGAGACATCTTCGACGACAACGACGACGATCGAAGAGCAGAAGCAGAACGACGACAACCAGAACGACGACAACCAGAACGACGACGACGAGAACGACGACAACCAGAACGACGACGACGAGAGCGTCGCCAAGCAGAAGGAAGAATGCCTCGCCAACGCGCCCGATCCGCGCGACTGCGAGGACATCCCTTAACGGTTGAGGGTCAGGCCGCCTACGCTGGCAGCGAGAGAATGCTGCCGGCGTCGGGCGCTGCCCGACCCTTGAGCACGTCAAGGTAAAGCTGCTCGACGGCCTCTTGGCCTGAGCTGTGTTCAATCACGATCAGCTTGTTCTCAGGATCGGCAACTAGCTCGATGAAATCGTCGAGCGAAGCGGAGATCCGTTCGATTAGTCCAGCGCTGCCCCAATCATCGGAGCGCTTCTTGGCCTGCGCGGGTGCGAAGAAAAGAGCCGGCGCCGGGCCTGGCAGCCCGTCGGCGCCGCCGAGCGCGCCAATGTGCGTGGCGCCGACTGCGCAGTCGTAAACCAGTGAGTCACCGAGCTGGTTGTGGAGTGCGGCGCGCACGCCAGCATCGCCGGAGAAGTCGATGTAGGCGATTGGCACGTCAGTGTCGAGCTCGCCGATCTCGTCGTAGGAGAGAACCTGGTCATATAGGCCAAGCCGCTCGACAAACTCGACGTTGCTCGCTGCGGTAAGGCCGATCACCTTCACGCCATCGCGCCGCGCGAGCATGAAGGCTGTGCCATAGGCGGTCTTGCTCGAGGCGCTCGACATGACGACTGCCTTCGCGCCGAACCAGTCGCTGTCCTCGAAGAAGTCATCGATCAAAAATGAGGTCGAGAAGAGCGGGCGCAGCAGCATGATCTCGCTTTCAAGCGCCGCGTCATAAGTCGGGTCAGCGCTCGTAAGCATGTAGCTGTTATAGATCGAGTGGAGCTCCTTGCGGTGATCGGCGAAATCGGCGAAGCCACTTGCAGTGACGTTGCCGGGCGTGACGACGAGGTAGCTCGACATCGGCAGGTAGCCATAGAAGCGCTGCCCGACCTCAACTCCCTCGCACTCCGAAGCGACTACGTCGGCGAAACCCCAAACAGGGATGCGGCCCCAGCCGTCCTCGGCGGGGAAGAAGTCCCAGTACGACATGAAGTCGCCGAAGGTCGCGTAACTGATGTTGTTGGCGGTGAAACTGAAGGCATCAACGCGCAGCAGCGCCTCTCCGGGGCCTATCTGGCCGGCGTCGCCGCTCACGCCTTCGGCGAATTCGACAGTTTCGAGGCTGTCGCGGCGGACGCGGAAGTCGGTCATCTGACCAGCATTCCTAGTCTCGCGTAGCGGCGAGCAGAGCCACACCGTTGAGCGCCGCACCGGCCGCCACTGCAGCAGTTAAGACCCGCGCCTGCTGAGGAATCTTCCCCCCAGCCGCCAGCGTTGCGGCGCAGTCAACGACGTCGCAGAGAATTCCCACCACCAGCAGCGTGCGCAGGTTGCCACCGCGCGCTGCTGAGATCGTCGCGATGCCGAGCGCCACGTCACGGACGCCAAAAGCGCGTGCCATCACGCCGCCATCGGTGCCGGCGGCCTCCTCACCGATCCATCGTGAGCTTGCCTGCTCAGCGTTGGCAACAAACGCGGCGCCGATAACGATGCGGCCAGCTTGGAACAAGACGTTGGGGATCGCGAGCGCCATTGTCAGCCCCCCATCGGGTCGGGAGCGCCGAGCTCGCCCCACTCCGGCGGCTCATAAGCCTCGCCGGGTACGCCGCCGAGAACAAGCATGCGCATGCCGTCAGGACCAGCGACGACCTTGCGCTTCGTGCCTGGGCCGACGCGAGCCATTGTCTCGCCGTCGAGCGCAAACTCTTCGCCCTCAATCGTGATCACACCGCTGCCCGCGAGCAGGATGTAGACCTCTTCCTGCCCGTCGTGAGTATGGTCGTGATCGGGGTAGCGGTCGTAACCAGCAGGCATAGTCAGGATGCTCATCCCGACCGACGTCACGCCCAGCTCGGCGCGCGCCTTACGCAGCCCGCCGCCAAAGGTTGCCTCCATCTCGTCAATCTTCTTGACGCTGAAATCAGCCATCGCTTCTCCCTCTCTCGTTGTCGCCCTGCGTCCGTCAAGAAGTTTGACGAAAGTTCGCTCAGTTCATTGCCCGGCCGGTCATTCGCTGACCGAAGAGGATCAGCACGGCAGCGATTAGGCCGGTCAGCGCCATCAGCCCCATCCCCCAGAAGAAGCCCGCTGCGGCGGCCGGAAGAATCACGAGCGGGGCCGACGCACCACCGAGGTGGCCGACACCATCGCCTATTGCTACCCCGCGGGCGCGTAGCTGACCGCTGAACTGCTCGGCCGTGTTGACATACATCAGCGGCACGGCGAAACCGATTGTCGCCGAGACGATGAATCCGAAGATGATGATCACCGCGGCGACCGGCGCGAGGCCGATCACGATCAGTGCGATAGCGAAGACAACGAGGCTGACCGCGATCGTGAACTTGCGCTCAAATCGTTCGCTGTAGCGAACTGATCCGAGCGCTCCAACAATCAAGCCGATCCCCGTCACGCAGAGGAAGCTGAGGCTCGATGTCAGCGAGAAGCCCTCGTTGGTCAGCATCGTTGGCGCCAGAGTCAGCCAGCCGTAGTTGCCGACGTAGTAGATCAACCAAAAGGCTAGAAATAGTGCCGCGCTGACCCAGAAGCTGCGCAGCGCAATCGGGGGCTTCAGCTCCGCCAGCGGCGGCGGCTCCCTAGTGGCGGCAAAGCGCTCGGCTTCTTCAACGAGCGCCAGCGCTTCCTCTTCCTCACCCCGCTCGACCAGCCAGTGCGGCGACTCCGGCAGCCTCGTTCGCAACGGAATCATCGCCAAGCCGCCAACCGCGGCGATCACAAACATTGCTCGCCACCCATTGCTGAAATTCGGCACCAACGCCAGCGCGACGAAGGGCGTGATCGCAATGCCAACGTAACCCCAAACGACGGCCTCGCAGCCGGCGCGGCCTCGCAGCCGCGTCGGCGAGATGCCATTTAGGTAGGCCGCGGCAGCGGCGATCTCCGCGCCAATCCCCATCCCGGTGATGAAGCGACCGACAAGCAGCAGCGTGAACGAGCCACTGAAAGCGGTGATCAGCGCGCCGACGGTGAACATCCCAACAGAGACCAGTAGCGCCAGGCGCCGGCCGAGGCGGTCGGAGACGACGGCGTCGGAGAGAGAACCGACGACGTAGCCAACAAGGCCCACTGTGATCGCGGAAGCGGCGGTCTGAGAGCTGATCTCGAACTGCTTCGCAATCACCGGGAGCGCGTCGCCGATGTTGACGATGTCGTAAAAGGCGAAGAAGTAGGCCGCGCCGAGCGCGATCAGCACGCGGCGCGGGTATGGCCAAACGCGGATCGCGTCGAGCCGCTCGAGGCTTGCTTTTGAGGCTGCGTTGGGCAGAGCCACCTTATACCATCGCCGAGTGCGGCGCGGCGGCCGCGAGCACACTGAAAGGCGCCGCCGCAGCTCCGACGGCGCCCGTCCAGCGAAGCGACTTAGAGACCGACGATGACCGTTTTGGTCTCGAGGTAGTTGGAGAGGACCTCTTCGCCCATCTCTCGGCCCCAGCCGCTCTGCTTGAAGCCTCCGAATGGCAGCTCCGCACTAAAGACGTGGTAGGCGTTTACGTGCACGGTGCCAGCCTTGATCTTGTTTGCCAGCTGATGCGCCTTGGAGATGTCACGGGTCCACACGCCGGCGGCAAGGCCGTAATGCGAATCGTTGGCCTGGCGTGCCAGATCATCGACGTCGTCGAACGGCATCGCCGCGATTACCGGCCCGAAGATCTCCTCACGGACAATCGAATGGCTGGCGTCGGCGTCCACGAGCACGGTTGGCTCGACGAAGAAGCCTGGCCCGTCGACCGTGTTGCCGCCGACGGCGGCGCGGTTGCCTTCGTCGATCCCCGTCTGCAGGTAGCCGGCCACACGGTCGAACTGCTCCTGCGAGACGAGCGGGCCCATCTCGGTGTCAGCCTCCATTCCGTGACCGAGCTTGATGTTCGAAGCAGCGTCGCAGACGCCTTCGACCACGCGGTCGAACTGATCGGCCTGAACGTAGAGCCGCGAACCGGCGCTGCAAACCTGGCCTTGGTTGAAGAAAATCCCCGAAGCGGCGCCGGCAATCGCAGCGTCAATGTCGGCGTCGGAGAAGATCACGTTTGGCGACTTGCCGCCGAGCTCAAGCGAAACGCGCTTGAGGTTGCCGGAGGCCGCGTTCACGATCAGCTTGCCGACCTCGGTTGATCCGGTGAAGGCAACCTTGTCAACGCCTTCGTGCTGAGCGAGCGCTGCGCCAGCGTCACCGAAGCCGGTGATGACGTTGACAACGCCTGCAGGCAGCCCTGCCTCAAGCATTATTTCGCCAAGGCGCAGCGCCGAAAGTGGCGTCTGCTCGGCAGGCTTGAGCACGACCGTGCAACCGGTCGCCAGCGCCGGGCCTAGCTTCCACGCCG
>SYIT01000017.1 GCA_005798685.1 Actinomycetota bacterium | reverse complement strand
TGTCTCTCCTACGTCCTCCACCAAGACGTCAACGACCCCAATACGCTCGTTTTCGTTGAGCGCTGGGCATCTCAGGATGCGCTCAACGCCCACATGCAGCAGCCGCACATGCTGAAGCTGGCTGAGTTAGCAGGGACGATGCTCGCCGAACCGCCGCAGATCACGTTCTGTGAGTCGCTTGAGATCGGCAGCTCGCCGAAGGGCAGCTTCGGCAGCTAGCCGCGGCAGACTCGGCGCGTTGCTTGCATCATCAGTGGCTACCGTCAAGGCGATGCTCCGCGGCGCCGCTGACAGCCTGCTCGACCTGACGATCGCGCCGGGCTTCTCACGGATCGGCTGGGGCGCGCGCAAGGCGCTCGGCCTACTCGGGCCAATCAAGGCTGATCTGAGCGGGAAGCTCTGCGTCGTAACAGGCGCCAACAGCGGCCTCGGGCTCGAGGCCTCGTGCCAGCTCGCCGCGCTCGGCGCCGACGTTGTAATGGTCGGCCGCAACCCCGAGCGGCTTGAGCGAGCGCTGGCCTCGGTTGAAGAATCGGCGCGCGCCGGTGCTTCGATCACGACCGAAGTGATCGACCTCTCCTCGCTGGAGTCGGTCCGCGCCGGCGCGGCGCGGCTGCTGGCAAGCCATTCGCAGATCGATGTGCTCGTTAACAACGCCGGCGTGCTGCTCGATTCGCGCCAAGTCTCGGCCGACGGAATTGAGCTGACTCTGGCGACAAATGTGCTCGGGCCCTTTCTGCTGACGGAGCTGCTGCTGCCCGCGCTCGCGGCCGCAGCGGTTGAGCGCCCGCCGGCGCGGATCATCAACGTCTCCTCCGGCGGCATGTACTCGGAGGCCGTGAAGCTCGACGACCTTCAGTCGGCGCGCGAGAAGTGGTCCGGCAGCGCCGTCTACGCGCGCACGAAACGGATGCAGGTGATGCTGACCGAGCACTGGGCCCAGCAGCTCGCCGATCAAGCAATCGTCGTCAGCGCAATGCACCCGGGCTGGGCCGACACGCCCGGCGTTGAGAGCTCGCTGCCAACATTCCACAAAATCGTTGGCAAAGCGCTGCGTACCCCCGCCGAAGGGGCCGACACGATCACTTGGCTGGCGGCGGCCGAGCAGCCGGCGCAGGTCAGCGGACGCTTCTGGCAGGACCGAGCCGAGCGGCCGCTCAATCGTAGGCCAGGCACGGCCGCGAAGGCAGGCGACCAGCGACTCTTGGCTGAAGAGCTGAGTGCGCTTGCCGTTTAGGCCGCTTGGGAGCACAGCCCCAGCCTGTTACGGAACTGCCACATCGTCGTTCACTTCCCTGTAATGTTGTCGCTCTGCTGCATTCAGCAGGGGAAGTAAACGACCGAGGAGATTTCCGTGACCCGACGTATCCCGTTTGTCCTTGTCCTTGTATCCGCAGCGATGGCCATCCCCGCTTCGACAGCCTCGGCTGCCGGCGGCGATGTCACCGTGATGAGCCGCAACATCTACCTTGGCGCCGACATCATCAGCCTCGCCGCCGCTCGCAATCTAGACGCCTTCAAGGTCAACGCGGAAGCGATGTACGGCACTGTTAAAGCGACCAATTTCCCTGCCCGCGCAGTTGGGCTGGCCGCTGAGATCAAGGCCAGCAGGCCTGAGCTGATTGGCCTTCAAGAGGCCGCCACTTGGCGCACCGGGCCGGCCGGCGACCCTGCTGCGGCAACCAAAGTTGACTACGACTTCACGAAGCTGCTGCTGGCGGCGCTGAAGAAGCAGGGTCTGAAGTACAGCGTTCTCGTCGATCAGACGGAATTTGATTTTGAGGCACCGACAACGACGCAGGATGTCCGCCTGACGATGCACGACGTGATCCTCGTCTGTGGCGATTCGAAGATCAAGATTGGCAAGACTTCCAAGTCGCGCTACAAGGCGCTTGTCGAGATCCCAACCCCGGCCGGTTTGGCGAAGGTCTACCGCGGCTGGACTGCGGTTGATGCTTCGGTCGGCGGGCGCACATTCAAGTTCGTCAACACGCACCTTGAGGCCTATGGCGACGCCGTCCGTGCGTCGCAGGCGAAGGAGCTGTTCGCGGCAGGTGGGCCGCTTTCAAGCAAGACGAAGCCGGCGATTCTGCTCGGCGACCTCAACAGCGACCCGACCGCCGGCGATGCATCAGCCGACGCCTACAAGGTCTTTACCGGCGCCGGGATGAAGAATGTCTTTGGCACCAAGCGCGTTCAAACCTTCGGCATGGACGAGAAGCTGATCAATCCGAAGCCAACCAGCAACGTCTGGATCGACCATATTCTCTACAGCCCGAGCAAGAACTTCACTGTTCGCAGCAAGGGCATCGTCGGATCGAAGCCGTTCCGCAAGGTCGCGCCGCTTTGGGCATCGGACCACATGGGCGTCGTCGCGAAGCTGCGCGTCAAGTAAGCAAGCCGCTTTCCAGCGGCCCGCGCTACTGGGCTTCGGCCGGGCGCGGGTCGCTACGGAAATCCCAGTAGCTGAGTGCCACTAGCGCTACTGCGAGCGTCCCGACGCCGACGCGCCAGTCGCTTGGCGTTGCAAGCCAAGCGAGCAGGCCGATCACGATCGCGACCGCGGCGATCAGGCCAAGCCGAGCGGCGCCGGCGCGCGCACCGACTGCGCCCGCAGTAATTCGCATCAGCGCGATCAGGCCTATCGCCACACCGATCCCCCCCGAAGCGACCATCGCGATCCAGTCTTCGACTGGGTGGGCGTCGTTCGGCGCTATGTACCAGACGAGCCCAACGCTGCAGATCAGCAGCGTGATCGCGAACAGGTAATGCCAGAGCATCGAGGCGCGCAGGCGTGCGGCGCTTTCAGGCATTGGCCGGGACATCACCGCACGGTCGTAGATCGTCCACAGCGTCCAGCTGATCGCCGCGACGAACGCAAGCTGCAGCAGGTGCGCTTCCGGCACTCCGTCCTCGTGGACGGTCACCACGGTCTTCACGAAGACGTCGCCGATCAGAATCAGCACGAAGAGGCCGAGCCGCTCGGAGAGGTGTTCGCGCTGGAGCGGGAAGCGCTCCAAGATCTTCGGCATCGCGGGGCCAAAGTCGATCACGAAGATCGCGACGATTGCGAGGATCCAGAGCGCCGGCGCCAATGGCTGCGGGCTGAGCGCCGAGGCGATGAACAGAACAAAGCCAACGAGGCTCGCGTTGCGCCGGGCGCGCGCTACTTCCACTAGCTGCGGCTGCCATCTCCCGCCAAGCTCGTAGATCAGAGCGCAGGAGAGCGCCAGCGCGGCGGCGGCGTAACCGAGCTCACCGCCGAGCGCGGCGAGCTGCAGCTCTGAAGTTTCGAGCAGCGATACGGCGACCACGGCGACCAGCTGCAGCAGGAAGGCGGTGCGCAGCGCGACCGGCAAGATTTTGCCGCTGAAGTTGGTGGCGAACGGATTGCCGAAACGGTTGAAAAAAAGCGCCGTCTGCTCCCACGCCCACATGATCAAAGTGAGCTTCAGCGCCAGCAGCAGCGCTGATTCCAAGCTTGGATCCTTGCCAAAGTCAACACCGAAGCTGAGGAAGGCCCCGATCAGAACAAGGTCGTAGAAGAGCTCCGCTCGTGACGGTTGTGATGAGGCAGGCAGTGACACGCCAAGCAGTCTCGCAGCTAGCGGCCGGTTTAGTTTGTCGCAGCGGCGGTCGTGACCGACGCGGCCAGATCATCGAGCTCGCTTGGGCCGAGCACGGTGATGATCTGCTCTTCGACGCCGCCGGTTTCGCTGAGCAGAGAAAGGGCCGAATCCTCTACGCGGTCGAAGCGGGCGTCGTCCCATCTGCGGCCGTCGCCGACGATTGCGCCTTCGATCTCAAAGTGGGCGACCGGCGTGACTCCGGTGGGGTCGGCGGCGGGCTGCTGCCCCTCAGCGAAGCGGCGCACGCGCAGCACATGGGCGCCGCCGTCAGGCAGATCGCCGGCATGGAGCGGGCGCGCAGCAAAGACAATCGTTGAGGCCATTCCGGCGTCCTTGTGAACGTGGAGCTCAAGGAAGTCTTCGCGGCGCTGCATCTCAAAGAACTTTGCCCGGCTCGGGTAACGGACGATCGCTACGCGGTCATAGCTGGGCGCCCCAAGCGGCTGATCGATTACGTCGGCGGCGAAGGCCGGCATTGCGCCGATCTCGGCGAGCGGGCCGAGCGGGGCGTAAACATCATCGGCCTCGCGCCCTGTAAGCGTTGTTTCGCAGCCGTCGGCGTAGTCGGCCAGCTCGCGGTAATCCATCAGGTTGACGGCCCAGAACGGCCCGTCCTGCTCGGCTGGCAGCTCAAGCCACTTACCGATCATCTCCCAGTTTGGCGTTCCGTAGCGAGGTGCTGACGTTCCTGACATTTGAGCCTTCGTTCGGTCGAGTTGATCGATTCTTTCAGCTTCACCGCTCTAGCGGTAGGCGTCGGCAATGAAGCGTCCGTCAAACGGAGAGCGGCGCCCAGTTGGGCGCCGCTCAGGGGGTCTTCTTGGCAGCCGCTCGCGCAGCTTCGTGGCCTAGCGGCCTCTACCGCCGCGGCCTCGACCGCCTCGGCGGTCGTCACCTTGCTCGTCGTTGTTCTCCTGGGTGCGCGGGCCGTCTTCTTGCTCAGGGCGATCGTCGCCGCGCGGGCCACGGCCGCGGCCGCGGCCACGGCCTTCTTCGCCAGCGAATACGCCGGCGCTGAGGCAGATTGCCAGCGTCGTGCCTTCGGCGCCGCTAACCGTCTTGGCCTTGATCGTGTTGCCAACCTTGAGGTCGGCGAGCGTGCCGGTTGGGGTGCCGTCGGCTGCCGGGATGCGCAGCTTCGTCGACGCGTTGACGGTGACCGTCTTCGTCGTCGCGTCGGCCAGCGTGATCGTCACCGAGCCGGCACCGACTGCGGCAACCGTTCCGGCGACCTTCGTGCCCTTGGCTTCAACCATGACGCTCAGCGCCAGGGTTGGGTCGGTAGCTGACATGTAGGCCTCAACCTTGTCGGCGACGAGGATGTCGGCGAGCGTGATCTTGCCGCTGCCGTCACGGTCTGGAGCGCGCAGCTTTGTCTCTGCATTGACATTCACCGTTGCGCTCGTTCCGTCTTCCTTGGTGACGGTCAGCGACGTTGTGCCGACTGCGCTGACAGCGCCTTCGACCTCTTCACCTTCCTCGTACTCAACCTTGACGCTCAGCGCCAGGGTTGGGTCGGTCGGTGAGGTGCGGGCACCAACCTTGTCGCCAGCCTTTAGGTCGGCGAGCGTCACTGTGCCGCTGCCGTCGGTGTCGGGGATGCGCAGCTTCGTGTCAGCGTTCACGGTCAAGGTGACGGTTGTGGCATCTTGCTTCGTGATCGTCACCGAGTCGCTGCCAACAGAGGCAACTGCGCCGCGAACCTGATTGGCGCGCGCGGGGCAAGGGTCGGTGCCGTCGGCCACTTCGCGGCCGTCGTTAACACCGTCGCTGTCGCTGTCCTTGCGCAACGGGTTGGTGCCGAGGCGAACCTCAACTCCGTCCTTGAGCTTGTCGCGGTCGGTATCGGCGCGGCGAGCGTTGGTGCCGAGCCGCTTTTCAACCTTGTTTGAGAGGCCGTCGCGGTCCGGGTCGGTCTTCGTTGCTTTGGCAGCGATTGCGCCAGCTGGCAGCGAGGCGATTAGCCCTACTGCGGCGATTGCTGCTGTGAAGTGTTTGATCGACATGGGGGAGTGTGCTCCTTGCGTGGGGGATGTTTTCGGGGTGCTGTGGGTAAGAACCGACGCGGCACTCAAACGTGACGCAATCTTTGTTTCAGTCCGTCAGCTCAGCGGGTTGAAGAGCAGCGTGCCAAGGAACAAGCCGAAGCCGAAGGCGATGTGGTTGACGAGACTGAAGAACGTCATCTTTGACTTCGTTCCAAACCAACCCATTCCCCACGCCGGGAGCATCAGCAGCCAGGCGAAGACGGTAGTGCAGGCTCCATAGATCACTGCCGCGGGCAGCGTCGCGCTGAGCCCGGTTAGGTCGAGCAGGAAGAAGTAGGTCAGTGCAAGGTTCCAACCGATCAGGTAGTGGACGACCCAGCCGGCGGCGCCTTCCGCCCGCCGCGGTGGCGACTGCGTGATGTCGGCGTGTCGGAACTGACCCTTGAACATGTAACAGACCCAGCGACCGAGCAGGTAGGGGCCATTGCGGCGCTTACCGTCGCCGGCGGGGACCGGTACTCCGAAGACGATGATCCGCTCAAGGTCCATTACGGCGGTCGCGATGATGCCGACTGGGATAGCGAATAGGACCTCCTTCACTGGGTGGAGCCAACTGCCCCGTGAAGTGGGCAGATGCTCAGAGGCGACGATCCGGTTACGGCGCTTGGCGTCCGCCTCGCCGCCGCATGAACTCGTACGCGGGGCACTGGGTAATTCGCCGGGTAGGGAAGGTCGCCATCGGCCGCAGCGTTAAAAGCATCCTTCCAGTACATCAGTTGCGAACCGCAGTACTGAGCGGTCGGCGTGTTGTAGATGCCGGCCTTCTTGGGCCAACGAACCGCGATCGGGAAGTCGCCGGACTGAGCGTTCGGGAGCCCGCCGGCGGTCGCCAGCCATGTCAGCGTTCGCTGCCCGTTGGCGGAGCGCTTCACGGTTGATTTCCAACCGGCAACTGCCGACGGTTTCGCCGCTTGCCAGGCGCTGCTGAGCTTGAGGACGATCTTCGTTGTTGGCGTGGCGTCGGGCAGACAGCCGTGGGGGATTGTCAGCGTCAGCGTTCCGTTCTTGCCGGCCACTGCCGTCTTTCCGTAGAGGTTAAGGGTGCCGTGTGCGCCCGCGCCGGGAACGATTGCAAGGCAGGCGATTGCGGCTGCGGTCATCGCAGCTGAGATCCCTGCGTGGCGGCCGGCAATTTGTCTGCATCGATCCATTGGCCGAGACTACCAGCGGCGGCGAATACGTGGCCGTTTTGGTGATCGCCGCTCTCGGCGGATCCGCGTACGCTGTCGGCGCAGCGGGCGCTCCCGACGGGGCTGACGCCACGGCTGAGAAGAGCCTCTCGTACCAGCAAGCCAAGGCGTCCTCTGAGAAAAGCGCTTACGAAGCGGCCAGGAAGAGCGGTCATCAATCGGGCAGGAAGCTGGGGGCGAAGCAGGGAGCACAGCGCGGTTCCAAGGCAGGGCAGAAGGATGGGGCTAGTGAACGTGAAGCCCAAGCACAAGCTCAAGCCCAAGAGGAACAGCAGTCAGCTGCGGAGCGCAACTTGGAGAACGTTCTCAAGTACGGGTGCGACCCGGAGTTCATCTTCCCCGACGGCACGAACGGCTGCACCCACGACTATGGCCCTCGTGACTAGGCTGACCCAGTTCTGATCTTCACGTTCCTGGCGCCTGCTTTGTGCCCAAGGTTTCGGGGCGTTTCGGGGGGCGCGCCGTTTGCTCCGTCGCCGAGAGCCCGAGAATCCCAATGGGCGCGGCAGGGTTCGAACCTGCGACCTCCCGCGTGTGAAGCGAGCGCTCTCCCGCTGAGCTACGCGCCCGGGAATCCGGGAGAAAGTTTAGAACACTCGCGGTCGCCAGCTATGCGCGCGGCAGCGCCGTGACGGGGCCGGTTAGGCGC
>SYIT01000016.1 GCA_005798685.1 Actinomycetota bacterium | reverse complement strand
ACTACGTGATGCTCGTCAGTGGGCATCCACTTCACGCGTTCGACCTCGACCAGATTGCCGGTGGCGAGCTGACCGTCCGCGCCGCGCGCGACGGCGAGAAACTGACAACGCTCGATGGCGAAGAGCGCATCCTCGACGCCGATATCTGCCTGATCGTCGACGCTGACGGCCCGACATCCTTGGCTGGCGTGATGGGTGGCAGCCGCTCCGAAGTGAGCGACCAGACAACCCGTGTGTTGCTTGAAGTCGCCGTCTGGGACGGCGCCAACATCAACCGCACATCGACGCGGCTCGGACTCCGAAGCGAAGCCTCATCGCGGTTTGAGAAAGGGCTCTCGCCCGAAGGCGCGCTCGAGGCTCAGGCGATGGCGACGGCGTTGATGCTTGAACTGACCGGCGCAACGCTGGCCGATGGCACGCTCGACGTTGGCGGGAACGGTCCGCCGGCAGATGTGATTCGGCTGCGCGACTCCCGGATCGCTTCGCTGCTCGGCACGCCGATCGAACGCGAACGCTCGCAACAGATCCTTGAATCGCTCGGCTTCTCAGTTTCGGACACCGATGATGGCCTCGACGTAACGGTGCCGCACTGGCGCCGTGATGACGTAACGCGGGAAGCCGACCTGATTGAAGAGGTCGCACGGATCAATGGCCTTGATTCGCTGCCAGCGACCTTGCCACTGAACCGCACCGGTCGGGCCGGCGGCTTGAGCCGTGAGCAGCGGCTCGTTCGCCGCGCCGAAGATGTTCTGGTCGGGCGTGGGCTCTCTGAGATCGTCGGGTGGTCGTTCACTGACCCGCAGATCTGCGACCGGCTGCTGATCCCCGATGATCACCCATTGCGCGCTTTAGTCGTGATCGAGAACCCGATGAGCTCGGCCCAGTCCGTCATGCGGCCAACACTGCTCCCATCGTTGCTCGACGCCGCCGCCTACAACCTCGCCCGCGGCGCTGAGGGCTGTGCGCTGTTCGAGTCCGGTTCGGTCTATCACGCTGGCCCTAGCGAAGACGGCAGGGCAGCCAACGAGCACCACGGGCTTGGCGCGATCATCACCGGGCCGGCGCGCGAGCCAAGCTGGGCCGATTCGCAGCCTCCCGTAGCGCGGATCGAGACAGCTCACGCACTAGTCAGCTCTGTGCTCGGCGCGCTCGGAATCGAATGGCAGGTCGAAGATGGTGAGCTGCCATTCCTTCACCCCGGCCGAACGGCGATGATTCGTACCGGCGAAGGATTGCTCGGTTGGTTTGGCGAGGTTCACCCCGCCGTCGCAGCAAGCTGGGAGCTCGAGCAGCCGATCGCTGCGCTCGCGATCGACATTGGCCGCGCCGCAGCGCTGGCTCCCTCTCACGCAATTTTCAGCGACCTGACGAGCTTCCCACCGCTGCGCGAGGACCTCGCCGTAATCGTGCCGGCCGGCGTGACCGCCGCGAGCGTCGTGGCGTGCGTGGTCGCCGCCGGCTCACCGCTCGTCAGCCGCGCTGAAGTGTTCGACGTATACAGCGGCGAGCAGGTAGGGGAGGGGCGCGTATCGCTCGCCCTCCACGTTGATTTTGCCGCCGCCGATCGCACTCTCAGCGACGAAGACGTCGCGCCGCTGCGCGAGAAGATCGTCGCCGCTTTGAAGGCTGAGGTTGACGGTGAGCTCCGTGGCTAATCAGCGGATTCTTGTCGCCGGGGCTTCCGGATACGCCGGCGCGCTCGCAGCCGAGCTGGTCGATCGCCATCCGGCGCTGGACCTCGCGGCAGCAACTAGCCGCTCCGACGCCGGCCGGCGACTCTCCGCGCTCTACCCGCAGTACCGCTGCGATGCCGTACTCGAGGAGCTAGCGCTTGGCGCGCACGGCGAACTCGATGGCGCAATCGTCGCCTACCCGCACGGAACCTCTGCTTTGGTCGTAGCTGAGCTGCGCGCTGCGGGCGTGCCAGTTGTTGACCTCAGCGCCGACTTCCGGCTCAGCGACCAGAGCGTCTACGAGCAGTGGTACGTGCCCCATACGGCGCCAGAGCTGCTCGAGGACGCCGTCTATGGCCTTCCTGAGCGCAACCGCGAGCGGATCAAGGACGCAGGCCTCGTCGCCAACCCTGGTTGCTACCCGACTGCCTCGGTGCTCGCGCTCGCGCCGCTCGCACCGTTCATCAGCGACGTCGTAATTGACGCCAAGAGCGGGGTGTCGGGCGCCGGCCGTGAAGCAAGCTCGGTGACGCACTTCGTCAGCGTCGATGAGAACGTCAAGCCCTACGGCGTCGGTCAACACCGCCACATGCCGGAGATCGATCAGGAGCTGGCCTTGGCTGGCGCCTGCGACCTAGCCGTCACTTTCACGCCGCACCTAGTCCCGCTCGACCAGGGCGAGCTTGTGAGCTGTTACGTCACGCTCAGCGAAAGTGTTGACATCGACGCGCTCTACACCGCCGCTTACGACAGCGAACGGTTCGTCCAAGTTGTTGACCATCTTCCAGGAGTCCGTGAGGTCCGCGGGAGCAATCTCTGCCGGATCAACGCCCGGATCGACGAGCGAACCAGCAAAGCGTTCATCTTCGCCGTGATCGACAACCTCTGGAAGGGCGCCGCGTCGCAGGCGATTCAGAATCTCAACTTGATGCTCGGACTCCCCGAAGCGCAAGGAATCGAGCCATGAACATCTTCACCTCGCGCTGGGCACCGGTCCCGGTTGGCGTCCGCGAAGTAACTGAAGGAGGCCTGCCGGCAGGCTTCCGCGCCGGCGCGCTCTCGGCCGCAATCAAGCCCTCCGGCAAGCTCGATTTGGGAATCATCGTCTGCGACGAGCCCGGCGCGACCAGCGCCGCCCGCTTCACCCGTTCTGGAGTCCAAGCGGCGCCTGTATTGCTTACGCGTGAGCGCTGCCACCTCGGGCAGCTGCGCGCCGTCGTCGCCAACAGCGGTAACGCCAACGCCGCGACAGGGCACGACGGGTACGAAGTCGCTGAGGCAATGCAAGCCGCCGGCGCTGCCGCGCTCGGAGTTGGCGCGCACCAAGTAGCGGTCTGCTCGACCGGAGTGATCGGAGTACAGATGGACGCTGAGCCGGTCGTCGCGGGCATCACCGAGTGCGCAGGGCGGCTCTCCGCCGATGGTGAAGAGGATTTCCAGCAGGCGATCATGACGACAGACGCATTCGCGAAGCGCGCGACGATCGAGGTCGCGCTCTCCGGCGGGCCGGTGCTGATTAGTGCGCAGGCCAAGGGTGCGGGCATGATCCAGCCGTCGTTCGCAACGATGCTCTGCTTCATAGAGACCGACGCCAAGCTCGATGGCCACACCGCCGAACTGCTGCTCAGCGTGACTGTTAAACGCAGCTTCGATCGCATTTCGGTTGACGGGCAGCTCTCAACCAACGACACCGTCGTTCTCATTGCGAGCGGCGCCAGCAGAGTAGCGATCAATCCTGAGAGTGACGATGAGCTTCGCTTTGGTGAGGCGCTTGACGGCCTCCTGCGGGCGCTCGCGATAGCGATCGTGCGCGACGGCGAAGGCGCCGTTCGGGTCGGGCGTGTAATCGTCCACGGTGGCAGCGGCCCAAACGTTGAGCGCGTTGCCCGCACGATCGCCAACTCGCCGCTCGTCAAGACAGCGCTACACGGCGGCGACCCCAACTGGGGGCGAATCGCACAGGCCGCCGGGATGGCGATCCCCGACTCGGCGCCGCTGCCGGTCGACATCGCGATCGAAGGAATGCAGGTCTGCGTCGCCGGTCAGGAGCTCGAGCATGATCGCGATGCGCTCGCGGTCCGCGTCAGCGGCGATGAGATCGAATACACCGTTGGGCTGCCTGGAGAAGGGCACCAAGCCGAATGCTTCTTCTCCGATCTAAGCCCTAAATACGTCAGCATCAACGCCGACTACACGAGCTGAGGCCATGAACCCAATCAAGCCCAAAAGAGACGTCGCAACGCTGCTTGAGGCGCTGCCATACATCCGCGAGTTCCACGGCCAAACGATCGTCATCAAGTACGGCGGTGCGGCGATGGAGGATCCGGCCCTCTGTGAGGAATTCGCCCGCGATGTGGTGCTGCTCAAGTTCGTCGGGCTCAACCCGATCGTCGTCCACGGTGGCGGCCCCGAAATCACCGAATACATGGAGCGGCTTGGCCTCCCGGTCGAGTTCCGTGGTGGGCTGCGCGTTAGCGACGAGCCGACGGTCGAGGTGGCCAAGATGGTGCTGATCGGCAAGGTCAACAAGGAGATCGTGCTGCGGCTCGGGCGCTACGGGCAGCCAGCGGTCGGGCTAAGCGGCGACGACGGCAACCTTTTCAGCGTCTCCCGCCGCACCGCCCCCGACGGCAGCGACATCGGCTTCGTTGGATCTATCGACCACGTTGACGTCGACGTCCTCAATCACATAGCGACCGACTACATCCCGGTGATCGCGTCAATCGGCCCCGGTGTCGATGGCCAGAGCTACAACATCAATGCTGACGACGCAGCCGCCGCCGTGGCACTGGCGACCGCGGCCTATAAGGCAATCTTCCTCACCGACGTCGCCGGCTGGCTCGAGGATCCTGAAAATCCTGAAAGCCTGATCAGCCAAGCCACGCCCGATGAGCTGCGCGCCGCGCTCGATTCAGTTGAAGGCGGCATGCGGCCAAAGCTCGAGGCCTGCCTGAACCTCGTCGACGGCGGCGTCGGCTCTGCGCACATCGTCGACGGCCGCGTTGCGCACTCCTTGCTGCTCGAGCTATTCACCGATGCCGGTATGGGAACCAAGATCGCGGCGGCCGAGTGAAGCTGAGCGATCTTCAATCGGTCGATGATGCGAGTGTCGTCGGGACCTACGCGCGGCTGCCGCTGCAGGTCGTCCGCGGTGCTGGTAGCTGGGTCTGGGACGAGGACGACAACCAATATCTCGACCTACTCTGCGGCATTTCAGTAACCAACCTTGGGCATTGCCACCCGCAAGTTGTTGACGCGATCCGCGACCAAGCGCGGACGCTGATCCACGCCTCAAACCTGTTCTACACAGAGCCAGGGATCCGGCTTGCCGAAAAGCTTTCGGCGTCGTCGCTCGGCGGCAAAGTGATCTTCGGAAACTCTGGCGCCGAGGCCGTTGAAGCGGCGATCAAGTGTGCTCGGCGTGCGAAGCCCGGCGGCGAAATCGTGACGCTCGCGAACGGTTTCCACGGCCGCACCTACGGCGCCCTTTCGGCAACGCATCAGGAATCAAAGCAGGCGCCATTCGCGCCAATGATCCCTGGCTTCAAACCGGCCGCGGCGACGGTTGACTCGCTTGAGCAGACCGTCGGGCCGGACACCGCGGCGCTGATCATCGAGCCGATCCAAGGTGAAGGCGGCGTCTATCCGATCCCAAACGAGGTATTGCTGGCTGCCCGTGAGATCTGTGATCGCCACGGCGCCGCACTGATCTTCGACGAGGTCCAGGCCGGGATGGGGCGGACGGGCTCGCTCTGGGCTTACCAGCAGACTGGAGTTGTCCCAGACGCGATCACGACCTCGAAGGCGCTCGGCGGCGGTTTGCCAATCGGCGCGCTGATCACCGGCGAACGGCTCGCGGGCGCGCTCCAACGTGGCGACCACGGATCAACCTTTGCTGCCGGCCCGGTTGTGGCGCAGGCCGCACTGGCTGCACTCTTAGTGACAGACGATGAATACCTCCTCGGCCGGGTCAACATGGTCGGCGAGCGGCTGCGCGAAGCTATCGCGCTGCTGCCGGGGGTGACCGAGGTTCGCGGCCGTGGACTGATGATTGGCTTTGACATTGGGGCCGGCGACGCACCAGGAATGGTTAACGCAGCGATCGCCGGACAGCGAGTGCTGATGAACGCGACCGGCCCAAACACAGTCCGCTTGCTGCCGCCTCTAACAATCGACGATGACGAAGTGGCCGAGGCAATCACACGCATCGCCAGCGCGCTCGCCGACCACGTGGCTCACAGCTAACCGCCAACTCCGCCTACACTGCCGCCAATGACCGAGCCAGAGCAAGCAGCAAGTTATCTAGCCAACCCTGACGAGGCCGGGCGCGTACTGCTGCTGTTCTCCGGCGGCCTCGATACGAGCGTGATGTGCAAATGGATTCAGGACGAGTATGAGGCCGAGGTCGTGGCGCTCACGATCAACCTTGGTCAGCCAGGAGAGGACTACGCCGTCGTCGAACAGAAGGCGCTTGATCTTGGCGCAATCGCTGCTGAAGTGATTGACGCGCGTGACGAATT
>SYIT01000015.1 GCA_005798685.1 Actinomycetota bacterium | reverse complement strand
GGCGATCCGTTCGTCTTCGGCCGCGGCGGCGAAGAGGCGATCGCCTGCCTTGAGCGCGGCATTGCGGTTGAGGTGGTTCCCGGCGTGACGGCCGCGATCGCGGCCTCAGCCTACGCCGGTATTCCGGTAACGCAGCGCGGCGTCTCCAGCGCCGTCGCGTTCGTGACCGGCCATGAGAACCCCGACAAGCCGGAGACGCAGATCGACTGGCCGGCGCTGGCTGCCTTCCCCGGGACGCTCGTATTTTACATGGGGGTTCGCAGCCTTGGCCGCATTGCCGAGCAGCTGATCGGCGGCGGCCGCCCGGGCGAGCAGCCTGCGGCGGTAATTGAGCGCGGAACTTTTCCGGCCCAGCGTGAAGTAGTTGGCACGCTGGAGACGATCGCCCAGATCGCTGAGGAGGCAGAGATTCAGGCGCCTGCGATCAGCGTGATCGGCGACGTCGCAGCGCTCGGTGAGCAGATCGGCTGGCGTGACGAGGCCCGCCCACTAGCGGGAAAGACGATTGCCGTGACGCGCGCCCGCGCCCAGGCCAGCGCGCTGGCAGCGCGGCTCAGCGCGCTCGGCGCCGAGGTCGTTGAAGCGCCGGCGATCAAGATCGAGCCGCTGAACCCGAAGCTTCCTGACCTAGCCGGCTACGACCTGCTCTGCCTGACCAGCCCGAACGGCGTTGAGCAGCTCTTCGCGGCGCTGGCCGATGCGCGCGATCTGGCGGGCATAACAATTGCTGCGATCGGGCCAGGCACAGCAAGCGCGCTGCTGGCTCACGGAATCAAAGCCGACGTCGTGCCCGACCGCTCGGTCGCCGAAGCGCTAGTTGAAGCGCTCGTCGACGTGCCGATCGAGCGTGCCTTGATCGCCCGCGCTGAAGCGGCGCGCGACGTTCTTTCCGACGCGCTGGCCGAACGCGGCGCCGCGGTTGACGTGCTGGCGCTCTACCGCACCGTCGCCGAGCCGCTCGACGATGAGGCCCGCGTCGCAGCGCTCGGAGCGCACTACGCAACCTTCACCTCGGCCTCCTCGGCGCGCTTCTTTCATCAGGCGGCGGGGACACTCGACGGGCCGCGGCTGGTCTCAATCGGGCCGGTCACCAGCGAGCAGCTGCGCGAGCTCGGCTATGAGCCGGCCGTCGAAGCGAGCGAGCACACGCCTGACGGCTTGGTTGCTGCGCTGATCGCCGATGCCGCGAGAAGGTAGGTTCGCGCAATGCATCTCGTTCGCGACTTCGAAGGCAACGGCCGCTAACCGATGTTCCGCCCAGTCACCTTCCTAACCGACTACGGCTACGACGACGAGTACGTCGGCGTCTGCCACGCCGTGATCGCCCAGCGCGCCCCGGACAGCAGGATCTTCGACATCACGCATGGGATCGAGCGTCACGACGTGCGCAGCGGCGCGCTGATTCTGCGCCGCTCGCTGCCGTACTTCCCAGCCGGCGTGAACCTCGCCGTCGTTGATCCCCAGGTCGGTAGCGAGCGGCGCGGGATCGCCGTGCGCGCAGCCGACGAGGAGCGCATCTTCGTCGCGCCCGACAACGGCCTGATCTCGCTCGCCGCACAGCGCTTTGGTGGCATCGTCGAAGCGGTCGACATCTCCGGCACGCCGCAGCGGCTAGAACCAACCGCAACAACGTTCCATGGCCGCGACATCTTCGCCCCCGTCGCTGGCCATCTGGCGGGCGGCGGCCAGCTCGCCGAGTGCGGAACCCCGCTTGACCCCGATGAGATAACCGTGCTTGAGATGCCGCTCGCTCGCGCCGAAGACGACCAACTGATCGCACACACGCTGACTATCGACACCTTCGGCAACGTTACGCTCGACGTCGAGCATCAGGAGCTCGCCGCTTTTGGCCTTCGGCTCGGCCAGCTGCTTTCGGTCAACGGCAACGACGCCCCCTATGTAGCCAGCTACATCGACGTGCCACGCGGCGAGCTGCTCGTCTACGAGGACGCCTACCGCTCGCTGGCTCTCGCCGTCAACCGAGGCTCCGCGGCTGAGCTGCTCGGCCTGGCGATCGATGATGAGGTTCGCATCACTCCGCGATGAGCCAGCTTGGGTCGCCGCATCTGCATCTGCGCTCGGTTGGCTCAACCAATGACCGAGCGCGCGAGTTGGCGGCCGCCGGCGCCCCGCACGGCACGCTCGTCAGCGCCGACCACCAGAGCAGCGGCCGCGGCCGCCAAGGCCGCGAGTGGGTCGCGCCAGCCGGAAGTTCACTGCTGATCTCACTGCTGCTGCGCGACCCGCCACCGCTGTTGGCGCTGATCGCCGCGGTCGCCGTAGCCGAAGTTTGCGGCTCGGCAGCGCAGATCAAGTGGCCCAACGACATTCTGCTGACAAGCGACGATGCCCCTGCCGCCAAGGTCGCGGGGATTCTTTGCGAGGCAAGGCCACAGCAGGACTGGGCGGTAGTCGGGGTGGGCCTAAACGCGGCGCTTGACCTAGCTCTGCTGCCGAGCGAGCTGAGTGGGCGGGCGGCGACGCTGGGGCTACGCAGTGAGCAGCGAGCGCAGCTGCTGGGGCGCCTCATCGGCCAGTTCGAAGCGGCACTCGCGCTGCCTGAGCAATTGATTCTTGCGCGCTGGCAGCAGCGCGACGCGCTGATCGGCAAGGAGGTCGGCTGGCGCGAGGGCGATGCTGAGGCCACCGGCACGGCGCTTGGCGTTAGCGCCAATGGTTCCTTACTGGTGCGGCGCGAGGATGGTTTGGAGCTGGAACTGAGCGCCGGCGAGGTTCACCTCACGCCGGTCGGCAGCTAAGCAGCGGCCTGATCTCCGGCGCCGCCATCGGCGCGCTCTTCGCTATCGAGCGTCTCTTTGCCCTCAGTTTCGCGCTGCTGCTGATCGCTCCTGGCCGCTTCACGCTGGCGGTTGGCGCCACCAGCATTGGCTCCGCCGGAGCGGCGCCGACGACTGCGCTTGCGGCGACCCTTACCCTTCGGGAAGTTGCGCAGCAGCTCGCGCGAGCAGGAGCCCGGTTTGCGCGCCAGTCGCGTGCGCGCCCCGCGCAGAACCTCCTCGGCTTCCGGCGTGTGGGCAACGGCACTGGCGAGAATCGCAACTTGCAGGCGGCGGTCCTGCTCGCGAATTGCCTGAACGAGCTTGCGCGCGTTACGGGCGTGGGCGGCGCCGGACGAGTTGACAAGCAGCCCGAGTAGGCGCTTGGTTTCAGGCCAGCGCTGAACTGCGTACTGCTCGTGCAACTCGCGCGTGTAGTCGGCGAGACGCCAGATCCACCCGGCTGCTTGGTCGCGGCCGCCGATACGCTTGTCGGCCAGCGCCTGAAGGCAGACCTTCGCTCCTTCGCGGCGCTGATCCTTGCTCCATGGCTCAATCATGTCGATCGCCAGATCAAATGCCTCCGGATCCTTCAAGGCGGCGATCTCCTGCAGCGCACGGATCCGCAGCGGTGCGTGGTCGTTGCGTTCCACGACTGTCAGCAGGAAGCGACGCTTTAGCTCGCCGCTACGATCGAACTGCAACATCGCGCGGGCTCTCCGCCAGCCGCTCGGCGCTACGCGCGCTCCGGCCAGAGCGGCCCACATGTGCTGCTCGCCGTAGTCAAGATTCTCAACGCCGATCCGCCACAGCTCGCGCTCAAATACTTCGTGGCGACGCTCCTCGCCGGGCGTTACGGGCAGCACGCGGCGTTCAACGCGAACCCTACGCCCGCGGGCGCGACGGACAGGGCCGACGACGATCGCGCCGCCGCGATAGACGTCGCGGTCAAGCAGCGAGTGCAGCGTTACGACAGGATCATCATGGCGCGTTGCCGGATGGACGAAGTCGACCACAACGCCGGCCTCCTTGCCGGGGTGGCGCCGCGTGACGCGGCCAACGCGCTGCTGGTAGATCCGCTTCGAAGCGGTTGGCGCGAGGTGCATGCAAACGGTTGCGCGCGGGCTGTTCCAACCTTCAGCCAGCAGCTGCGCATTGACCAGCACATCAATGTCGCCTGCCTCGTAGCGGGCGAGGATCTCAGCCAGCTCACGCTTGGGAGTCTCGCCGGAGACCGCCTCAGCCTTGATGTTGAGGTTGCGGAAGGCCTCGGCAACGTTGTAGGCGTGCCGCACTCCGGCTGTGTAGACAACGCCAGGAACGCCATTGAAGCGCGTCTTGTAAAGGTCGGCGATTGCCATGTTGAACGGCCCTTGGTCGAGCAGCTCGGCGAGCATCTCTTGATCAAACTCAACGTCAACTTCGCCCTTGCGAAGCGGAACGTTGGCAATCGTGCGCACGCCTGGGCCGGGCGGAATCCGCAGGCAACGCAGCGGTGAAATCACGCCACGACGCGCAGCCTGAGCAAGGTCAAAGCGCGAGGTTTGGGTTGGGAAGAGATCGGTTACGTGGCGAGCGATCAGCGCGCCGGTCGCCGTCATGCCGATGAAGACCGGGCCGGTCCAGTCGCGGATCGCGGCGCTCGTCTTCTCGCCCAGCGCAGTGTGGGCCTCATCGCAGATCACGATCGTGTAGGCACTCGAGATGTTGCCAGCGTGACGCACGAACCACTGGTAGGTCTCAACCGTCACAGGGCCACTGAGCTCCAAACCCTCGTCGCCGAGCAGCGGGCCGGAGATGCGGTCGCCGTAGCCGCGCGTACGGATCTCCTCGTTGAACTGGTCGACGAGATTTCTGCGGTGCGTGAGGATCAGAATGCCGCCGGTGCGCGAGGCGTCGACGAAGCCCATCGCGGCGACCGTCTTACCGGCGCCAGTTGCGTGTTCAAACCAGAAGCGCTTGTCGGCGTTTGGATCGTCGAGCGCCTCGGCGTCAATATCCTCGTCGGTCCCGTCAGGGGCTTCGATCGGATCGACCTCAACCTCGACCTCAATCTCCTCAATTACGTCGTCGCCCTCTTCGTCCTCGTCCTCCGCGTGCTCCTCGTCGAGCGCCGCGAGCTCGGCAGCGAGCTCGTCATCGTCAGTGATGATCGCCTCCACCGGTTCGTCATCAACGTCGAAGACCGGTTCGGCGATCTCAAGATCGTCGACCTTCATCCGCGCCGCCAGCAGCGCCGTTAGCGTGCCGGAGAGAGCATCAACTTGATGCGGGTTGAGCACCGTTCCATCGGCAAGGTGCGGCTCCTCTTCGCTGAGCACGCGCTCAAGGCCAAGCAGCAGCGACCATGAGCGGCGCCACTTCATCGAGGGGAGTTCGGCGCCTGCGTCGAGCTCGTCAAGTGCGTAGGCAAGCGCGCGGGCGCGCGGCGAACCGGGCGCTAGGGCAACGTCAACCTGTTCGCCTGGGTAGACGAACTTCTCCAACGTGAACGCTTCGGCGCGCTCTATCTCTTTGCCGGTGGGTACCGGTCCGGCCGCTTCGGCCATTAGCAGTCAGCCATCTTGGCGATTAGTCGTAAAGAGGTGGGAAGTGGCGCAAAGTACCGGCGTCACTTCCCCCAGTCCGGGTACCGCCCGGAGCGGCCACTGGAAGTCTCGCAGTCGAGACAGACACAGCGTATTTCTGATTATACAGCACTACTGTGCGATCCTGAAGCTATGCGTATCGCAGCAATAATTGCCGCCGCTGTCGTATTGGCTGGCATCGTAATTATTGGCCTTCAGCAGGCCAGCAGCGAAAGCGGCGGTGGAGCGACCCAAAGCGATCGCAGGCCGAGTTCTGCCGAAGCGCAGCAGCGACTGGCCGGCTCACCGCCGGCCCTAGCTGCGCTCCACGCGCAGGCTGGCGAGCTGCTCCCCGGCGGGCCGGCAGCCTTGGGCGAGCGCCTGACGCAGCTGCGCGGCTATCCGGTCGTCGTAAATGTTTGGGCTTCGTGGTGCGGCCCGTGCCGCCAGGAGATGCCGGTCTTCGAGCAGGTGTCGGTTGAGCGCGGTCGCAAGGTCGCCTTCGTCGGCGTTGATCTAAAAGACAACATTCCGGCGGCGAAACGGCTGCTGAAAGAGTTTCCCGTCAGCTACCCGAGCTACAGCGATCGAGACGGAAAGTTCTTCAGCGACAACAAGCTCGCTGGCGTTCCCTCGACGATCTTCTACTCGCGCTCCGGCAAGCGGCAGTTGGTTCACTCGGGGCCGTACCTAAAAGCAGCCGACCTGAACACCGATATCGATCGCTACGCGATGGTTCCGAAGTGACGCCCAGTATTGAGGTCGCCGCCAGCGAGGCTCAGATCAACAAAGCGCTGGCGCTGCGGACCGTCGTCTTCGTCGAAGAGCAGGGCGTGGCGCTTGCCGAGGAGATAGACGGCCTCGACGCGCAGGCGACGCACCTGATTGCGCTTGACGGAGAGGAAGTAGTCGCGACTTGCCGCCTGCTACTCGACGGTACCACGGTGAAGCTCGGACGGATGGTCGTCGCGAAGAAGCGCCGCCGCGAAGGGATAGCGGCCGAGATGCTGCGCGTCGCCGATCGCGAATCGAAGTTGCTCGGCGCTGAAGAGATCCGACTGGCCGCACAGAGCTACACCGCGGCGCTCTACGAACAGGCCGGCTACATCGCCTACGGCGAACCGTTTACGGATGCAGGCATTGAGCACATCTGGATGAACAAACAGCTGGCGTGATCGGCCGCGCGCAGTGATCGCAGTCGCGCTAACAAGCCTGCTGGCAGTGGTGATCGGCGTCGGCGCCGAGCGGCGCTGGGGCGAAGGCGCGCTCGGGCTCTCTCGCAGGCTGCTCGACATCCTCGCCTACGTCGCGATTCCGCTAGTCGTCTTCTTCACCGTCAGCGACCTGAAGCTAACGACAGGGCTGGGCGCCGGGATCGTCTTCGGCTGGGCCGAGCGGGTTGTCGTGATCGGTTTGGCCTGGCTAATTGGGGAGCGGCTGCTGCGGCTGCCGCGGGCGGCGACCGGGGCAATCATGGTCTCGGTCGGGCTTGCAAACACCGGCTATCTCGGAATTCCGCTGATCGCGTTGCTGCTTGGCAATGATTCGATCGGCCTTGCCGTCACCTACGACACGACCGTCACGGCGCCGATCGCACTGATCGGTGGCTTCGCGATCGGAGCGGCCTTCGGAACGCGCGCCGGTGAAGGAGCGCGCAAACGGACCAAGACCTTCTTCACGCGCAACCCGGCGCTGGTCGCGCTGATCGCCGCGGTTATTGCGCCAAGCTGGCTCAGCCCCGACTGGGCGCGCGATATCGCGATCCTGCTGGCGGTTGCGATCGCACCACTGGGCTTCTTTGCCGTCGGCGTTTACCTGATGATCGAGCACGACCAGGAGGGAACGCGGATCTTCCCGCCGCAGCTAACAGCGCCGGTCGTGACGGCGCTGGTGCTTCGGCTGCTGATCGCCCCAGGCGTGATGCTCGGCCTTTCAAGCTTCGTGATCGAGGTTCCCTCGGCTTTTCTAATTCAGGCTGGGATGGCGAGCGGCATTACCGCCCTTGCCGTCGGCCACATCTTCGGCCTCGAGATGAAGATCATCGTCGGCGCGATCGCTTGGAGCACGGCAATCGTCGTCATCGCGGCGAGCGTCGTCGCGCTCGCTGGCGGGCTGTAAGCTGGCGGCGATGCGAGCGTTCATTCAGAGGGTCAGCGGCGCCTCTGTGCGGGTCGAGGGTAAGACGGTAGGCACGATCGGCGCCGGGCTCTGTGTACTGCTTGGGGTTGGCCTCGGCGATGATCAGGCTTGCTGCGACAGGCTCGCAGAGAAGGTCAGGGCGCTGCGCATCTTTGATGACGGCGCAGGCAAGATGAGTGACCCACTAGGCGAGCGCGAAGTGCTCTGCGTCAGCCAGTTCACGCTCTACGGCGATACGAGCAAGGGCAACCGCCCAAGCTTTAGCGGCGCCGCCCCGTCGGAGCTTGCCGAGCCGCTCTATGAGCGCTTCTGCCGGCAGCTCGGCGCTGAGCGCGGCGTCTTTGGCGCCGCGATGGAGCTTGAGCTGGTGAACGATGGGCCGGTCACGCTGATGCTTGAGGTAGATCCAGCGTGAGCCGCCCGCGCGACCAATTTCTTCTGCTCCTGCGAAGCTGCATAGATGGCTCCTGAACCCCGCCTCGTGCCGCGCTTCGCGGCCGAGCCCCCCCATGAACATCTCCCCTCCGGCCGCTGGGCGCTGAAGCTGCAGCAGGTTTTCATCGAGGCCTGCGCCGCGATTGAGCCTGAGGACGGCGAAGAGCTAGGCCAGATCGGTGAGATCGCTTGGTTCCCCGACCGCACCTGGCATGGCCGCAGTTATATCCCTGCGGTCGCATCGACATCGAACGGGCTCGAGGTCTTCGGCTACATCGCGCACCTTCGCAACGAGGCCGGCGATGAGGATCTCAAAGCCGTTGCCGACGTAACGGCGCAGACCGCCGCCGACAACCCCGATTGGAAGATCGACCTCTGCGAAGAGGTCGTTGGCTCGTGGCGCGGCGAGACCGATTCGATCGCCGCGATGACGCTCGTCTGGGGGCGCCCGATCGGCGCCGAAGCGAAGATCGCGACGGCCGAGCTGGCTGGGCTCTGCGTCGACCAGTGCGAGATGGTTGACGACCGCTTCACGCTGCTGGCTCCAGACGACTTCCGCGGTGACACGCTCGAGATCGCCTGCTTCGATGGCGGCGGCAAAGAGGTCGCGCGCGAGTCGCTTTACGAAGACGGCGCATAACCCAGTCCCGCCAACCGTTTCACTACCGATCGGCATTTCCCGCACATCGGCGTGGCCGCGGCGTATCTTTCTTCAGGTGAAGCCCCGATAGCTCAGCTGGATAGAGCGGCTCCCTCCTAAGGAGCAGGCCCCTGGTTCGAATCCAGGTCGGGGCATCGATACCGAGCTAGCGGTCGCTGCGGTCGGGGTAAACGTCGTCGATCGTGGTCAGCGCCGTATAGGGCGCGCCGGCGGCCGCTTCGATTGCCTCTGCCCCTCCCGCCAGCCGATCGAGCACCGAAACGACGCCAACGACCTCGTGGCCGCCCTCCTGCACCGCTTCAATTGCGCTCACGGTCGAACCGCCGCTGGTTACTACGTCCTCGACGATCAGGCAGCGCTCGCCGGGATCAAGCAGCGGCCCTTCGATCCTCCGCGCGAGGCCGTGCTGCTTGGCCTCCTTGCGAACGAAGAAGAGCTTCACGTCGGCGCCTGCCGCAAGCGCTGAGCAGGCAACAGGGTCGGCGCCCATCGTCATCCCGCCGACCGCCGTAGCGCCGAGCTCGGCAGCTTTGGCGGCTACCAACTCACCGAGCGCCGCGAAACCGACCGGCAGCATGATCGCGCGCTTTGAATCAACGTAGTACTGAGCGACAGCGCCGCTCGTCAGCGTCACCTCGCCGATGATCAAGGCGTGAGCGCGTAGCTCTTCGGTTAGGCGCTGGCGGGCATCCATCGAAAAGCGACGCTAGCGGTAGTAGGTGTCGACGCGCGTGCCGATGTTGATCCAGTTGTAAACCGAAACGGCCTCTGACGGCGGGATCCGCAGGCAGCCGTGGCTGGCCGGGTAGATCGGCACGTCAACGAAACCGTGAATCGCGTAGCCACGGATGAAGTAGCTGGTGAAGATCATTCCAAGCGAGTTCGTCCCCGCTTCCTTCCTATAGACCGAGAAGTTGCCGACGATCGTCGGCGTTGAGGACTTGCCGGAGCTCGTTGGGTAGATCCGCACAGCCTTGCCGCGGTTGATTAGCGCCAGAACTTGGCGCGTAAGATCGATCTCGACGTGGCGGCCATGGTTTTTGTAGCGGACCTTGAAGCGACCCCAGCCTCTGGCAAGGCGACTGAAAACTTCGCTCGAAGCTACCTGCGTTCGTGCCATCCGCGTGACCTTGCGGAAGGCGAGCACGGCGCGACCGGTGCGAGCGTCGTAGTAGCCGCGCTTACCAACTACGTAGCCGAGCCTTGAGAGCCGACTCTGTAGATATTTAACGGCTAGGCCGCGATCACCTGCCCGCGCCGAGCGGGAGACGACCCGCACCTTTAGAGGGCGCGACTCTGCTGCAGCCATCTCGGGCGTGGCCGCGTGGCTGGCTTGAACCGTCAGCAACCCGCCGCGGTTGGGCTTGACCGCAAGTTTGAAGCGACCAACCGAACCATCCTGCTTGATCGCGAGCGTGCGGGTAAGCATCGCGCGCCCGTTGCGCTTGACCTTCAGCGTCACGCTCTGGCCGGCAACAAAGTTACTGACGGTCCCCTTGATCGTCCAAGCCTCCCCGCCGAGAACCTGGCGGTTGGTTAGGCCGGTGAAGCCAAGCTTGACCGTTGTCTTGACCGCCGGATCAGGCGTTGGGGCGGGCTCTACGACGGGATCCTGAGCAAGCGCGGCCGCTGGCAAAGCGAGCAGGGCGAGTACTACGACAGAAAAAGTGGGGGCGAGCCGACGCTTGAGCACCTCAGTATGAGAGTACGGCGGCGCTGGGCGCATTCCTTTAACTTAATGCCCAAGCTGGTGTCGGGCCAGCCGCCCGTCGCACCAGCCAGCAGATCAGAGCGACTAGGGCCAGCGAGCCGGCCAGCACCGGCGCAATCTGCCAGCCCCAATCCTGCGAGGAGCAGAAAGCGACCGAGTTGTTGGCGGCGTGAATCGCGATGCAGGGATAAAGCGAACGGGTCTTGGCGTAAAGCAGGCAGAGCGCGAAACCGAAAAAGGCCAGCGGCACAAGGAAGGCGATGTTCGAGGAGCCGGCGTGGATGCCGCCGAAGATCAGGCCCGTGACCAACGCCGCTGGCCAAATCCCCTTCCACGAGCGCAGCGCGGTAAAGAAGAAACCGCGGAAAAAAAACTCCTCCACCAGCGGCGCAATGACGCAGACGAGGATGCCCACCGAAACAAGCGCCACGTTGCTCTTGTCGGCACCGAGCTCGCTGGGGAGCGTATCGGCCGCATCTTCAGCCCCAATCAGAGCCACCCAAGCGAGTGTGACCGCCAGAAAGCTCACCCAAGTGAGCAAGGCCCAGCCAACCGCTGGCCAGAAACGCGTGCCGCGCAGACCAAAATCCCATGGTCGTGGCCGCCCTGCGACACGGGCAAGAACAAGCGCCGCGCCAACCAAACAGAGGCCCTGAAGGACGGTCGCAAGAATGTTGATCGTCGGCGACGGAGTGGCCAGCTTGCCGCTGGTGATAGCCGAGTCGTCGAAGGCGGCTCCAATCAAGGTCAAGATCACGGCGCCAACGGCGGCGGCCACGAAACCCAAGAGCAGCGCCACAAAGCCCATCCAGGCACGCCACCTCGGTGCCATCGCCGTCGGCTCAATACCATCCGGCAGCTCCGGCCGCTGCGGCGCAGGCGGGTGAATAAAGGGCGCCTCAAGCGCCCCCGGGTGAGCGGTCGACATCGCCAGTAACTTTAGCGGGCGGGCGCTATCAAACCTTGCAGTGAATCGAGCACGATCACTTTGTCCAAATCGCCGTATTGGCCGTAGCGATCAACCAACACCGGGAGAGCCTCGGCCGAGCGCGCCAGCTCTAGATCGGACGCCGGATCGTCGCCCACATGCCAAACGGTCGAATCAGGACCACCACCAACGCGATCAACGGCGCGGCGCACCAACTCTGGATCAGGCTTCACCAGCCCCTCCTCGGCTGAGATTACAACGGCGTCAACCTTCGCCCGAAGCCCAATCTGATCGAGCACCTCGTAGAGCGAGATATCCCAGTTGCTGACGATCACGAGCCGCGCACCGGCGGCGCGTAGAGCACCGAGAACAGCATCAACCTCTGGGAATGGGGCGAAGCGGACCGCCTCACCGAGCGCTTCGCGCATCGCCGCAAAGCCGATCACCGAGGCTGACTGCGGCAGCGCTTCTATGAGCACCTCGGTCGAGCGGTCTCGCAGCTGCTCGAGCGCCTCCTGAGTACCTGCGAAGGCGCTGTTGGAGCGGTAGTAGGACATCTCGGCGCCAAGGCCTGCCGCGGCCTCCTCGCTGCTGACCGCGACGCCGCGACTGGCAAGCGCGCCGACCAAACCGCCGACCGGGTCGACGACCTCAATCAGCGTGCCAAGCGCGTCGAGCGAGATGATCTCCGGCAGCTCAGCCGGTAGCGATTGAGTCATCGTTGAACTGGTATTCCCCGCGCAGCTGCCTGAACCTGCCAGCGAAGCGGCGCTCGGAGCCCGTCTCAACGGCTAGAGTTGTCCTTGTTCGCCCAAGAAATAGGCACTTTTGGAAGGTGCCAGCAAGCCTGCCGCGAACAACCACCAACGTGTCTCTACGCAGCCGAAAACTTCGTCGTCGTCGCAGCCAGGCAGGAGCCGGGCGAGCGATCTTTGCTTTGCTCGCAGTGAGCGGAGCGGCATCATTCATCGCCGTTTTGGGTGGCTTTGGCTACCTCGCTTCAATCGCCTCTTCGGCGCCGAAACTGAGCGAACTGAAGCCGGCCGAGCAGGGCGCAACCTCAACCGTCTACGCCGCCGACGGCACGCGCCTTGGCTTCATTCAGGGCGACGTGCTGCGAACCCCGGTGAAGGCCTCGCAGATTACGCAGGAGATGCGCGACGCGACGGTCGCGATTGAAGACCAGCGCTTCTACAAACACAACGGCGTTGATTTCGAGGGCGTTGCGCGAGCGGCGGTCAAAAACTTCTCCAGCGGATCTACCGTTCAGGGCGGTTCAACGCTGACGATGCAGCTGGTTCGCAACATGTATCAAGGCGGCCGCGACCGAACGATCGACCGCAAGATCCGTGAGGCCAAGCTGGCAACCGACATTGAGCGCCGTCACCCCGGCGCCGCCGGTAAGGATTGGATCCTCAACGAATACATCAACAACGTTCCCTACGGCACCGTTGGCGGGCAGACCGCCGTTGGCGTTGGCGCAGCCGCGCGCGTGCTGTTCGGCAAGTCCGCAAAAAAGTTGACGCTCAGCCAGTCGGCGCTTCTGGCCGGACTGCCGCAGGCGCCATCGCAGTACAACCCTTTCTTGGCCCCCGATCTGGCTCGCCAGCGTCGCGCCCAAGTGCTCCAGCAGATGAAGGAACAGGGCTATATCAGCGCCGACCAGGCCGCGGCGGCCAACCGCGAACCGCTCGGCGTCAAACGCAGCCGCTATTACGCCCAGCACCGTGAGGGTTACTTCTTCGATTACGTCAAGAAGGAGCTGATCGCCCGTTACGGCGCCGATCGCGTTAAGGCCGGCGGGATGAAGGTCTACACAACAGTCAATCTGAAGCTCCAGCGCCGCGCCCGCGAGGCGATCGCCGCCAACCTCGGAACCGGCGGCCCCTCCTCATCGGTCGTCAGCATGGATCCCAAGACCGGTGAGATCAAGGCGATGGCGTCCTCCGGCGACTATTCGACTTCGAAATTCAACCTTGCAGCTCAAGGCCAGCGTCAGCCGGGGTCGACCTTCAAGGTGATGGTGCTGATGGCGGCACTGCGCCAAGGCGTTGACATCAATGCCACGACTTACGAATCGAAACCGCTGAAGTTCGTCGATGAGGGAACAGGGACGCCGATCGACGTTGAGACCTACGACCACTCGTACGGTGGCAAGATGTCCGTCTTTCAGGCGCTAGTGAAGTCCGACAACACGATCTTCCAGCAACTAGACCTCGATGTTGGGCCCGAAGAGGTGCGTCGCGCCGCTTATGACCTCGGCATCACGAGCAAGCTCGACGCCTACCCAGCCGAAGGGCTCGGCGGCCTAACCAACGGCGTTACCGCGCTTGAGATGACGCGCGCCTACGCGACGATCAACAACGGTGGCTGGCGGACGCGAGCAGTGGCTATCAAGAAGGTCGAGTTCGCCGACGGGCGCGTTGACACCTCGCTTGGACGCCGCGGCCGCGTAAAAGCCTTCACCGATGGGGAGAGCTTTGAGGCCATCAAGGCGATGGAGGCAAATGTGACCGGCGGCACCGGCACCGGCGCCCAGCTCGGCTGCCCGGTAGCCGGCAAGACCGGCACGACGAACGATTCGACCGACGCCTGGTTTGGTGGCTTCACGAGCTCGCTGAATACAACCGTCTGGGTCGGTTATCCGGACGCAGCGATCTCAATGGGCGGGATGTCCGGCGGCGCAGCGCCGGCCAGCATCTGGCGCGACTTCATGACGACGGCGATGGAAGGGCGCCCCTGCGACCCCTTCCCGGAGCCGAAAGAGCCGTTCGTAGCGCAGGAGTTCCTCGGCACCTACGCAACCGAGGGCGCGCCTGGCGACGCCGTCGATCCGCTGGAAAAGGATAAGGAAAAGAAGAAGAAGGACAAGCAAAAGGATGGCGAAGATAACGGTGACCAATACGAATCGCCACCGAACCGGCCGCCTACGCCTACGCCTACGCCGAAACCAACGCCAACTCCAAAACCAACGCCCGAGCCAACGCCCGTTGACCCAGATAACGGCGGGGTTACGCCCGGCTAACGGGCGCAGCGACTGCTACGGTCAGCGCCGATGGCCAAAGAAGAGAAAGTCGAGTTCGAGGGCGATGTCGTTGAGGCGCTGCCGAACGCGATGTTCCGTGTAAAGCTCGACAACGGGCACCTTGTGCTCGGTCACGTAGCTGGCAAGATGCGCCGCTACAGGATTCGAATCCTCCCCGGTGACCGCGTCCGCGTCGAAGTTTCGCCTTACGATCTTGACCGCGCTCGGATCGTCTACCGCCACCGCTAGGGGGGCCTCAAGTTGAGCGAACGCTCGCTCATCGACGCCTTCGAGAAGCTTTTCTCGCCTCGCGGCGAACGAAACGCCGGCTGGATCGGCGACGACTGCGCAGTAGTCCATTCGAAGCCTTACTGCGTGACAAGCGTCGACGCGGTCGTCGACGGAGTCCACTTCCGCCTCGACAACGAGCGCGTGAGCGTTGCCGACGTTGGACACAAAGCGCTGGCGGTGGCGCTCTCCGACCTGGCAGCTATGGCCGCCGAGCCGGGCGAGGCATACATCTCGCTCGGCATCCCCAGCGACCTCGGTGAAAGTGACGTGCTGAGCCTCGCCGCGTCGATCGAGCAGCTCGCTGAAGCGACCGGCGTGACGGTTGCCGGCGGCGACTTGGTTCGCTCACCGACGCTGTTCTGTTCGGTCACCGTCGTCGGCTGGAGCGATGACGCCGCGCAGCTAATCGGTCGTGGCGGCGCGAAGGCTGGTGACGGCGTATTTGTCAGCGGCCCGCTCGGCGGCGCGGCGGCAGGACTAGTGCTGCTCGAAGGTGCCGCCGGCCACCGGCTTGAGCGGCAGCTAGCCGATGCGCTGATCTTGGCCCAGCTGCGGCCACAACCGCGCTTTGACTGTGCCCGCCAGCTGCGCAGAGCAGGCGCCGGTGCGCTGATCGACCTCTCCGACGGGCTCGCGACCGATGCCGGCCAGATCGCTTCACGCAGCGCGGTCACGATTGAGATCGACTTGGCAGCTATTCCGTTAGCCGCAGGCGTTGAACAGATTGCCGCCGAGCTCGGCCGAAACGGAGCCCAATTTGCTGCCAGCGGCGGTGAAGACTTTGAGCTCTGCGCCTGCCTGCCTGAGGCTGCAGCCGCCGAGGTAGCCGGTTTGATACGCGTTGGCAGCGTTCTCGATGGCGCGGGCGAAGTTCGTTTCGTCGGCCTTGGCGGCGAGCGAGTCGAGCTCCACGGCTACGAGCACAACGTTGGCGACTAGCCCTCAGCGGCGACGGGCTGAGTCAACCCCGCCAAGCGAACCTGGACCGGCGTAGCTGACCGGGCCGCGAACCGTAATCGCCTGATCGGGCGCGCGATCGCGGCGCAGGGCGCGCAGTAGCGCCGCGCCGCCAGCGCCGCAGGCAACGCACCAGCCGAGCGAGGCCAGCAGCGGCGGAGTGCCGCCGGCCAGCGCGAGGAAGATGAACCAGATCAGCTCCAACGGCGAGAGCGAGAATTGGCCGAGATAGACCACGGCCACGGCGACCACAGGCAGCAGACTGACAAGAATCCAAAAGATTGCCCAGCGGCGGCGCAGCGGCAGCTCGCGGGCGCCGACCAGAAGCCAGATGTTGACCGGGAGAACCAGCAGCAGGGCGGCATAAGGATTAAGAATCCAGACGATGATTGCGACCAGAGAGATCACAAGCGCTGGGGCCATTGAGGCGCCATGGGCCTCGCTCGAATCGCTGACAGTTAGTGCGCCGTTGATCAATGGGCGCAGGACGAGAAAGGCCAATGCGAAAATCACGGCAGCGCAGACCAGCGCGCCGATCCCTGCTGCAGCGAGCGGCAGCGAACCGGGCGGGGCCGGTGGCGCTGTCGCGTTGATGACGCTGAACAGGCCGAGTGCGCGGATGAAGAGTTCTGCCAGCGCGAATGGCAAGGCGATCGCGAGCACCCAGACGATCCAGCGGGCGACAGGCGAGCGCTCACGGCGCAGCCGTGCGAACCCGTCCGCGGCCGCTAATAACGCCGGCAGCAGCAGCGCGGCGGTGAGCAGGCGGATCGCCCACGGCGGAAGCAGCTTGCGCGTGATCACGAGATCAAGACTGGGGCTGGCGGTGCTGATCGTTGCGCCGGCGTCCAAGGCCGTCAGAGAGCGCAGTGCGGCGCGGCCGAAGCCCTGCAGCCGCGTCGAGTCGACCGGCGCGTCAGCGGCCGGCGGCAGCTCACCGTTGGCTGAGAGCAGGACGGTCGGAACTCCCGCAGCGACCGCTGGTCCTTGCTGGCCGACGCTGACCGGCCAGGCGAACCGGGCGAGCTCACTGCGAGCCAGCGGCGAAGCGGCCTTCAGCCCCGTCTCCGCCCGCAGCGCCGTCGCCAGCGTGCGCGAGAGAGCGAGCGGAGCGGCGCCCGGCGAGGTTGACCAGCCGGTCACGAGCTGATCGGTCGTCACCGGCCCGGCCAGATCACCGAGCACGATCATTGCGTCGACCGGACGGCTTAGCTGCGCGGAGAGTTGCCTGATCCCCGCCTGCCCACCGGTCGAGCCGCTGACCGAAGCAAAGGTGACGCTGCGCAGCGGGCGAGCGAGCGCGACGACGCGGGCAATCTCGATCATCGCTGCCGTTCCCGAGAGCGAGGCAGTGGAACGGGGGTCAAGCGCGTCACGGGCAGCAACGACGACCAGCCGCGCACCCGGCGCTGAACCCGGCTGCGTCGCCTCAATGTTGATCAGGTCGCGCTGACCATCGACAGTTGCGGCGTCCTTCACTGCGCGCGTGCGGGCCTCAACCTGCGGCATCACCGCGCGCAGCTCCTCGGCAACGCGCAAGGCGAGCGCCTGATCACCGGCGCTACCGGGCCGACGCCGCGGGTATTGCGCGCTGAGCGAATTCATCATCCGCGCAGCTTTCGCTCCGTCGAAACCGGCTGGCACCAACTGCGAGCGCAGCGGATCGGGCCGATTCTCAAGCGAGAAAGCGACGATGATGAAGACGAACAACACGGGAACGAATGCTGCTCGGTAGATGCGCGGGTCAAGCATTGCTGAAGAGGAAGGGTAAAGCGCCTAGGCTGGCACCCGCAGATGACAGAGCGAACCGCACGCATTCTGCTCGTCGATGATGAGCAGTCAATTCAGGAGCTTCTCTCCTTCCCGTTGAGGCAGGACGGCTACGAAGTCGTCCAGGCAAGCGACGGCCGCGAGGGGCTCGAGCGCTTTCGTGAGGCAGCTTTTGATCTCGTTGTCCTCGACGTGATGATGCCGCGGATGGACGGCTTCGAGCTCTGCCAGCGGCTCCGCGCCGCCAGCACCATCCCGATCATTATGCTGACGGCAAAATCGGAGGAGGTCGACAAGATCGTCGGGCTTGAGATCGGCGCCGACGATTACATAACGAAACCATTCTCAGTTCGTGAGTTCCGCAGCCGCGTGAAGGCGCTGCTGCGGCGCTCTTCGCTAGCCGCAGAAGTCGGCGAGCAGGAGGAAGATCTGATCGTCAACCACGAGCTTCAGATCGACCTGCCGAAACGGCGCGTAAGGCTCGCCGGCGAGCAGGTCGAATTGACCTTCGTCGAATTCGAGATTCTGCTCGCACTGGCCGGCAGCCCAGGGCGCGTCTTCAGCCGCGACCAGCTACTCAGCCAGATCTGGGGCAACAGCGACTACCGCGATCCGCGCACCATTGACGTTCACATCCGCCACCTGCGCGAGAAGCTCGAAGCCGACACGCGCGAGCCGAACTACATCCTCACCGTACGCGGCGTTGGCTACCGCTTCCGTGAGCCTGACGGATCCTGATGCGCCAACCAAGATCGATCGCCAACCGCTTGGCGCTGCTCTTCTTCGCAATCACGCTCAGCGCGATGGTGATCGTCTACGCCGGTGTCGTGCCCCGCCTAGAGTCAAGTTTGACCGACCAGCGAACCGGGCAGCTCGCGACCGACGCCCAGCGCCTGCGCGGCGTGATCGAAAAGAAGCTCACCGACGCCGCGCCGGTAAGCCAGATCGACCTTGCCGTGCGCGAGGCAGCAGACAAAGCCAATGCGCGAGTGACGCTGATCGGCGTCGGCGGCAAGGGCACGGCGCCATTCGTCAAGTCCGATTCCGACCTGCGCAGCGCGATTGACACTCTCGTTTTTCCCGCCGCGCTCAAGGCGATCGGTTCGGGCAGGACGGCAACGGCGGTCGAGTCGGTCGCGAGCGGGCGCGTTGGCCAGGCAGCACTGCCGCTCTTCTCAAAGGATCCCGAGACAGGCCGCCGCGTGCTCGGTGATGTGCTCGTCTTCTCAGCGCCGCTGGGCAACGTTGAACGCAACGTGGCGCTGGTCCGCGATCGCATTCTGCTCGCCGCTGTGGTCGCGCTCGTCCTCGCGCTGGTCGCCGGTTATCTCGTTGCGCTCTCCTTCGGCCGTCGCGTCTCAAGGCTCGAAGAGACCGCCCGCCAGGTTGCGGGCGGCGACCGCGCGGCGCACTTCACGGTCGACCACGACGACGAGCTCGGCCGCTTGGCGGCGGCGCTGGAGGCAATGCAGACGCAGCTCTCGGAGCTCGACAGCGCGCGGCGGCGCTTCATCGCAACCGCCTCCCACGAGCTGCGCACACCGATCTTTTCGCTTAGTGGCTTCGTCGAACTGCTCGAAGACGAAGAGCTCGACGAGGAAACCCGGCTGCGCTTCCTTGGCCAGCTACGCCAGGGGGTTGCGCGGCTTGAAAAGCTGACTACCGATCTGCTCGACCTCTCCCGGATCGATGCCGGCGCGGTTGAACTGGAGCGTGAGCGAGCCGACATCGGCAAGCTCGCAACCGACGTCGCAAATGAGTTCGTGCCAGCGCTGACTGAACACGACTCGCAGCTCGAGGTGCGCGTTGGTGCAAAGTCGCTCTACGCAAGCTGTGATCGCGAGCGACTCTCACAGGTCGTGCGGATCCTTGTCGACAACGCCGTCGCACACACGCCGAAGGGAACCGACGTGATCGTCGCCACCAGCCAGCCGGAGAACCGCGCGCGGATCGCCGTCACCGACTTCGGCGAGGGCATTGCGCGGGCTGACCTCGAACGGGCCTTCGAACCGTTCTACACCTCCGATGGAACGCGCGGCGCCGGGCTTGGCCTCGCGATCGCCTACGAGCTCGTGGAGCGGATGGGCGGAACGCTCAGCGCTGAAAGCGCGCCGGGGCGAACGACCTTTGCAATCGAACTTCCGGCATGAGTTCACAGAAGAGTCGTCCGCCAGCGGCCGCCGAAGGGTAGGCTGAGTCTTGTGAGCCAGACCCCATTCGTACTCGTCTCAAACCGTGGCCCGGTCACCTTTAGCGACGACGGCGAGATCACGCGCGGTGGCGGCGGCCTAGTGACCGCACTGACCGGGCTCGTCTCCCACCGCAAGGCCGTTTGGATCGCGAGCGCAATGTCCGACGGTGACATCAAGCGGGCGCGCGAGGCCGATGGTCACCCGTTCGCCATCAAGTCGCCGCTCGGTGGTGAATATGAGGTGCGCTTGGTCGACAGCGACGGCGAGGCCTTCGATCGCTTCTACAACATCTTCGCCAACCCGATGCTGTGGTTTATCCAGCATTACCTCTGGGACATCTCAAACGCGCCCGACGTTCGCCAATCGGAGATCGACGCCTTTGAGCTTGGCTACAAGGTCGTCAATGACGACCTTGCGCAGGCCGTGATTGAGCAGATCGCCGGCGAGGACGACCCGGTCGTGATGGTTCACGATTACCACCTCTACACGCTGCCGGGGATCGTCCGTGCGGCCCGGCGCGACGTGTTTCTCCACCACTTCATCCACATTCCCTGGCCGCAGTCGGACGCTTGGCGAGTGCTGCCAACCGAGATCCGCGAAGAGCTCTACTACGGACTGCTGGCCAACGACATCATCGGCCTGCACACTCAGGCTTACCGCCGCAACTTCATCCAGTGCTGCCGCGACCTGCTCGATCTTGAGGTCGATTTTGAGCGCGGCATCGTCTACCACGACGGGCGCGAAATTTGGATCCGCGCCTACCCGCTGCCGATCGACGCCGACGCGACCGAGAAGGTCGGCAGCTCGCCGCGAACGCTGGAGCTGGAAGCCGAACTGGAGCGACGGCGACGCGAGCATCTGATCGTTCGCGTCGACCGCGCCGACCTCTCAAAGAATGTGTTGCGCGGCTTCACCGCCTTCGACCTGTTCCTCGATCAGCACCCCGACTTCCGTGAGCACGTTTCGTTCATCGCTCAGTTGATGCCTTCAAGGACAGACGTCCCCGAGTACGCCGAATACCTCGAAAAGATCGAAGCGCTGGTAGCCGTTGTGAATCTGCGTCACGGAACGCCCGACTGGATGCCGATCCAATTGAAGCTGCGTGATGACCTTGAAGAGGCGATGGCCTCCTACCGCCAGTACGACGTGCTGCTCGTCAACGCGATGTTCGACGGAATGAACCTCGTCGCCAAGGAAGGACCGCTCGTAAATCAGCGTGACGGAGTTTCGATCCTCTCCGAGAACACCGGCGCGCACGAAGAGCTCGGCGAGTTTGCGCTGAGCGTCAACCCGTTCGACATTCAGGAGCTAGCCGACGCGATCTACAGCGCGCTGACGATGGATCCGGAGCGACGCAAGGAGCGGATCGATGGCCTCAAGGCGATCGTCACCGAGCGTGACCCCGGCGACTGGGTCGATGACCAGCTTGCCGACATCCGCTCAAAGGCCGAAGCGAACGGGGCAGCGGCTAACTGAGCAGCTTTAGCGCGGCGTTTGCTCGCTAAGGCCAACCGAATTCGCGTGCCGGCGTAGCGGCTGCTGAAGGCTCCGGTGGCGGAACGGGCTGCTGGGTCGGAGCCGGCTGTTGCGCCGCTGCCAGCCGCTCCGCGGCGATCGTGCGCCGCTGCTTCGTCGCAGCATGCTTGCGCTTGACCGCTGCCCGCGGCTGGTGGCGAGGCTTCTCGCTCCGGGGTGGGGATTGCTGCCGCGGGCGAATATCAGCAGCGGCGGGGGCGGCTGCAGCTTCGACCAACGGTTGCGGTGCGGGGTCGGGAATCGGTGGCGGCTGCTGGCGCAGCCGCGGCAGGCCGAAGAGCAGCGCGATCAGCGCCAAGAGAGCGGCCAGTTGAAGCGGCATTCGCAGCGATCGTGGTATCCGGCGACGGGCGATAACCCCCTTAGCCGCAGCCTCGAAAGCTTCACCCCCTGCTATCGTCGCGAACCCGATGGTGGCTCCTGCTCCAACCTACGATCTGATGCTGATGCTCGACCCCAAGGCCGAGCAGGCGACGCGTACAAAGATTCGCAGCGACGTCAAGGCGATGATTGAGCAGGGCGGCACAATCATCGGCGACCACGATTACGGCAATCGCAAGATGTCGTTTGAGATCAACCACGAGGCCAATGCCGAGTACGACCTAGTCCAGTTCCACGGGCCAAACAGCGTGCTCGAACAGCTGCAGCGGACACTTCGGATCACCGATGGCGTAACCCGTTTTCGGATCATCAAGCTGCGCGCAGGCGTCGGCGATCCGCCCGACCTGCGTCAAGAGGCCCCGGCCGCGGCTGAAGTGGTCGCCGAGGTTGAGGTCGCCGCCGAGGCCGCCGAGGCCGCAGCGATCGAAGAGGTCGCTGAAGAGGCCGTGATCGAAGAGGTCGCTGAAGAGGCAGTCGCCGAGGCGCAGGCCGACGACAACACCGCCCCAGCCGCTTAAACAGCGCTGTCAGATTTACTAATCGCGACGCGACCGTAAAACAAGTGCGCAAATTGCGGCTTGATCGCTAACCGTCGCCGGGCCGCGCTTTAGACTCGCGGCACCAGTCGAATCAAACTGATCCAGGCGCTCCGCGCGCCCAGTGAAAGGAACACCCGCCATGGCCGCTTCGAACATCAACCGCGTGATCATCACCGGAAATCTGACCTCTGACCCTGAGCTACGCGCACTACCCAGCGGCAATTCGGTCTGCAAACTACGCGTCGCCTGCAACACGCGCCGCAAGGACGGCGCATCGGGCGAATGGGTCGACAAGCCGAACTACTTCGACGTCACGGTATGGGGCGCTCAGGGTGAGAATGCCGCCAAGTACCTCTCCAAGGGCCGCGGCGTCGCCGTCGACGGTCGACTTGAGTGGCGCGAATGGGAGACGCCTGAGGGCAACAAGCGCCAAGCCGTTGACATCATCGCCGACAACGTCCAGTTCCTCAGCGGGCCGCGCGATGACGCCGCCGGCGGGCAGGGCGGCTTCACACCGGCCTCCGACGTGCCGACCGACACCAGCGATTTCGCCAGCGCCCCTGCAGGCGCTGCGCCGGCCGCTGGCGAAGACGACATTCCCTTCTAAACACCCGGCAGACTGAGCAAACAGCGCTGAAGCGCTACTCTTTGCCTCGCAGCGGCGATTTTTTTGCTTGCCCTGCGAGAAACTGTGTTCCAGCGCGCGCCGATCGGCGCGCGTTTCGACTAAAAACGAGAGTCAGAGACAGCTCAGTGGCCAAGAAGAAAGAAACCAACTCAGCACGCCGCAAGGACAAGAAGGCAGGCCTAAGCACAGGCCGCCGTAAGTCTTGCGCCTGCTGCAAGGACAAGATCGTCCACATTGATTACAAGGACGTGCCGCTGCTAAAGCGTTTCACCTCCGAGCGCGGCAAGATTCGCTCACGTGGGATGACCGGCCTCTGCCGCCGGCACCAGACGCAGCTGGCCGAAGCGGTCAAACGCTCACGCGAACTCGCTTTGATTCCGTATGCCGGAGAGCCGGCCAACGAAGGCACTCGCCCACGTCGCGGCCGTGACCGTGACCGGGATCGCGACTGATGCCTGAAGCAATTCTGCTCAAAGACGTTGACAACCTCGGTCATAAGGGCGCTCTGGTTGTCGTTTCGAAGGGTTACCTGCGCAACTACCTGCTGCCACGCAAGCTGGCGCAGCCAGCAACCGCCTCGTCGATCGCAGCCGCCGAAATCGCTTATGAAGCGGCGGCCGCTGAGCGCGCGCAGGCCGCCAACGATTCGCAGGAGCTCGCCGACCTGCTCGCCAGCACGACGCTGACGATCACGGCGCCTGCGGGAGAAGACGGCCGCCTCTTCGGCTCGGTCACGCCGCAGGACATCGCCGACGCGATTCTCGAAGCCCGCGCGGTTGAGATCGACAAGCGCAAGATTCGCCTCGAAGCGCCGATCAAAGAGATCGGCACGCACACCGTTGCGATCGACCTCGCCGTCGGCATCAAGGCGACGGTCACGGCGATCGTCGCCGAGCAGTAACCGCTCAACGCGCCGGCAGCGGCGGCCTTGAAACAAGTTGCCGCCATTTGCGGCAAGAGCGTGTGCACAACACCCGACCTCGTTGGTAGCTTCGATCGATAATGGCAACTACCGCTCAGCCACCCGGGTCGCCGACCGATCCGCAAGCCACGCTACCGCCCCACTCAATCGAATCCGAGCAGGCGATCCTTGGCGCGATCATCCTCTCCGAGAAGGCTCACTACGCCTACGTCGTCGAAGAGGAGATAACCGCCGCGGACTTCTACCGCACCCGCCACCGCGTGATCTTCGAGGCGCTGCTGGGCCTCTTCGATCGCGGCAGTGAGATCGACGTACTCAGCGTCACCGAAGAGCTAAAGTCGGTTGGAAAGCTGGAGGAGGCCGGCGGAGAAGAGGCGATCCAAGCGCTCGTAACCGCCGTGCCGGCGGTTGGAAACCTGCGCCGCTACGCCGAGATCGTCCGCGATACCGCCCACCTCAGGCGGCTGCTCGATACCTCCTACCGAATTCAGTCGAGCGTGTATACGCGCGACGGCGACCCGCAGCAGATCGTTGACGAGGCGGAGCGCTCAATCCTTGAAATCCGCATGGGCGATGGTGGCCAGGACTTCCGCGCCGTCGGCGACGTGCTCCATCAGGAGCTGAAGCGCTGGGACGACCTCAATAAGCGCGGCGAGTCAATTACCGGAATCCCTTCCGGCTTTGCCGATCTCGACCAGATCACCGGCGGCTTCCAGCCCGGCAACCTGATCATCATCGCCGCGCGCCCGTCGATGGGCAAGTCGGCGCTGGTCACAAACATCGCTGAGAACATCGCGCTCGACAAGAAGAACCCGCGCCCGGTAGCGCTCTTCTCGCTCGAGATGTCGGAGGGCGAGCTTGCCCAGCGCTTCATCGCCTCGCAGGCGATGATCAAAGGTGATGATCTTCGCAAGGGCCGCGTGCGCGACGAAAAGTGGCAGCGCGTGCTGAAGGTCGCCGGCGAGTATGAGCGTTCAAAGCTCTACGTCGACGACTCCTCCGACATCGGCCTGCTCGACATCCGTGCCAAGGCGAGGCGGCTCCACCAGAGCCTGCGCGACGAGGGTGGCCTTGGGCTAATCATCATCGACTACCTCCAGCTGATGCGCGCCGACGGCCGCTATGACAATCGCGTTCAGCAGGTCGGCGAGATGAGCCGAGGGCTGAAGATTCTTGCCCGCGAACTAAAGGTCCCTGTCGTCGCCCTCTCCCAGCTCTCTCGTGGAGTCGAGTCGCGACCCGACAAGCGCCCGATGCTCTCCGACCTTCGCGAATCGGGCCAGATCGAGCAGGATGCCGACCTCGTGATGTTCATCTATCGCGACGAGTACTACAACAAAGAGAACTCAGAGAATCCGGGCGTCGGCGAGCTGATCATCGGCAAGCACCGTAACGGCGCGCTTGGAATGGTTGAGCTGACCTTCCAGCACGAGTACCCGCGCTTCCGCAACATCGCGGTGGACGCAGCGTGAGCGGCTACGCCTGCAAGGACTGCGAGGACTCCGGCTGGCTCGACACGCCGGACGGGAACGCAGTCGTCGCCTGCCACTGCCGCGAGCAGCTGCTGGCCTCAAGGCGCTCGCGCTCGCTCTTGGCCGTAATCCCGCGCCGTTACCGCGGCGCCTCATTCGACCGACCGCCGGTCAGCTCGATGCCCGCGGCGCAGGTCGAGCTAGTCAAGAGCTACGTGCGTCAGCTCGACGAGCGGCTCGCAGAAGGGCGCGGGCTGTGGTTTTTCGGTGGCGTCGGCACCGGCAAAACGACGCTGGCGATGCTCGTCTCGCAGGCGGCAATCGACGCCCGCCACGGCGTCGCGATCTACTCGCTGCCACGACTGCTTGCCGAGATTCGCAGCACTTTCGAAGACGACGCCGAAGGCGGCTACGTCGATTTGCTCGACCGGCTGGCGGAGATCGACCTGCTGCAGATCGATGATCTAGGCGCCGAGAAGACCAGCGCCTGGGTGCTCGAGCAGCTCTACTCGATCGTCAACGCCCGCTACGAGGCGCAGCGCTCAATCGTCGTCACAACCAATCTTGAACGTAACGAACTTGCCTTGCAGATCGGCGAGCGAACCGTTTCAAGGCTCGAAGAGATGTGCGAGCTTTGCCCGCTGTTCGGTGACGATAAGCGCCGTTTTGAAGCCGTCGACATGCGCGACAATGACCAACCGCCAGCGCCAGACCTGCGTTTGGCCTAGCGCCTCGTAGACTCCTATCGCTGATGCCAGGGATCGTTGTAGTCGGCGCCCAGTGGGGCGATGAAGGAAAAGGGAAGATCGTCGATCTTCTGGCGGAGCGCGCGCAGATTGTCGCCCGCTTCCAAGGTGGCAACAATGCCGGCCACACGATCGTCCGCGGCGAGGACGTTTGGAAATTCCATCTGATTCCCTCCGGAATCCTCTATCCAGACACGCTCTGCATGATCGGCAACGGCGTTGTCGTTGATCCGGGCGTGCTGACCGGGGAGCTCGATGGGCTGCGCGAGCGCGGCGTTGACGTCAGCAACTTCCGCCTCAGCGCCAACGCCCACCTGATCATGCCCTACCACCTGATGCTCGACCAAGCCGGCGAAGCGCGGCTGGGCAAGCTTGAGATCGGCACGACGCGCCGCGGCATCGGGCCCTGCTACGCCGACAAAGCGCTGCGACTTGGGATTCGCGTTCAAGACATGCTCGACGAGAAGATCCTCAAGCAGAAGATCATGGCGGCGCTGGAACCCAAGCGCTTGCAGCTGCGTGAGTTTGAACGCGACCCGGCGCTCGACCTGCAAACGATCACCGAGCAGTACCTGCTTTACGGCAAGCGGCTTGAGCAGCACATCGCCGACACGACGACGCTGATCCACGAAGCGCTCGAAGCCGACGAGCTGGTGGTCTTCGAGGGCGCGCAG